>NZ_JABWEF010000003.1:0-474622 GCF_013369445.1 Duganella sp. BJB1802 | reverse complement strand
TCGCGGCCATTTGTTCAGCGCGGCACTGCCGCGCTTCACTATAGAAAAGCCCCCACCAGCCAGAACGCGCTCAAGATCGCGCTCTGTGCAGGTGGGGGCTTTTCGCATTCCGTGGCCCGTTTTGCGCTCGCGATATTGTTTATTTTGAAATCCTATTGTTGTTAATGTATTATTTGGCAACTACATCAGGAGATAAAATATGTCGTGGTTAAAACTTGTATCAGCCAGCTTATTGGCTTCGGTATTGGCAGCTTGTGGCGGCTCCAGTGGGGGCGGTGCTGAAACGACGCGTACAGCAGGCCTGCGCTTGGGCGCATCCGCTCCCATCGCGCCGCCGACAGCGACTGCGCACGCGCTCATGGTGCAGAGCCTTTATCTGGCCTACTTCGGACGCGCGCCGGACAACGGCGGCTTCGCTTTCTGGAATAATTCCTTCGAAACACTCAATTTACCAACCACCGCCGCTGGCTTGATCTCTGACTACAATAACAACGGCTGGGCAAAGTCGGTGGTGGATGGATTCATGTCCGGTCCAGAGGCGCAAGCGCTCAATAGCGGGAGCAATGCGGATTTCGTTAATACTGTTTATATGAATTTGTTCGGTCGCTATGCCGAGGTTGGCGGTGTCGCATACTGGGCGGGCAGACTGGATCGAAATGAAATTACGCGGCCGGTGATGGTGCTCGAAATCATGGGCGGAGCCCAGGCCGACGACCAGCTGGCGATGAGCAAAAAGAATGAAATCGTTACCCGCTATCTGGCGCAGTTAGCGGCGGCGGGGATCCGCAACGATGTGCCGCTCAGTGTTGTCGGACACGACTTGCCGGCGCTGGTGAATAAGGATACGGACCTGGCGGCTTTCCAGACATCGATCGATGCCGCTGTGCAGACGCAGCGGAGCGAAACCGCACCAACCTACACGCTGCGTTATACCGACTATCAGGAAAACTATTCTGCGCTTTCGACCAACGTCCTGTATCGCTATTCGAGCGGCAGTGGCGTCGTGCCGGTCTTTGGCGGCAAGCTGACATTCGGACTCGGCGAGAGGGAAATCGGCTTTAGCCAGCTGCCGAATCAAACCGGCGCCGTGATCTATGGTGCACCAGTCTCCAGCTCCTTCGCCATATCGGACAATGCCGACGGCAGGATGCCCATCATATTGATGTTGTGCCAGATTCCGAGCGGAACAACGCAAGCGAGGTCGACGGACGTGCTGGTGCTCAAAACCGCCACATTGCTGCGGGATCCAAGCGAGCTTGCCGGCCAGACGTTTGCCTTCCATCGTCAGGACTGCGCTGCCCAAAACGACAACCTGATGACCTTCAACGCGACCGGCGCTGTGCACATGACCAGGCCCGGTGAGGATTACCAGGCTTTCGCCAGTCAAGTCAAGCAAGGCTTGAACACCAAGACGTTTGGCATGGGGGCATCGGAGTGGTCCTTGCGTGCGTATCGTTATAGCAAGGGCGACGGGGCGGTCAAGTATGCGATCGTACTCAAGGAAACGCTCATCGACCCTGCCAGCGGCAAGCCCACCGGCGCGGGCGCAGTGTCGCTCTGGTCGCAGGAATAAGCCGGTTGCGAACCCCGCCAGTGAATTGGTGGGGTTTTTTTACCTTTGTGCATTAGAATGGCTTGCATCACGGAGACGCAGCCCTATGCCAGGTTACGCAATACGTTTTTTCCTTTTATGCGGCTTACTCTTGCCGGCGCTAATGCCTGTCGCGGAGGCCGCGCCGCTCAGTCTGCGGTTTGAACATCTCGGCATCGAACAGGGATTGACCCAGGAGTCCGTCACCGCCGTCCTGCAGGACCGGCACGGCTACATGTGGCTGGGCACGCAGGCCGGCCTGAACCGCTACGATGGCTACCGCACGACCGCGTTCAAGAACGATCCCGCCAATTCCCGCAGCCTGCTCGACAACTATGTCCATGCCCTGTATGAAGACGGCAACGGCACGATCTGGATCGGCAGCAAGGGCGGCCTGGACCGCTACGATCCCGCCACGCAATCATTCATTCACCAGCCCAGCAAGAGCGGCAACCTGACCGTATTGAGCATCGTCGGCGATGGCCGGCAGGGTTTATGGCTGTCCACCAGCGACGGCTTGCAGCATCTGGATATCGCCAGCGGCGAAGTGCGGTCACTGCGCCACGCGGCGGCCGATGTCGACAGCATCGCCGATGATCGCGTCGGCGCGTTGGCGCGCGACCAGCACGGCAATCTGCTGGTGGGCACGGCCAGCGGCGTGGAAATGCTGGTGGCGGGCGGCAGCAAGTTCCGCCACTTGTCGCCGCAGGACGGCGCCGCGCCATTCAACAACATCCAGGCGCTGTCGATCGGCGCCGACGGCGTGCTGTGGGCCGGCACGCTGCAAGGCCTGCAAGCCTGGCGCCTGGGCGGCGACAACGCCGAGCGCATCCCGCTGGCGCCGGCCGACGCCTTGCACGATCAACGCATCACGGCGCTGCTGCATGACAGCGACGGCGTGCTGTGGGCCGGCAGCTATGCCGACGGCTTGAAGCGGCGCGATCCGGCGACGCGGCATTTCTACACCTATCGGCATAACAGCCAGGACCGGCATGGTGTGGGCGATAACCAGATCAGCGCGCTTTACCAGGACCGCACCGGAACGCTGTGGGTCGGCACCTGGTACACCGGCCTGGACTGGGTGGACCTGACCAGCGGCGGCTTCGAGCGCTACACCGAGTATCCGGGCGTGATGCCCAGCATCAGCAACAACAAGGTGCGCGTGGTCATCGGCGCGGGACCCAACAAGTTCTGGCTGGGCACCGGCAACGGCTTGACCTTGCTGGACATCGTCAAGGGCGACACCGAGGTCTGGCGCCACAACGAGCGCGACCCGGCCAGCCTGCCGGGCGACCAGATCCAGGCGCTCCAGATCGATCAGCGCGGTCGCTTGTGGGTCGGCAGTTCAACCGGGCTGGCCCGGCGCGATGCGGTAGGCGGCCCGTTCACGCGCGTGGTGCTGGACGCCGATCCCGCCTCGGCAACGATACAGCGCGTCCTGCTCGACCACGCCGGCGTGATCTGGGTGGCGTCGCGCGCGGGTCTGCACCGCGTCGATCCGCAAACCGGCGCGATCAGCACATGGCGCCACGAGCCAGCCGACCCGAACAGCCTGGACGGCCGCATCTATTCGCTGATGGAGGACAGCCACGGCGTGCTGTGGCTCGGCACGGAAAACGGTCTCGACCGCTTCGACCGCACCGCCGGAACATTCCGCCACTATCACCACCAGCCCGGCAAGGCGGACAGCCTCAGCAACAAGCGCGTGCATTACACCTACGAGGACGACAAGGGACGCCTGTGGATAGGCACGGCCGCCGGCTTGTGCCGCGCCGAGCAGGGCGCCGACGGCGAACTGCATTTCCGCTTCTATCCGACCAGCGGCGGCCGCGCGCCGGACCCGGTCGGCGCCATCCTCGCCGACGAGCACGGCCATCTGTGGATCAGCAGCACGGCCGGCCTGACGATGCTCGATCCCGCCACCGGCGCGTTCAAGGAGTACACCTCGCGCGACGGCTTGATCGACGGTTCCTACTTCATCGGCTCAGGGTACAAGGCCGTCGACGGCATGTTGTTCTTCGGCGGCCTGTCCGGCCTGACGGCCTTCCATCCATCGGGCATCCGCGACAACCCGCACGCGCCGCCGGTATCGATCACGGATTTTTCCATCTTCAACCAATCCATCCTGACCGGCCAGCCGCGCGCCGATGTGCTGGAGCAGGGGCCGATCTACGAGGCGCGCACGCTCAGGCTCGGCTATCGCGACGCCGTGTTTTCGTTCGAGTTCGCCGGCCTGCATTACGCCGATCCGCAGCGCAACCGCTTCGCCTACCAGCTGGAGGGCTTCGATCCGCAATGGGTGACGGCCGACGCCGGCAAGCGCTTCGCCACCTACACCAATCTCGACGCCGGCCGCTACGTGTTCCGCGTCAAGGCCGCCAACAAGGACGGGGTCTGGAGCCGCGAGCCGGTGGCGGTGGAGGTGATCATCGCGCCGCCGCTGTGGAAGACCTGGTGGTTCCGGCTGCTGATGCTGACGCTGGCATTGGGCAGCGTTTACCTGCTGTTCCGCATCCGCATCCGCATGCTGGTGCGCCAGAAGCATGCGCTGGAGGCGGAGGTGGGCAACCGCACACGCGAGCTGGTGCAGCAGAAGGAATCGATCGAGCGGCAGAAGCGCGAAGTCGAGCACCAGAAGGAGAGCGTGGAGCTGGCGCACCGCAACATCTCGCTGCTGTCGGACATCGGCCGCCGCATCACGGCCAACCTCGACAGCGAGGCCATCATGTCGATGCTGTACCAGCAGGTGCACGCGCTGATGGACGCCAGCGTGTTCGGCATCGGCATCTACCGGCCCAAGGAAGAGCTGATCGAATATCCGTTCGCGATGGAAAAGGGCAAGCGCTACGCGCCGTACACGCGCAGCATGCGCGAGCCCAACCAGTTGGCGGTGTGGTGCATCAACCATGCGCAGGAAGTGTTCATCAACGACCTGGAGCATGAATACCAGCGCTACATCAGCCACCTGGCACTGGTCTCCGGCGCCGACGACATGGGCACGCTGGAGGACGGCTCGCTGCCGACCGAGCCGCGTTCGCTGATCTACGTGCCGATCTCGGTGGCCGGCCAGGTGCGCGGCGTGATCACCGTGCACAGCTACCGCAACCACGCCTACCAGCGCATCGATCTCGACATGCTGACCACGCTGGCTTCCTACGTGGCGGTGGCGTTCGCCAACGCGGATTCCTACCGGCAGTTGCGCGACACGCAGCAGCAACTGGTGGAGCGCGAAAAGCTGGCGGCGCTCGGTTCGCTGGTGGCCGGCGTCGCGCACGAATTGAACACGCCGATCGGCAACAGCCTGGTGATCGCCAGCACGCTGGAGGACAAGACCCAGGAGATCGAGCAGCGCCAGGCGGGCAACACGCTGCGCCGTTCCGACCTGAGCAACTTCATCGAGGCGTCGCGCGAAGCGTCGACGCTGCTGATGCGCAGCCTGCACAACGCGGCGGAACTGGTGAATAGTTTCAAGCAAGTGGCGGTGGACCAGGCCAGCGCCAAGCGGCGCCATTTCAACCTGCACCAGGCCAGCCAGGAAATCGTGACGACGATGAAGAACCAGATCCGCAAGGCCGGCCATCAGGTGGAGCTGGAAATGCCCGACGATATACAGATGGACAGCTTCCCCGGCCCCTACGGCCAGGTCATCATCAACCTGATCAACAACGCGCTGCTGCATGCGTTCGAGGGACGCGGCGGCGGCGTCATCAAGATATGGGCGGTGCGGCTGGGGCCGGACCAGGTACGGATTGTGTTCCAGGACGACGGCAAGGGCATTCCGCTGGAACACCAGGCGCGCATCTTCGACCCGTTCTTCACCACCAAGCTGGGGCAGGGCGGCAACGGTCTGGGCTTGAGCATCACCTACAACATCGTCACCTCGCTGCTGGACGGCAGCATCCGGGTCGACAGCGCGCTCGACGTGGGCACGCGTTTTACGCTCGATCTCCCGCTGACGGCGACGCTGGCGGGAGACTGAAGGACGGGCTCAGACGCCCCAGATGATGCTCTCGTTTTCCTGCTTGGCCGAGCGCAGCATCTCCAGCAGCGGGAAGGCGCGGGCGGCAAAGCCGACCCGTTGCATGACGGCATGTTCGACGCTTTCGCCGTCTTCCTGCTCGTGGGCGTGCACGTCGTGCTCGACGTCCGTTTCAGGGTGCAATTTGCTCGCGGCAACTTCGCTCTCCAGCAAGGACAAGGCCTGGGCCGCTTCCGCCGCCGTGATGACACCGCGCGTAGGATTTTTGTGGAGCAAGTCC
This sequence comes from Duganella sp. BJB1802, assembly GCF_013369445.1. Taxonomy (NCBI): domain Bacteria; kingdom Pseudomonadati; phylum Pseudomonadota; class Betaproteobacteria; order Burkholderiales; family Oxalobacteraceae; genus Duganella; species Duganella sp. BJB1802. The sequence goes on along the minus strand of NZ_JABWEF010000003.1, from coordinate 468,772 downwards.
AAGATGCGCTGGGCATGTTCCTGATACATCAGGACTTCTGGACTGGACTTCGATTTGAAGGAAATTAACATAGTGTGCTTTCTTAATCTTGTAGTGGAACGATAGCACGGAGCACCGTATCTTGCCTTGGCGGTAGCCGTAATCGAAACATTAGGCCCTGGGCATTACTATACAAGAGGCGAACCCGTCTGTATGAGCGGTAGCGCACATCGTTAAGTCCTTCCTAAGTCCACGGCCTCGTTTCAGTTCAGTTTGAAGGAGCTGAGATAGGTCTCGACCGTGTCCTGAACGATATTCTTGTCGCGGCCCATGACGATGACCTGGTAGATCCGCTTGTCCTTGGCGACGAAATGGCCGATCAGGCGCATCGTTTCGCCGTTCTGGCTGCCCTTGGCCTCGACATCGAGCGTGGCCTGCCTGCCGTCGGCCGATGATTTGTTGCTGGTGACGGTGGCGCCGATATTGTTGACCAGCGCGGTCTTCATCGCCTCGATCGCGGCCGGTCCCTGGGCCGCGTCCGGCAGCTGGGCGCTGCCGACCGCGAAGATCACGCCGTTGACCTCGGCCGCCGTCATCGTCATGTTCACCGCCAGCGTATCGAGCTGGATGCTGCGGGTCTGGCTGGCCGGCTTGCCGGGGAACAGCACGGCGTAGGGCGCGTCGCTGCTGCGGTAGTCGCGCCAATCGTATTGCGGGCTGCAGGCCGACAGGGCGGCCGCCAGCACCAGCGCCAGGGAGATTTTTTTCATCAGGACTTGGCTTTCTTCTTGCGTTGCTCTTCCTGGCGATGCCAGTCGTCGATATGGACTTGCTGGCGCAGCACGCGCGAGTTCGGATCAATGGTGTACAGCGCCTGTGGCGGCAGCGTCAGCTCGCCGGTGCCGTCGGCCATGGCCAGTTTCTCGATGCGGCCGTTGACGCGCACCTCCACCGGCATCGGGAAGGCGCCGCCATCCTTCAGCTTCCATCTCAGCTTGAGCTGCTGGCCGTGGCGCTCCTCGACCAGTTCCGGCAATGCGGCGTGGTACAGATAGGCGTCGAAGAACCAGCCCAGGTCGCGGCCGCTGGCCTCGTTGGCGAAGGCGATGAATTCCTTGGTGCTGCCGTAGCGCGGCGCGAAGTTGCCCGGCTTGGGCGCGTCGGTGCCGTAGACCAGGCGGCGCGTGGCGCCGAAGAAGGCGTCGTCGCCGATCAGGTTGCGCAGCGTGTGCAGGATCAGCGAGCCCTTGGTGTAGATGTCGTTGCCGGGGCCGCCGCGCTCGTCCTCGTAGACGTCCTCGACGCGCTTGCTCTTGCCGCTGACCACGGGCACCTTGTTGAGCAGGGACTTGCGCTGCGTGAACAGCTCGGCCTGGAACTCGCGCTCGCCGCGCAGATGCTCCAGGTACAGCGGCTGCATATAGCTGCCGAAGCCTTCATGCAGCCACATGTCGTCCCAGTCGGCGTTGGTCATCTGGTTGCCGAACCACTCGTGCGACAGTTCGTGATGCAGCAGCCAGTCGTAGCCCATCGGCGACTTGGCGTAGCCGTTGCCGTAGGCGTTGATGGTCTGGTGCTCCATGCCCAGGTGCGGCGTCTCGACCACGCCCATTTTCTCGTCGCCGAATGGGTAGGGGCCGATGCGGGCCTCGAAGAAATCGAGCATCGGCGCGAACTCGGCGAACAGCCCCTGGGCTTGTTTGTCGTGGCCCTTCAGGTACCACATGCGCAGCGGGATCTTGTTGCCATAGCGGCTGTCGTACTCGCCGGACAGCAGTTCGTAAGGGCCGATGTTGAGCGCGACGCCGTAGGTGCTGGGGTTCTTGGCGCGCCAGTGGTAGGTGCGCCAGCCGTTCTTCTCATCCATGCCGAGCGCGACACCGTTGCCCGCCACCACCAGCGGCGACGGCACGCTGATGTGCAGGTCGATCAGCTTGGGCTTGCCTTGCGGGTGGTCGATGCAGGGCCAGAACAGATCGCAGCCTTCGCCCTCGACGGTGGTGGCGATCCACGGCTGGCCGTCCTCGGTCTTGCTCCAGGTGAAGGCGGCGTCCCACGGCGCGTGCGAGGCCACGTGCGGCACGCCGTGGTAGCGGATGCGTACGGTCGTGCGGGCACCGGCCGCCAGCGGCGTGGGCAAGGTCAGGTAGAGGCGGCCTTCCGGATTGCTGATCGCCGACGGCGCCAGCTGCACGCCGTCCACGCTGGCGAAATCGATGGGCAGGTTGCGGTCCAGTTCGACCGCGATGCGGGTCAGCGGAGCGCTCGCCAGGAAAGTCAGCGCGGCGTCGCCGCTGATGCTGCGGGTGGCGGGATCGACGCGCAGCGCCAGGTCGGCCTGCTCGAACGTGACGGCCAGTTGTTCAGGCGCGCGCGGGTTGCCGGAATTGCCGGTGAAGTCGGTCAGCGGCAATTGGGTGCTGGCGCAGCCGGCCAGCAGCGCGCCGGCGGCAAGGTAGAGGGGCAGGCGTGTCATCGATTTCCCGTCGGGTTGTAAGGGCAGCAAGCAATATAGCAGCAAGCCCGGCGAAGAGGTGATGCTTAGCGCCGGCATCGGCAGAATTTAGCATGGGGATGGCTCGGCTTCGCGCGCGGTGCGTTCAACGGTCGCGCAGCGCACGCCGGTACTGGATCGCTTCGAAGACATGGGTTGCGAGGATGCGCTCGCTGCCGGCCAGGTCGGCGATGGTGCGCGCCACGCGCAGGATGCGGTGGTAGGCGCGGCCCGACCAGTGGAAGTGCTCCATGCCTTGCTTCAGGTTGGCCTTGCCGTGGCGGTCGAGCCTGCAATACTGGTCGATTTCGCGCGTGGTCAGATACTGGTTGCGCTTGCCCTGGCGTTGCAGCTGGATATGCGCTGCCGCCTGCACGCGGGCGGCGATCACCCGCGATGGTTCGCCGTCGGCGTCGGCCGCCAGGATCTCGGGATCGACCGCGCCGACTTCGATCTGGATATCGATGCGGTCCAGCAGCGGGCCGGAGATGCGGCCCTTGTAGCGCTGGATGATGTCCGGCGAGCAGCGGCAGACGCCGCTGATGTGGCCGTCGTAGCCGCAGGGGCAGGGGTTCATCGCCGCGATCAGCTGGAAATGCGCGGGGAAGTCGGCCTGCCGGGCGGCGCGCGAAATGGTGATGCGGCCCGACTCCAGCGGCTCGCGCAGCACGTCCAACACGTTGCGCGCGAACTCGGGTAGCTCGTCGAGAAACAGCACGCCCCGGTGCGCCAGCGAAATCTCGCCCGGCCTCGGCACGCTGCCGCCGCCGACCAGCGCCGCGCCGGACGAGGTGTGGTGCGGCGAGCGGAACGGGCGGCGCTTCCAGTGCTCGATGCGGAAGCCGCCCGTCAGCGATTGCACGGCGGCCGCCTCCAGCGCTTCCTCGTCGGTCATCTCCGGCAGCAGGCCCGCGAAGCGCGCCGCCAGCATGGTCTTGCCCGCACCCGGCGGACCGACCAGCAGAACCGAGTGGTTGCCCGCCGCCGCTACCTCCAGCGCCCGCTTGACGAACAGCTGCCCTTTGACGTCGGCGAAGTCGGGATACTCCTGCCGCGTCACCAGCGGCGCTGAATCATGGCGCGACAGCATAGCCTCGACCGACTTGGCGGCAAAGTGGCTGCACACCTGCAGCAGCGATTGCGCCGGGTAGATGGCGGCGTTGCCGACCAGCGCCGCCTCGTCGGCGTTGGCCAGCGGCAGGATGAAGGCCAGGGTGCCGCCGTCGCGGCGCGTGGCCAGCGACATCGCCAGCGCGCCGCGTATCGGCCGCAGCTCGCCGGACAAGGACAGCTCGCCGGCGAACTCGTACTGGTGCAGGCGGTTGGAGGGGATCTGTTTGGAGGCGGCGAGTATGCCCAGCGCGATCGGCAAGTCGAAACGGCCGGATTCCTTCGGCAAATCGGCCGGCGCCAGATTGACGGTGATGCGCTGCGCGGGAAATTCGAACCCGCCGTTCTGGATGGCGGCGCGGACGCGGTCCTTGGCTTCCTTGACCTCGGTGTCGGCAAGCCCGACGATGGTGAAGGCCGGGAGCCCATTGGCCAGATGCACTTCGACGCTGACCTCCTGCGCCTCCATTCCCGCCAGGGCGCGGCTTTTAAGTACGGCTAGGCTCATGGGTTAGCGGACACCAGTGGGATAACCAACGGCCAGCGTAGCCCAGGCCCGCCACCGTGCTTTGCGCTAGCCCAAACGGGCCTACAACTCCTTGAGCTCCGTGTGGAGTTCCTCGATCCGTATCAGCCGCTGCCGCCCGGCGACGCCGGCCTTGTCGATCACCTGCGACGCCAGCACGTGGCACAGCGCCATCACGGCGGCGTGGTTGTCCAGCGGCGTGGTGCTGGTGGTGTCGCACTTCAGCACCCAGGTCGCGCCCAGGTCGCTGCGGTTGGCCGAATCGGTGATCAGCAGGGTGCGCACGCCGGCCCGGCTGACCGCCGTGATCAGCGCCGCCAGGCCCGGCGTGCGCCGGCGCAGGCCGAACACGATGAACAGGTCGTCCGGCTGCAAACCCACCAGGTACTCGCCCATGGTCTCGCCCGAGACCGGCAACAGGTAGACGTTGTTGCGGAACTGGATGAATTGCCAGCGCAGATACGCCGCGAAGAAATAATTGTTGCGCTGGCCGAACACCCGCACCTGCCGCGCCTCGGCGATCGCATCACCGATGACGTCGATGTCGGCGGCCGACATGCCGGCGAAGGTGCCCTGGATGTTCTGCACGCTGGCCGCGACGTGCTGTTCGAACGGTCCCCGCGCCTCGGCCGTCTCGTCGTCCGCTGCCTTGCGGTCCAGCAAGTACAGCGGCGATCCCCAGTCCATGTTCTGCCGTGACAACCGCCGCATCTGGTCGTAGTTCTCGTAGCCCAGACGCTGCACCAGCCGCGTCATGGTCGCGTTCGAGACGCCGGCCATTCTGGTCACCTCGGAGGCGGAATAGCTGGCCAGTTGGCCCGGCGCTTCCAGGATGACAATCGCCAGCCGCCTTTCCGCCTGCGGTAGCTGGTCCAGATGTTGCTGTATCCAGCTCGACAGGTCGGCGGCGGAGGAGGTTTCTTTTGTCATGGCAGGCATTTTAAAGCCATCCAGACCCGACGTGTGGACGTCACGCGACTATCCAGCCGCTATTTCCGTGACCGGCGTGTGAAATGATTGACTCGACGTGAAAAAAGATTTTCAATGAAAACAAATCAAAGAAAATAATTTACCGGAGATGCCAATGGACATGTCGGACTGCACCACAAGTACTGGATATACCGAACTGGGCGCCAGCATCATGGCGCGCGCGCAGGCGCTGGCCGCCCACACCGAGGCGCCGGGCATGATGACGCGCAGCTTCCTCACGCCGGCCCACCACGCGGCCGCGGCCCAGTTGGCCGCATGGATGGCCGAAGCCGGCATGAGCGTGCGCCGCGACGCCGTCGGCAACGTCATCGGCCGCTACGAGGGCATCGAGCCGGATGCGCCGGCGTTGCTGACCGGTTCGCATTTCGACACCGTCCCCAACGGCGGCATCTACGACGGCAACCTGGGCATCCTGCTGCCGATCGCCTGCGTCGCCCGCTGGCATGCGCAGGGACGGCGCTTCGCCCACGCCATCGAGGTGATCGGTTTCGCCGAGGAGGAGGGCGTGCGCTTCAAGGCCACGTTGCTGGGCAGCCGCGCGATCGCCGGCGCCTTCGACCCGCGCGTGCTCGACAACACCGACGCCGCCGGCGTCACCATGCGCCAGGCCATCGACACCGCCGGCCTGGGCTACAGCTGCGCCGATCTGGCCGCCGCCGCGATGGCGCCGGCGCGGATGCTGGGCTTCCTGGAAGTGCACATCGAGCAGGGCCCGGTGCTGCTGGATGCCGGCCTGGCGCTGGGCGTGGTCACCGGCATCGCCGGCGCCACGCGCATGCAGGTGGAGGTGACCGGTGTGGCCGGCCACGCCGGCACGGTGCCGATGGCCGGGCGCCGCGACGCCGCGATGGCGGCGGCGGAAATCGCGCTGGTGATCGAACAGCGCTGCGGCGGTATCGCGGGACTGGTGGGCACGGTCGGCCAGTTCGACGTGCCGGGCGGCGCCGCCAACGTGGTGCCGGGCCGTGCGCTGTTCTCCATCGACGTGCGCGCCGAACAGGACGCGCAGCGTGAAGCGGCGGTGGCGGACATCCTCACCGCCATCGAGCGCATCGCCGCGCGCCGTGGCGTGGCCACGCAGGTGCGCCAGACGCACGAGGCGCGCAGCGTGCCGTGCGCGCCCGCGCTGTGCGGGCAACTGGAGGCGGCGTTGCAACGCGCCGGCCTGCCCGTGCGCCGCCTGCCATCCGGCGCCGGCCACGACGCCATGGTGATGGCCGCCCGCACCGACATGGCGATGCTGTTCGTCCGCTGCGGCAACGGCGGCATCTCCCACAACCCGCTCGAAACCATGACCGCCGACGACGCCGCGCTGGCCGCCCGCGTGGTGAGCGACTTCATCGAACACTTCCAGCCATCCTCCGACCGCAAGGAACACACAGCATGACACTCACTCCCATCCAGGCCCGCCTGGCCAACTGGATCGACGACCACTTCGACGCCGAGATGGCCTTCCTGCAAGACGTGGTTCGCATCCCGACCGACACCCCGCCCGGCAACAACGCCCCGCACGCGCACGCGGTGGCCGCGATGCTGGATGAACTGGGCTGGCCGGTCGAGCGGCATGCGGTGCCGGAGGAGGCGGTGCGCGCCTACGGCATGGAGACCATCACCAACCTGATCGTGCGTCGCCGCTACGCCGCGCCGGGGCCGACGCTGGCGCTCACCGCCCACGGCGACGTGGTGCCGCCGGGCGAGGGCTGGACCCGTCCACCCTACGGCGCGGTGATCGAGGACGGCCGCCTGTACGGCCGCGCCGCCGCCGTCTCGAAAAGCGATTTCGCCACCTATGTGTTCGCGGTGCGCGCGCTGGAGGCGCTCGGCATCGCGCTGCATGGCGGCGTGGAGCTGCACTTCACCTACGACGAGGAGTTCGGCGGATTGCTCGGTCCCGGCTGGCTGCTGGAGCAGGGGCTCAGCCATCCCGATTTCGTCATCGCGGCCGGCTTCAGCTACCAGATCGTCACCGCCCATAACGCCTGCCTGCAACTGGAGGTCACCGTGCACGGCAAATCCGGCCACGGCGCGATGCCCGAGACCGGCCACGACGCGCTGCAGGCCGCCACGCGCATCCTCAACGCCGTCTATGCCCAGCTGCCGGTGTTGCGCGACATCCGCTCGCAAGTGCCGGGCATCGGCTCGCCGACCATGCTGGTGGGGCGCATCGACGGCGGCACCAACACCAACGTCGTGCCCGGCAAGGTGGTGATGAAACTGGACCGCCGCATGATCCCCGAGGAGGACGCGGCCGAGGTCGAGACGCAGCTGCGCGCGCTGATCGCGGCGGCTGTCGACGGCGTGCCGGGCATACGGATCGAGATCAAGCGGCTGCTGTTGTCGGAGGCGCTGCGGCCGCTGCCGGCGGTGCAGCCGTTGCTGGCCAGCCTGCAGCGCAACGCGCAGCACGTCCTCGGCGAGACGATTCCGGCGGTGGGCACGCCGCTGTACGCGGACGCCCGCCTGTACGGCGCGCAGGGCATCCCGGCCGTGCTGTACGGCGCCGGCCCGCGCACGGTGCCGGAGTCGAACGCCAAGCGCGGCGACGAGCATCTGGTGCTGGAGGATCTGCGGCGCGCCACCAAGGTGGTCGCCATGACCCTGCTCGATTTCCTGCAAGCCGACGCGCCGCGCTGAGCGGCCGCCCCGGAGGCGTACCAAAAACTTTTCAGTTCAACGTAGTCAACAAGGGGTAACAGCAATGCGATTTTTCAAATCACTATTTGGCCAGATCGTGCTGGCGATGTGTATCGGTGTGGTGGTGGGCATGATGTATCCGGCGTTCGCCCAGAGCCTCAAGCCGCTGGGCGACGGCTTCATCAAGCTGATCAAGATGCTGATACCGTGCATTGTGTTCTGCGTGGTGGTGCAGGGCATCCACGGCGCGGGCGAACTGAAGAAAGTGGGCCGGGTCGGGCTCAAGGCGCTGATTTATTTCGAGGCCGTCACCACCGTGGCGCTGGCACTGGGGCTGGTGCTGGCATATGTGTTCCATCCCGGCGCCGGCATGAACATCGACGCCGCCACGCTCGACGCCTCGGCGATGAGCAACTACGTCAGCACCGCCAACACGGTCAGGAACACCGGCTTCAGCGAGTTCCTCATGAAGCTGATTCCGTCCACGGCGGTGAGCGCGTTCACCTCGGGCGATGTGCTGCAGGTGCTGCTGTTCTCGGTGCTGTTCGGCTGCGCGCTGTCGCTGGTCGGCGAACGGGCGGCGCCGGTGGCCACGCTGATCGACGGCCTGGCCGCCGCCTTCTTCAAGTGCATGTCCTTCATCATCAAGCTGGCACCGCTGGGCGTGTTCGGCGCGATCGCCTTCACCGTCGGCAAATACGGCATCGGCTCGCTCAAGCAGCTGGGCATGCTGGTGCTGCTGTTCTACGGCGCGGTGGCCATCCTGGTGTTCGGCATCCTCGGCACGATTCTGCGGCTGGCCGGTTTCAACATCCTCAAGCTGATCGGCTACCTGCGCGAGGAACTGCTGATCGTGCTGGGCACCGCCTCGTCCGACAGCGTGCTGCCGCAGGTGATGCGCAAGCTGAAGTACCTGGGCATCAAGGATGCCACCGTCGGCCTGGTCATCCCGACCGGCTACTCCTTCAACCTCGACGCCTTCTCGATCTACCTGACGCTGGCGGCGGTGTTCATCGCCCAGGCCACCAACACGCCGCTGGCGGGCAGCGACCTGCTGGCGATCCTGGCCATCGCGCTGATCACCTCCAAGGGCGCGCACGGCGTGCCCGGCTCGGCGATCGTGATCCTGGCGGCCACGCTGACGGCCATCCCGGCGATTCCCGTGGTCGGCCTGGTGCTGGTGCTGTCGGTGGACTGGTTCATGGGCATCGCCCGCGCCGCCGGCAACCTGCTGGGCAACTGCGTGGCCACCGTGGTGGTGGCCGCCTGGGAGAAGGACATCGACCGCGAGCGCGCCCACGCGGTCCTGAACGACAACCGCGCCGCCATCGAACGCTACGACGCCGAGCAGCTCAAGCTCGACGCGGCGGCGGGACAGCCGGGCTGATTCATCCACCGCACCACCACCTCCAGAAAAAGAAAAGGGATCTATGAACAAATCGTATAAATCGTTTACCGCGCTGGCCGTCCTGGCAGCCACCGCCGGCGTGGCGCAGGCCCAGTCGGCCGTCACGGTGTATGGCAACATCGACCTTGGCGTGTTCAAGAAGACCGGCTCCACGCTCAGCGAAGGCCGCCGCGATAACAACCGGCTGGGTTTCAAGGGTGTCGAGGACCTGGGCGATGGCTTGAAGGCGCTGTTTCAGCTGGAGATACGCTACGACCCGGACGTCGGCACCATCGAAGGTACGAGCCGTCCATTGTTCCAGGGCCAGAGCAGGGTGGGGCTGCAGGGCGGCTTCGGCACGCTGCGCATCGGGCGCGGCCTGACGGCGCTGCAGGACTCGAACGTGGCGTTCGAACCGTTTCGCGGCACGCCCAGCACTGCGGGCTTCATCACCGACCTGATGGTGGCCGGTTACACCAGCCAGCCGCTCGATCCGGCCGGCTCGTCGGCCAACCGGTTTTCCAATGCGGTGTTCTACAACTCGCCGGAGATCGCCGGCCTGCAGCTCAACGTCACCGTCGCGACGCGCGAGGCCAACGGCAATCCGGTGCTGATCGGCCGCGGCACGCAGGCGGCGCCGCAGTACGCGGCCAACGCCGCGCTGACCAGCAATCCGTACTCGGTTTCGGCCACCTACCGCGCCGGCATCTTCGCGGCGATGCTGGCGGCCGAACGCAACGCGGCTGAAACAAAACTGTGGTCGGTGGCCGGCTCGGTGCAGGCGCGGCCGGACCTGAAACTGGTGGCTTCGTACCAAAGCCAGGATCAGGAGCATACGGTGGCCGTGAATTCGGTCACCAAGGCGTGGGTGGTCGGCGCCAACCTGGATATCGGTCCGGGGACCCTGTTGGCGGGCTATGGCCGCAAGACGCCGGATGGCGCCGTGCCGACCAAGCAGATAGGACTGGGCTACGAATACGGACTGTCGAAGCGCACCTTCCTGTACGCAGACGCCTCCAACCGCAAGGCGGCGACGTCGGTCAATTTCTACGGCGTGGGCATCCACCACAAGTTCTGAGGCAGCCCGCCGCCGCGCCTGCGCCGGCCCGGATGGGCGGGCGCAGGCATGTACTACATCCCCGCTTACTGGCCGGCCTTGGCTTCCAGTTCCGCCAGGCGCGCTTCCAGCGCTTCCAGCTTGGCGCGGGTCTTGGCCAGCACTTGCGCCTGCACATCAAATTCCTCGCGCGTCACCAGGTCCAGCTTGGCGAAGCCCTGGGTCATCATCGATTTGACGTTCTTCTCGATGTCCTTTGCTGGTGAGTTTTCGATGGCCTGATTGATCTTGCTTTGCAAGTCATTGAAAAAAGTGTTCATATCCATAATATTCCTTGATCTAACCGGCCTGGCACTGCACCATTGCAGTGCGCCTCGGCCTTATTGTGGTGCGAAATTCGGAAAAATCACCGCCGCACCCACCCCATTCTCACATTTCTTTCAAATGCGGTCCCGTTGCCGATGTCGTTACGGCTGCTATCACCTCGACAAGATTAGCTGGCACGCATTCTGCTAAAGAAGCCATGAACGCTTTATCGCTTCGCTTCACAGAAGGATTTTAAACCGCAACTGCTAATTGAGTTCAACTACACAAGGAAAACAACTATGAAAAGCTTGAGCAAGAACTTCACCCTGATTGCAGCGTTGACATTAGCATTCGCCTCCATGAGCGCCAGCCTGGCGCGCGCCGAAGACGCGACACCCGCGCCGGAAGCGAAACCAGACAACGAAGTCAGCTTCAACGCTGCCGTTGTCAGCGACTACCGCTACCGCGGCGTATCGCAGAGCCGCCTGAAACCTGCACTGCAGGGCGGCGCGGACTACACGCACAATCCGACCGGCTTCTACGCCGGCACCTGGCTGTCCACCATCAAATGGACCAAGGATGCGGGCGGCGATGGCAATGTCGAATGGGATCTGTACGCCGGCAAGCGCGGCGAGATCGTCAAGGACGTCAGCTACGACGTCGGCGGCCTGTACTACTACTATCCGTCCAACGGCCTGCACCCGAACGCCAACACCTTCGAATTGTACGGCCAGATCGGCTACGGTCCCGTCACGCTGAAATACTCGCAGTCGACCACCAACCTGTTCGGCTTCTCCGACAGCAAGAACAGCGGCTACCTCGACGCCTCCGGCAACTTCGAGCTGACCGACGGCTATGTGCTGAACGCGCACGCCGGCCACCAGAACGTAAAACACAACGGCGCCTCCAGCTATACCGACTACAAGCTGGGCGTGACCAAAGATTTCGGCGTAGTGACGGTGGCATTGGCGGCGGTCTATGCCGACACGAAAGCCTACGTCGGACCGGACGGGAAGAACCTGGCCAAAACCGGGGCTGTCCTGACCATTTCCAAAACCTTCTAAGCGAGGCCTGTATGAAACTGATTACCGCCATTATCAAGCCGTTCAAGCTCGATGAGGTCCGCGAGGCCCTCTCGGCGATCAACGTGCAAGGCATCACCGTGACCGAGGTCAAGGGCTTCGGTCGCCAGAAAGGCCACACCGAGCTGTACCGCGGTGCGGAATACGTGGTGGACTTCCTGCCCAAGACCAAGATCGAAGCGGCGGTGGACGACGCCGTCGTTGAACAGGCGATCGAAGCCATCGAAGGCGCTGCCCGCACCGGCAAGATCGGCGACGGCAAGATCTTCGTGTACAACCTGGAACAAGTCATACGTATTCGTACCGGCGAAACCGGCAACGAAGCTCTTTAAGGGGAAGATTGATGAAAAAAACTATAACAACGTTGCTGGCTGGGGTTGCCGTCCTGTTCGCGCTGTCCGCGCCGGTGCTCGCCGAGGACGCCAAGCCGGCGGCTTCGGCGCCGGTCGCCTCGGCCCCTGCGGCCGCCGCACCGGCTGCGTCCGCACCGGCAGCACCTGCGCCTGAAGCGGCGCCGGCCGCCGCTGCCCCAGCTGCGGCTCCCGCTGCCGCCGCAGCGCCTGCCGCAGCACCCGCACCTGTCCCGAACAAGGGCGACACCGCCTGGATGATGGTGTCGACCATCCTGGTCATCATGATGTCGATTCCCGGCCTGGCGCTGTTCTACGGCGGCCTGGTCCGTTCCAAGAACATGCTGTCCATCCTGCTGCAGGTGTTCACCATCTTCGCGCTGATCATCGTGCTGTGGTGCGTGTACGGCTACTCGCTGGCCTTCACCGAAGGCAATTCCTTCATCGGTAAATTCGACCGTCTGTTCCTGAACGGCATCTGGGATCCGGCCAAGGCCACGTTCTCGACCGCCGCCACCTTCAGCAAAGGCGTCGTCATTCCCGAGTTCGTGTACGTGGTGTTCCAGGCGACCTTCGCCGCCATCACCTGCGGCCTGATCGTCGGCTCCTTCGCCGAACGCGCCAAGTTCACCGCCGTGCTGGCTTTCGTCGTGCTGTGGTTCACCTTCGCCTACCTGCCGGTCGCCCACATGGTCTGGTTCTGGACCGGCCCTGACGCGATCAAGGATGCGGCAACGCTGGCGACCGAAACCGCCAAGGCCGGCTTCCTGTGGCAAAAAGGCGCGCTGGACTTCGCCGGCGGCACCGTGGTGCACATCAACGCCGCAGTCGCCGGCCTGGTGGGCGCCTACATGATGGGCAAACGCGTCGGCTACGGCCGCGAATCCATGGCGCCGCACTCGCTGACCATGACCATGATCGGCGCTTCGCTGCTGTGGGTGGGCTGGTTCGGTTTCAACGCCGGTTCGGCACTGGAAGCGGGCGACGTCGCCGCGCTGGCCTTCGTCAACACGCTGCTGGCCACCGCCGCCGCCACCATGTCGTGGCTGCTGGGCGAGTGGATCGTCAAGGGCAAGCCTTCGATGCTGGGTGCCGCTTCGGGCGCCGTTGCCGGCCTGGTGGCCATCACCCCGGCCTGCGGTTACGTCGGTCCCATGGGCTCGCTGATCATGGGCCTGCTGGCCGGTGTCATCTGCCTGTGGGGCGTGAACGGTTTGAAACGCCTGCTGGGCGCTGACGACTCGCTGGACGTGTTCGGCGTGCACGGCGTCGGCGGTATCCTGGGTGCGCTGCTGACCGGCGTGTTCGCTTCGCCATCGCTGGGCGGCCAGGGCATCTTCGACTACGTCACCAACAAGATGTCGGCCGATCCATACTCGATCGTCAGCCAGGTCACCATCCAGGCGACCGCCATCGGCACCACCATCCTGTGGTCGGCTGTCGTATCGCTGATCGCCTACAAGCTGGTCGACATCGTCATCGGCCTGCGCGTGCCGGAAGAAGAGGAACGCGAAGGCCTGGACATCACCAGCCATGGCGAGTCCGCCTACCATGCCTGATTGATAACGTTGCACAGGCCCGCCACGGCGGGCCCCTCGAAAGCGCCTCTTTGTAGGCGCTTTTTTTATTTCCCGCCTTTAAAATAGGGTTTTCGCCCCGATTTGGGCTATCTGCACGGTAATATCCGATGTTCTGCGTGCCTGGAGGGTCGTCCTCCCGCATCATTTAAGGAAGTAATCATGGTTCCCCATCTCGCCACGGCCCTGACCGGACCGCTGCTCGACCTCGAAGAAAAAATCCTGGCCGCGACGCCGGCCATTGAGCGCTGGTTCCGCCTGGAGTGGCAGGAACACACGCCGCCGTTCTATTGCTCGGTCGACATGCGCAACGCCGGCTACAAGCTGGCGCCGGTCGACACCAACCTGTTCCCCGGCGGCTTCAACCATTTGGCGACCGAAATGCTGCCGCTGTCGGTGCAGGCCGCCATGGCCGCGATCGACAAGTATTGCCCCGACGCCCGCAACCTGCTGCTGATCCCGGAGGTGCACGAGCGCCATCCGACCTACTGGCAGAACGTGGCCCGGCTGATGCAGATCTTCCGCCAGACCGGCCTGCACGTGCGCCTGGGTTCGCTGTCGCCGGAAATCACCCAGCCGACCCCGCTGCCCCTGCCGGACGGCAACATGCTGGTGGTCGAGCCGCTGGTGCGCTCGGCCAACGGCCGCCGCCTGGGCCTGAAGGATTTCGACCCGTGCACGATCCTGCTGAACAACGACCTGTCGGCCGGCATTCCTGACATTTTGCAGAACATCCACGAGCAAAGCCTGCTGCCACCGCTGCACGCCGGCTGGGCCCTGCGCCGCAAGAGCAACCACATGAACGCCTACGACGAGGTGGTCAAGAAGTTCGGCAAGCTGATCGGCGTCGATCCGTGGATGCTCAATCCCTTCCACGCCAAGTGCGACGCGGTCAACTTCCGCACCGGCGAGGGCTACGATTGCCTGGCCGCCAACGTTGACACCTTGCTGTCCAAGATCAAGAAGAAGTACAAGGAATACGGCATCAAGGACCAGAAGCCGTTCGTGATCGTCAAGCCGGATGCCGGGACCTACGGCACCAGCATCCTGACGATCAAGGATTCCAGTGAAATCAAGGACTTGAGCCAGGCCCAGCGCGACAAGATGATCGTCATCAAGGATGGCAAGGAAGTGACCGACTTCATCATCCAGGAAGGCGTGCCGACCTTCGAGAGTATCAAGGACGCGGTGGCCGAGCCGGTGGTCTACATGATCGACCGCTACGTGGTGGGCGGCTTCTACCGCGTGCACGCCGAGAAGGGCATCGACCAGAACCTCAACGCGCCCGGTTCGCAGTACGTGCCGCTGGCGTTCGCCCAGCAGCACGCGGTGCCGGACCTGAAGGCCAAGCCGGGCACGGCCGCGCCCAACCGTTTCTACGTGTACGGCGTGGTGGCGCGGCTGGCGCTGCTGGCGGCGTCGCTGGAAATGGAGCGCACCGATCCGAACCCCGAAGTCTACTAAGCGCCCGGGGAGCGGACTGGTCCGCTCCCCGGTGCCGCCGGCGAATCTCGGCTAAAATCAGGCATTACCCAGAATGGATGCGCCCATGAAAATAGCTTTCCTCGCCGATCCCTTGGCCAGCTTCAAGACCTACAAGGACTCGACCTACGCCATGATGGTGGAAGCGGCCAAGCGCGGCCACACCGTCTACGCCTTCGAGCAAAACGACATGGCGCTGGATGGCGGCGTGGTCTACGCCAACGCGGCCGTGATCACCATGACCGGCGACAGCCACGACTGGTACCGCGCGGCGCCGTCCCACGAAACCAACCTGGGCGATTTCGACGCCATCATCCAGCGCAAGGACCCGCCGTTCGACATGGAGTACATCTACGGCACCTACCTGCTGGAGCTGGCCGAAAAGCAGGGCGCGCAGGTGTTCAACAAGCCGTCGGCGATCCGCGACCACAACGAGAAGCTGTCGATCGCCCAGTTCAGCCAGTACACCTCGCCGACCCTGGTGACCTCCGACGAAGCCCGCATCCGCGCCTTCCAGAAGCACCATGGCGACATCATCCTCAAGCCGCTCGACGGCATGGGCGGCGCCGGCGTGTTCCGCGTGACGGCCGACGGCATGAACCTCGGCTCCATCATCGAAACGCTGACCGACAACGGCGCGCGCACCATCATGGTGCAACGCTACATTCCCGAAATCGTGCAGGGCGACAAGCGCATCCTGGTGATCGGCGGCAAGCCGGTGCCGTATTGCCTGGCGCGCATCCCGCAGAACGGCGAAGTGCGCGGCAACCTGGCGGCCGGCGGCATGGGCGTGGCCCAGCCGCTGACCGAGCGCGACGCTGAAATCGCCAACGCGCTGGGCCCGATACTGGCCGCCCGTGGCCTGTTGCTGGTAGGATTAGATGTTATCGGTGATTGCCTCACGGAAGTGAACGTCACCAGTCCAACCTGCTTCCAGGAAATCACCCAGCAAACGGGCTTCCCGGTGGCGGCGATGTTCCTCGACGCCGTCGAAGCGGCCGTGGCGCAGGGCAAACAACTTAAAAATTAACAATAATGCCGGACGCCGTCAAAAAACGTCCGCGCTCACTGGCGGTTTAAGAATATGGTTGGCATACTGCTTATGACGCACGCTCCACTGGGACAGGCTTTTATTGCCGCCTGCGCCCATGTGTTCCGTGGTCCGACCGAGCGCCTGGAGGCGATCGACGTGGTCGCCGACCAGGACCTCACCGAAGTCCAGGCGCTGGCCTCGGCGGCGATCAAGCGTCTCGACGAGGGCGACGGGGTGCTGGTCATCACCGACGTCAAGGGCGGCACGCCCGCCAATTGCTGTAACCGTCTGGCGGACGCCGGCCGGGTGGAGGTCATCGCGGGCATCAGTTTGCCGATGCTGCTGCGCGCCATCACCTACCGCCGCGACACGCTGGACGTGGTGGTCGAGATGGCCCTGGCCGGCGCGCAGAGCGGGGCCGTGCGCGTCGACAACCGGATCAGGGTCGGGCAGCCCTGAGGCCGGATTTATGTGGCCGCCGCGTGCAGGGCATGGCGGCGGTTTTTTGCAGTGCGCATTTCTGATTGAGACAAAAGAAAAATGATTCAACAAGAACTTGAGATTATCAACAAGCTTGGTTTGCATGCGCGTGCCTCCGCCAAATTCACCCAGTTGGCAGCTAAGTTCCAGAGCGACGTCTGGCTGACCCGCAACGCGCGCCGCATCAACGCCAAGTCCATCATGGGCGTGATGATGCTGGCCGCCGGCAAGGGCGCCAAGGTCATGCTGGAAGCCGACGGCGCCGACGAGGGCGATTGCATCGCCGCGCTGACGGCGCTGGTCAACGACAAGTTCGGCGAAGGCGAGTAATGCCGGCGGAACGCAGCCGTCCCCGTACCCCCACAGGTCCGCCTATGGCTTCCTTCACGCTGCATGGCATCCCGGTTTCGCGCGGCATCGCCATCGGCCGCGCGCACAAGCTCGCGCCGGCGGCGCTGGACGTCAAGCACTACCTGGTGGCGGAAGAGCATCTGGAGGCCGAGGTGTCGCGCCTGCAGCAGGCGCTGGCCCAGGTGCACAAGGAACTGCAGACGCTGTGGAACGAGCTGCCGAAGGACGCGCCGACCGAACTGGGCGCCTTCATCGACGTCCACGCGCTGATCCTGTCCGACCCGATGATCTCGGAGGCGCCGCTCGACATCATCCGCACCCGCCACTACAACGCCGAGTGGGCGCTGCTGACCCAGATCGACGAGCTGTCGGCGCAGTTCGACGAAATCGAAGACCCCTACCTGCGCGAGCGCAAGGCCGACATCCAGCAGGTCGCCGAGCGCGTGCTGAAGGTGTTGATGGGCACCGCGCAGATCCTGCCCGCCACCACCGGCGAGGACGGCTTCCAGGCGCAGATGATCATCGTCGCGCACGACATCTCGCCGGCCGACATGCTGCAGTTCCGCGACCGCTCCTTCATCGGCTTCGTCACCGACGTCGGCGGCCAGAACTCGCACACGGCCATCGTCGCCCGCAGCCTGGACATCCCGGCGGCGGTCGGCATGTCCGGCGCCTCGACCCTGATCGAGCAGGACGACTGGCTGATCATCGACGGCGACGCCGGCGTGGTGATCGCCAATCCGAGCGCGCTGGTGCTGGAGCAGTACCGCGAACGCCAGGGCGCCGCCGCCCGCGCGCGCAAGAAGCTCAATAAACTCAAGAAGACCCCGGCCGTGACCAAGGACGGCGTCGAGATCCAGCTGATGGCCAACATCGAGCTGCCCGACGACTGCCCGGCCGCGATGGAGGCGGGCGCCAACGGTGTGGGCCTGTTCCGTTCCGAGTTCCTGTTCATGGGCCGCAACAGCAAGATCCCGTCCGAGGACGAGCAGTTCGAGCAGTACAAGAGGGCCGTGGTGGCGATGAAGGGCCGGCCGGTGACCATCCGCACGCTCGACATCGGCGCCGACAAGCCGCTCGACCAGACCGAGCACACGGCACTGAATCCGGCGCTGGGCCTGCGGGCGATCCGCTACTGCCTGGCCGAGCCGCAGATCTTCCTGACG
Source organism: Duganella sp. BJB1802 (assembly GCF_013369445.1). Lineage (NCBI taxonomy): Bacteria > Pseudomonadati > Pseudomonadota > Betaproteobacteria > Burkholderiales > Oxalobacteraceae > Duganella > Duganella sp. BJB1802. The sequence goes on along the minus strand of NZ_JABWEF010000003.1, from coordinate 450,768 downwards.
CAACTGCGCGCCATCCTGCGCGCGTCGGCGTTCGGCAAGGTACGCATCCTGATCCCGATGCTGGCGCACGCGTTCGAGATCGACCAGTCGCTGGCGATGATCGCCCAGGCCAAGGCCGAGCTGCGCGAGCAGAACGTCAAGTTCGACGACGACGTCGACGTCGGCGCCATGATCGAGATCCCGGCCGCCGCGCTGGCGCTGCCGATGTTCGTCAAGCGCATGGACTTCCTGTCCATCGGCACCAATGACCTGATCCAGTACACGCTGGCGATCGACCGGGTTGATTATGAGGTCGCGCACCTTTACAATCCGCTGCATCCGGCTGTGCTGCAATTGATCTCGATGACGATTGCGGCCGGGCATAAAGCCGGGATCGACGTGGCCGTGTGCGGCGAGATGGCGGGCGATGTCAAGCTCACGCGCCTGTTGCTGGGCATGGGCTTGCGCGAATTCTCGATGCATCCCGCGCAGCTGCTGTCGGTCAAGCAGGAAATCCTGAACAGCGACCTTGCGCTCATCACGCCGCAAACGCGCAAGATCATGCGCTCGATGGAACCAAGTGTAATTGCAGACGCGGTCGAACAATTACAGTTGATGTAGCAAGTGGTGGGACCCATCCTCGCGGTCCCACCTTGATAGATGGCCCGCGGGGCCGACCCCTATAAAAACTAAACCACATGCCATCCTTAGGATACGTTACTCCGCAAACCATGCATTTTGCGCAGCCGCTGGCGCTGCAGAGCGGCGCCTCGCTGCGCGACTACATGCTGATGTATGAAACCTACGGCACCCTCAACGCCGACAAATCGAACGCGGTGCTGGTCTGCCACGCGCTCAACGCCTCGCACCACGTGGCCGGCGAATATGAAGGCCAGCCGAAAAGCCAGGGCTGGTGGGACAACATGGTCGGCCCGGGCAAATCGCTCGACACCGACAAGTTCTTCGTCATCGGCATCAACAACCTCGGTTCGTGCTTCGGCTCGACCGGGCCTATGCACGTCAATCCCGCCACCGGCAAGCCCTATGGCGCGGCCTTCCCGGTGGTCACGGTGGAGGACTGGGTCAACGCCCAGGCGCGCCTGGCCGATGAACTGGGCATCACGCAGTTCGCCGCCGTCATGGGCGGTTCGCTCGGCGGCATGCAGGCGCTGGCCTGGTCCATCATGTACCCGGACCGCCTGCGCCACTGCGTGGTGATCGCCTCCACCGCCAAGCTGTCGGCGCAGAACATCGCCTTCAACGACGTCGCCCGCCAGGCCATCCTGTCGGACCCCGACTACCACGGCGGCGATTTCTACGAATACGGCGTGGTGCCGAAGAACGGCCTGCGCGTGGCGCGCATGGTCGGCCACATCACCTATCTGTCCGACGACGACATGGCCGAGAAGTTCGGCCGCAAGCTCAGGGACGCCGCCGAGGCGGGCGACTACAAGTTCGGCTTCGGCGTCGACTTTGAAATCGAATCCTACCTGCGCTACCAGGGCGACAAATTCAGCGAGTACTTCGACGCCAACACCTACCTGCTGATCACCAAGGCGCTCGACTACTTCGACCCGGCGCGCGCGCACGGCGGCGACCTGGCGAAGACGCTGGCCGGCACCAAGGCCAGGTTCTTCCTGGCCTCGTTCACCACCGACTGGCGCTTCTCGCCGGAGCGCAGCCAGGAGATCGTGCAGGCGCTGATCTGCAACCGCCGCCAGGTCACCTACGCGGAGATCGACGCGCCGCACGGCCACGACGCCTTCCTGCTGGAAGACCCGCGCTACATGAAGCTGGTGCGCGCCTACTACGACCAGGTGTGGAACGACATTAACGAGAAAGCGGCAGCATGAACTTCAACGATTTAAGCAGCGCCCGGCCGGACCTGGCCTTCATCGCCCACTGGGTACCCAAGAACGCCCACGTGCTCGACGTGGGCTGCGGCGACGGCGTGATGATGGACTATCTGCAGAGCGACAAGCAGTGCAGCGGCTACGGCATCGAGATCGCCGACGACAAGGTCCTGGACAGCACCAAGCGCGGCGTGCGCGTGATCCAGCAGGACATGGAAAAAGGCCTGGCCCTGTTCGGCGACGACAGCTTCGACACGGTGTTGTGCCTGTCGTCGCTGCAGATGATGAAGCACGTGGAGCCGCTGCTGCGCGACATCGTCCGCGTCGGTAAGGAGGCCATCGTCTCCTTCCCCAACTTCGCCTACTGGCCGCACCGCGTGGCCTTGCTCAAGGGCCGCATGCCGGTGTCGGAATCGCTGCCGTATGAGTGGTACGACACGCCCAACGTGCGCTGCGCCACCATCACCGACTTCCGCGACCTGGCGGAGGAGTGCGGGCTGGAAGTGATCGAGTGCGTGGCGCTGGCCGAAGGGCACCGCGTCTCGTTCCTGCCCAACCTGCGCGGCGACCTTGCCGTGTTCCGCCTGCGTAAAAAGGCCAGCCACTGATGACGATCCAGGAACAGCCAACCGGCTTGCGCAACTACCTGAACGGCCGCACCGTTTCCATCCTGTTCCTGGGCTTCAGCTCCGGGCTGCCGCTGTACACGCTGATCTACCTGATGCAGGCGTGGCTGGCCAAGTCCGGGCTGAACGTGAAGGCGCTGGGCCTGTTCGCGCTGGTGACCTTCCCGTACACCTTCAAATTCCTGTGGGCGCCGTTCATGGACCGCTACGCCATCGGCTCGCTGGGGCGGAGGCGCGGCTGGATGGCGCTCACGCAGCTGGCGCTGTTCCTGGTGATCGGCGGCCTGGGCATGCTGGACCCGAAACAGGAGCTGACGCTGATCGCCGGCTGGGTGTTCCTGATCGCCTTCCTGTCGGCCAGCCAGGACGTGGTGATCGACGCGTATCGCCGCGAGATCCTGGCCGAGAACGAGCAGGGGCTGGGCGCGGCCATCATCGTCAACGCCTACAAGGCCGCCAGCCTGATACCGAGCGCGCTGGGGCTGGTGCTGGCCGACAGCATGTCGTGGCAGGCGGTGTTCTGGATCGTCGCCGCCTTCATGCTGCCCGGCTTCGTCTGCACGCTGCTGGCCAAGGAGCCCGCCGTGTATGGCGCGCCGCCGAAGAACCTGCAGGAGGCCGTGGTACTGCCGTTCCGCGAATTCGTGCAGCGCGACGGCTGGAAGCAGGCCTTGCTGATCATCGCCTTCGTGCTGCTGTATAAAATCGGCGACAGCATGGCCACCGCGCTGTCGACCAAGTTCTTCCTCGATATCGGCTTCACCACCAAGCAGATCGGCCTGGCGGCCAACGCCACCGGCTGGTGGGCGGCGCTGGCCGGCGGCGCCGTCGCCGGCATCTGGATGATCAAGCTGGGCATCAACCGCGCCTTGTGGGTGTTCGGCGTGATGCAGGCGCTGGCCATCCTGGGCTTCGCCTGGCTGGCGCGCACCGGGCCCGATCCGCTGCTGCTGAGCGCCGTCTTCGGCTTCGAAGCCTTCGCCAGCCCGGGGCTGGGCGCGGCGGCGCTGGTGGCGTTCATGTCGCGCGCCACCGATCCGCGTTACACTGCCACCCAGTACGCATTGTTTTCCAGTCTGGCCGCCGTACCGCGCACGTTCATCAACTCCTCGGTCGGGTATATAGTGGCGGAAACCGGCTGGTTCGGGTTCTTTATTGTGTGCTTCATCCTGGCGTTTCCTGCCATGATGATGCTACCGAAAATCGCACCATGGAATACCAGGAATGAAAAAGCTTAAATTCAACGCCGCCTTGCTGGCGCTGGTCTGCTGCGCCGGCGCCGTTGCGCCCGTAGCCGTCCACGCGCAGGATGACGGCATCCCCGTGACCAGCATGTCGCGCCTGCGCGGCATCGGCGGCGACGCCCGCCAATTCGACCAGCAATCCAAGCTGCAGTACGACCAGATGCTGGCCCAGGCCCACCAGAAGGACGCCGTCGCCACCGACCGCAATCCGCAGCTGATACGGCTGCGCGCCATCGCCAAGCGGCTGATCCCGTTCACCTCGCGCTGGAACCCGGACGCGGCCAACTGGAAGTGGGAAGTCAACCTGCTCAATTCGCCGACGGTGAACGCCTTCTGCATGCCGGGCGGGCGCATCGCCTTCTACAATGGCATCCTGGTCAAGCTGAACCTGACCGACGATGAGGTGGCGATGGTCATGGGCCACGAGATCGCCCACGCGCTGCGCGAGCACGCGCGCGAGCAGGCCGGCAAGAACACCATCACCTCGGTCGGCGCGCGCATCGCCGGCGCGCTGGGTTCGGCCTACTTCGGCGTCGATCCGCGCCTGGGGGATGCGGCGGCCGGCATGGTGGCGCAGGGCGCGGCGCTGAGCTTCTCGCGCGGCGACGAGAGCGAGGCCGACCTGGTCGGCCTGGACCTGGCCGCGCGGGCCGGCTTCGATCCGCGCGCCGGCATCGCGCTGTGGCAGAAAATGAGCGCGGTGAACAAGAGCCAGCCGCTGCCCTTCCTGTCCACGCACCCGAGCGGCAGCAAGCGCATCGAGGACATGGAGAAGAATATGTACCTGGTGCTGCCGGTGTACGCGCGCGCCAAGGGCCTGGACCCGGACGCGCTGCCTCCGTACCACTCGCTGGCGCTGCCACGCTCGTAATGCCGGGCGCACCACTGCCGATGCGCGACGGTGTCGCGCCGAGCTATCTGTGGCTGCCGGAAGGGCAGTGGCCGGACATGCTGACCTTCCTGGTGGCGCGCTATCCGGACGTGACGGAAGCGTCGTGGCGCGACCGCATGGCGCGGCGCGAGGTGGTGGACAGCGACGGCAACGCGCTCACGCCGCACAGCGCCTACCGGCGCGGCATGCGGATCTTCTACTACCGTGAGCTGGATGCCGAGACGCCGATTCCGTTCGAGGAGGAGGTGCTGTTCATGGACGAGCATCTGGTGATAGTGGACAAGCCGCACTTCCTGCCGATGATACCGACCGGGCGCTTCCTGCACGAGACGCTGCTGGTGCGCCTGAAGAAAAAGCTGGGCGAGCAGGATTTGACGCCGATTCACCGGCTGGACCGCGAGACGGCCGGCGTGGTGATCTTCTCGCGCCGGCAGGACAGCCGTGGCGCCTACCAGTCGATGTTCCAGAAGCGCGTGATCGAGAAAGAGTACGAAGCGCTGGCACCGCGCCTGCATGGCCGCGAGTTTCCCTTTACCTACCGCAGCCGTATGGTCGACGGCGACAAGTTCTTCATCATGAAGGAAGAGGCGGGCGAACCGAATTCGGAAACGCTGATCGACGTCATCGAGCACCGGGCCGACTGCACGCTGTACCGGCTGCATCCGCACACCGGGCGCAAGCATCAGTTGCGGTTGCATCTGTCATCGCTGGGCATCCCCATCATCAACGACGCGTTCTACCCGGTGGCATTGCCGTGCAAGGCGGACGACGTCTCGCAGCCATTGAAGCTGCTGGCCCGCCGCATCGCCTTCACCGACCCGCTGAGCGGCGAACGCCGCGAATTCCGCAGCCACCGCAGCTTGTAAACCATAGGTTTAGAAGGTGATCGCCTGGAGCTTGGTCGCGGGGGAGTGCTGCCAAGGTACGCGGTATGCGCCGCCACTCACTAGCGCGGAATAGGCGACTATCTGTGGCCACCATCTGACCAGGCGTTCTGACTGCTGCCAAAATCCTTGTCGGGACCATTGCGCGTCCAGGATGAAAACTGTATGACCAGCTCTGCGGATGGCTTCGCGTTCGGCGCCATGCTGCTTTTTAAAGCGGTCGATGGAGACGATGTACCACGGACCATCATTGGAAAGCTCGCCTATCCATGTAAGGTCGGGCGCGTCGCGTGCAAAGCGGTCACTTAAATGAAGAACCTCTTCCACCTCTGGTGTGACGCCAGATAGCTCCCGGATGCCATGAGCGAGATAACGGGATAAATTATTATCGAAGAAGAACTTCAAGCCGCAAGTCTTTCTTCAAATTCCACAGCGTCGCTTACCATCCTGGGCGTGATGTCGAATACGCGGGCAACCATTCCCTTGTCGCGTCCTTCGGCCAGGTAGGATGCATAAATGGTGTCTGTCGGAATGGCTGCTTGGGTGACGATCGGCGTACCGAATTGCAATGAGGGGTCCAAGACGATCGTCTTCCGCTTTCCGAGTGGGAACCAGCGCACCGCACCCTCGTCGCCATATTCGATGCCGGCATATAAGGAAGGCTTGATGATGTCGGAAAAAACGAACTGTTTTCGCACCACGTCTATCATTTTGGGCTCACCCGTGGCCTGCTCGACGGCTTCCAAAAATATGCGCTTCCCGTCCGTGAGGAACTGCTGTTGCGTCAATGGATAGGCAATCCCGAAATGCTGCGCCGCCGATGCTATCGTTGCGCGAATAACTTTGAGGTCGACACCATGGCGGACAAATGCGGTCACCATGCGCGCTTCAAGCAAGTCCCGGAAACCGATGATGTCTTCGGGTAGCTCTTCGTCTTTAAGTTGCGTGGTCCAGAGCGGCTCCGAACGGACCTGCTTGCCTTGGTATTTTCGCGAGTAGCCGAGTAGCCATCGGCGCAGCGCGCGCGGCTCCGCGCCAACCAGCCGTGCGGCTTGGCTCAATGGATAACAACCTGTCCCGATGATGTCCATTTTGTGGCGTCTCCCCTCATCCGAAGTTACCAGATTGCCGGGCCTTGATCAATCATTGATGAGAAGAGGGGCAGGCTTAAATGCCAGCGTACTCGATGGTCAACGGCGCGTGGTCGGAGAACTTTTCTTCCTTGTAGATCGCTACCGTGGTGGCCTTGGCGGCGATGCCAGGCGTGGCGACGTGGTAGTCGATGCGCCAGCCGACGTTCTTGGCGTAGGCCTGGCCGCGGTTGCTCCACCAGGTGTATTGCTCTTCGCGCGGATCGAGCCCGCGGTGCACGTCCACAAAGCCCACCTCGTCGAAGATGCGCGTCATCCATTCGCGCTCCTCCGGCAGGAAGCCGGAATTCTTCTTGTTGCCCTTCCAGTTCTTCAGGTCGATCTCCTTGTGGGCGATGTTCCAGTCGCCGCAGATCACCACTTCGCGCCCCTCGGCGTGCAGCGACTGCAGGTGCGGCAGGAACAGGTCCATGAAGCGGAACTTGGCCTCCTGGCGCTCCGGCCCCGACGAACCCGACGGGCAGTACACCGAAATCACCGTCAGGTTGCCGAAATCGCAACGCACGTAGCGCCCCTCGGCATCGAACTCCGGCGAGCCGAAGCCGATCACCACGCGGTCCGGCTCGATCTTGCTGTAGACGCCGGTGCCGGAATAGCCCTTCTTCTCTGCATAGTGGAAGTGGCCGTGGTAGCCGCCCGGGTTGAGGAATTCCGGCGTCATGTCCGGCGCCTGGGCCTTCAATTCCTGCACACAGACGAAATCGGCGTCCTGCGTGGCCATCCATTTGAAGAAGCCCTTGCTCGAGGCGGAACGGATGCCGTTCAGATTGGCGGAGATGATTTTTGGCATGGTCGATTCAATGCGTAAATTTTGGAATGCGCTAGTGTAGCGGTAAAATACAGGCACTTTACAGAAATGAGGCAGTATGGACAGCTTACGTCAGCAATTTATCGAATTTTCGGTCAAGACCGGTGTGTTGCGCTTCGGTGAGTTCACCACCAAGGCCGGGCGCCAGTCGCCGTACTTCTTCAACGCCGGCCTGTTCCATGACGGCGCCACGCTGGCCCAGCTGGCCCAGTTCTACGCCCAGACGCTGCTCGATTCCGGCGTCGAGTTCGATATGCTGTTCGGCCCCGCCTACAAGGGCATCACGCTGGCCTCGGCCACCGCGGTGGCGCTGGCCGGCAAGGGCCGCAACACCTCGTTCGCCTTCAACCGCAAGGAAGCCAAGGACCACGGCGAGGGCGGCACCATCGTCGGCGCCAAGCTGCAGGGCAAGGTCGTCATCATCGACGACGTGATCTCGGCCGGCACCTCGGTGCGCGAGTCGGTGGACATGATACGCGCCGCCGGCGCCGAACCATGCGCCGTGCTGATCGCGCTGGACCGCATGGAGCGCTCGGGCAAGGACGGCCAGCTGTCGCCCAACTCGGCGGTGCAGGAAGTGGCCAAGACCTACAACATCCCGGTGATTTCGATCGGCAACCTGGACGACCTGTTCAGCTACCTGAACGGCGCCGGCGCCGATCCGCAGCTGTTGCAATACAAGGATGCGGTGGCCGCCTACCGCACCCGTTACGGTATTGTCTAACAAGCCATATTGCTAGACTTTGAAATTTCTTTGGTGTAACCTAATTCGGTATTCCGGAGATGATAAAGGCTAATTCATGAACATCGCAACCCTGAAGGTGCATGGCGACGACGAAGGTTTGATCGACGTCCGCGACGGCCTGCCGACCGAGCCGGACAGCGACTGGCAAAAGGGCGACGTCAAGCCCGACGGCCGGGTACGCATCGATTCCGGCTTCTACGTCGCGGTCGGTACCGACATGAACCCGGACGCGCTGCTCAAGCAGATCCGCCACTACCTGGCCGAGTGCCAGGCACGCGGCATCCACTTCGAGCGTTCCGACGTGGACGCCGAGCTGCGCATCTCCTTCACCACCGAACGCGGCGAAGCCACCCCCAGCCTGGACTTCTCGCTGGCCGACCTGAAGCTGCTGGTCGAAATGGGCATCAATCTGAGCATCACCGCCTGATGCGGTTTGCCGAAGACCGCCTGGCCAGCTTCCGCGCCGGCCCGCAGGCCGAGCGCCGCGTCCACATCTGGGAGCCGGCCGGCGTTGCGCCGCGCGCGGTGATACTGGCCATCCACGGCGGCATGGCGCACGCGGGTGACTACGTCACGCCGGCGCTGTACTTCCGCCAGCACGGCATCGCCACCGTGGCCTACGACCTGTGCGGACACCAGGACGCGCGCCGCGTCGACATCCCCGGCTTCCATGTCTTCCTGGACGACAGCGTGGTATTCCTGCAGTGGGTCAAGCAGCAGTATCCGGGCGTGCCGGTCTACGTGATGGGCCATTCGATGGGTGCGCTGATCGCCACCCACCTGGGCCTGGGCCACTTCGCCGGCGATCCCGCCATCAAAGGCTTCATCCTGTCGTCGCCGTACTACGTGAACGCGATCAAGGTGTCGCCGGTGCTGCAGGCGATGGCCGGCGTGCTGGGCGCGCTGGCGCCGCGCATGAAGGTGCCGCTGGCGCCGCTGACCGATCTGCTGACCCACGATAGCGCCATCACCGCCCGCCATCACGACGATGAGCGCGACGGCATCCGCGCCACCGAGATCACGGTCCGTTTCGCCAACGCGCTGACCAATGCGCAGCAGGGACTGGCGACGCGCATGCCCGCATGGTCGCACCGCCTGTTCGCGGTGGTGGCCGGCGACGACAAGCTTGCCGACGCCGACGCGGCGGAGCGCATGCTGAAATCGGTGCCGCCGGCGCTGTTGACCTACCAGCGGCATCCGCAGAACTATCACGAGAACTTCAACGAACTCAATCGCGAGCAGGTCTTCGCCGACATCCTGGACTGGATGGCGTTAAGCCCTGCCCACTGAGGCTCACTCCAGCACCCAGACGTACTGCAACTGCATCCAGGACTCCACCGGCTTGCCGGCCTTGAGGGCGGGCTTGAAGCCGCACTTCTCGATGCCGGCGCGGGCCGCTTCGTCCAGGTCCTGGTGGCCGCTGGATTTCTGCACCTGCGATTTCTTGAACTTGCCGTCGGCGCCGACCAGGAACTTCAGCGTAACGGTGCCGCTTTCCTTGCGGGCCATCGCGCCTTCCGGCCATTTCGGCTTGTCGCACGTGCTGAAGTCGGCCAGGGCGTGCACCGTCTGCTCGGCGACCTTGTCGGCGGCCACGGCCTCCGCGTAGATCGACATGCAGGCCAGCGCCAGTCCCAGCATCGGCACGGCGGCTTTCCAGTTCAAGGCCTGCGGTGCAGGGCGGCACAAACGTTGAATACGATCCATCAAATTTCCTCCATTGGCCGCTTAGGCCAGGTGGTGAGTTGAGAACTGGAGACGCTCCAGCTCCGAAAGTGCAAGGGCCAGGCGCCGCGGTTCGCCGAGCTGCCTTGCTGCGAAATCATCCGCGATCAGTTCGCGCTCGACGCGGATGCGGTTCGAAATCCACCAGACGGCAGGGTGGTAGAACAGCAGCGTTTCGATCACGTTCTGCAGCAGGTTGACCAGGTAATCGTGGCGCTGGATGTGCGCCATTTCGTGCGCCAGCAGCGCCTCCAGCAGATCGGGCGGCATGCCCGCCACCAGCGCGGCCGGCAGCAGCACCACCGGCCGCCACCAGCCAGCCGTGATTGGACTGGCGATGGAGTCGACGATGCGCAGCCGCACCGCGCGGTCCACGCCGAAGCGCGCCGCCAGCCGTTGCAGCTGCGCTTCCCAGCGCAACTGGTCCTGGCGGTGGGCGCAGTCGCATTGTTTGGCGGCGCGGTCTATCCACAGCAGGCCGAGGATCATGCGCAGTGACAGCAGCACGGCGCACAAGGCCCACAGGCTGACGATGCCGCGCATCGAGTCGCGCAAGTCGAATGGTTCGCCGCCGCCGACCATGCTCTGCGCGGCTTGACGCAGCAAGCCGGCGCCGATGACGGTTGCGCCGTCCGTGGCGCAGTACAGGCGCTGATACAGCTCGACCGCCGGCCAGCACAGGCAGGCCATCAGCGCCGAGCAGGCCACCAGGTAGCGGTATTCGGCGCGGCTGTTGCGCAGCAGCGTGAGGGCGATGGCGGTAGCGCAGCCCAGCAGCAGGCCTTGCCACAGGAAGTGCATCAGCGTCAGGCCGAGGGCGAAAACGAAAGGGCTCATTTTTTCTCATCCTTGAGGATTTTCTCGATCTCTTCGCGCTCCTTCTTCGATATGCCGGAGCGTAGCGCCGCCAGCACCAGCGCCTTGGCCGAGCCGGCGAAGGCCTTCTGCATCAAGTCCTTCAGCAGATTGGTTTGCAGCGCGTCCTGCGCCTGTGCCGGCGCGTAGACGTGCGAGCGTTGGCTCTCGTCGCGGATCAGGATGCCCTTGGTGTGCATGATCTGCATCAGCCGCAGCACGGTGCCGTAGGCCAGGTCCGGTTTCTCTTCCAGCATGGCTTCGTGTACCTGCTTGGCGGTGGCCGAGCCGAGCGGCCACAGGGCCTGCAGCAGATCGAGTTCGGCGGCGGTTGGTTTGGGTATGCTCATGGGTGTCTCTTGTCGGCTTGCTAAAGTATTTGTAGATTAGTATGTCTAGACAAAAATGTATACTTTAGTTTTCAGCGCCGCTGCGACGTGTTGCTTTGTGTAGACAGGTTTGTCTATAAAGTGATGGTGAAGCGCGCGCCGCCCAGCGGGGAATCGTCGACGGCGATGGCGCCGCCGTGCAGCTGGACGGCTTTGGCGGTGATGGCCAGGCCCAGGCCGTAGCCGCTGGCGGCGTAGTCCTGTTCGCGCTCCAGGCGGTAGAACGGCTCGAACACGCGCTCGCGCGCTTCGGATGGGATGCCGGGGCCGTCGTCCTCCACGGCGATGCGCAGGGCGCCGCCGTCGCGCGCGGCGGACAGCACGATGCGACCCACCGCGTACTTGGCGGCGTTCCCCAGCAGGTTGTTGACGGCGCGCGCCAGCAGGCGGGCGTCGCCCTGCAACTCGCCCAGGTCGCCGGCGATGCTGGCGCTGAACCGCTGGCGCAGGTGGGCGGGCGGTGTGCACTCCCGCAGCAACGGCGCCAGCCCGAACGTCTGACGCGGCATGGATTGCGCCTGGTCGAGCTGCGTCAGGCTAAGCAGCTCGTTGACCAGCGTTTTCAATTCCTCGACATCGGTCTCCATGGCCGCGATGCGCTTTTGCAGCGCCGGATCGTCGTCCGCGTGGCGCTCGCGCAGCAGCTCCAGGCCGAACTCCAGCCGCGCGATCGGCGTGCGCAGCTCGTGCGACACCGAATGCAGCAGGTTCTTGCGCGCTTCCATCAGCAAGCCAATACGCTCGGCCATGTCGTTGATGCGGCCGGCCAGCGGCGCGATGCTGGACGCGGGCCGCACCTCGGCCCGCGCCGCCAGGTCGCCCTGGCCGAAATCGTCGGCCACCTTCGACAGCGCCAGCAGACCGCGCCAGTGCCGGCGCGACCACCAGCCTATCGGCACCAGCAGGAACAGCGCGATCACGCCGAAGCGGATGGCCTCCATGCCCAGCGCCCGGCCGATGTCGATGGGCAGGCGCTGCGCGTGGATCACGTCGTCGTCGCTGCCGATGTAGCGCGCGCCGGTCGTGTCGACGCGCCGGTAGAAGCCCTTGCCGCCGACGTCGATCACCACCGCTCCTTGCAGCAGCTGGCCGCGTTTGGAGGAGGGCAGCGCCGCCAGCGCGTCCTTCAGCGGCTGCAGTTCAAGCGTGGCCTCGGATACTTCGCGCACCTTGTTCAGGCGCGGCAGCCATTCGTCGGCGGGCGCCTTGTCGATGTACTGCTCCAGCAGGAAGATCTGGCCGGCGGCTTGGCGGCGCGCGATCTCCTCCAGCGGGTCGCCGAACAGGCGGCTGAAGGTGAAGTAGATCGCGCAGGTTGCCAGCGTGATGGCCAGCACCACCAGCAATGCGAAGCGCCAAAAAAGCCGGTTCATTCCCAGGCCGAGGGGCTGAACAGATAGCCTTCGCCCCAGACGGTCTTGATGCGCTCCGAACCGCCGTCGCCGAACTTGCGGCGCAGGCGGGAGATGCAGTTGTCGATGCTGCGATCAAGGCCGTCGAATTCGATGCCGCGCATCTTGACCAGGATGTCGTTGCGCGACAGGACCTTGCCGGAGGCGCCGGCCAGGATCGCGAACAGTTTGAACTCGGTGCTGTTCATCGCCACCTCACCGCCGCGCCAGTGGACCGTGCGGTTCTCGCGCGAGATGCGCAATTGGCCGATGACGATGTCGCTGCCGGCGACGCCGCTGCCGCGCCGCTGCAATGCGCGCAGGCGGGCCAGCAGCACGCGCGGCTGCACCGGCTTGTTGACGTAGTCGTCCGCGCCCTGTTCGAGGCCGGAGACTTCGTCGAAGCTGTCCTCGCGCGCGGTCAGGATCAGGATAGGCACGGCGCTGAGCTGGCGCAGCTGGCGGCACACCACCAGGCCGTCGACGCCGGGCAGCGTCAGGTCGAGTATCACCAGGTCCGGCTGGGTATCGCGGAAATGGTCGAGCGCACGGTCGCCGCGTGTCACCACGTCGACGGCGTAATCGTATTCGTCCAGGTATTCCTTGACCAGCGCGGCCAGCCGCGCATCGTCTTCCACCAGCATTACACGCTGCATCGCGCCTCCGTTTTCGTGGGTATTGTAGTGGAGCTCAGTGCTCATGTGGCATTTTCGACAATCGGGTACACATTCGTACACTTTCTATACAAATGGCGCCTACAAATTGAGGACAATTCAACGACAGACCGAGGCGGATTCCGTGGCGATGGGTGCCTAACATTGGAGGCTCCTACTTCAACCTGGATTCCGAACATGAAAAAAATCATCTGCACCGCTTTCGTCGCTCTGGCCGCAAGCTCGCTGGCGCATGCCGAAGGGATGTATGTGGGCGCCAATGTCAGCTCCCGGACCGATGGCAATATCAAATACACCGAGAACGGTGTGACGACCGAGCACAGTGCCGCCAAGAGGGCGACCCCAATCGGTCTGTTTGCGGGATATGACCTGTCGCCGGTGTGGGCGCTGGAAGCCGGCTACCGCACCGACGGCGGCTCGACCAGCTTCGATCTCAGCCCCGGTTACCGGCTCAAGACGCGCGTCAGCACCGCTTATCTGGCGGCGCGAGGGACGTGGAAGCTGAGCGAGGACTGGTCCCTGTTCGGCAAGGCAGGCGTCGGACAGGGGCGGCTGAAGATGGATATCAGCGGTAAGAACGCTCCGGCTGGCGAGTCGGTTAACAAGACCGGCTTGTACCTGAGCGCGGGCGCCTCCTACCTGGTCACCAGGGATGTGGCGCTGCAGCTGGAACTGGAACACACCAATAAACTCGAACATGACGGCTTCACCGCCAAGACAGATCGTTTCGCGCTGGGCGTGCGTTTCGATTTTTAAGGAATACATGAATAAGCTATCCCCGCTACTTTTGCTGTTGGCCGCGTGCGCTCCGGCGCTGGCCGAAAACACCACCGGGTTGATGATGCCCGATGGGAGCAAGGACATGTACGCGGGGCTGGCCTTCACCACCAGGACGGCGGCGGCGGAGGGCGAGACGCGCCCAGTGATCCTGCGGCCGTTGTTCCAGGTCCAGTGGAGCAACGGGATCTTTGTCTCGGCCAACGGCGTGCTCGGGATGCACCTGTCCGAAACGGCTGGCGTGGAATATGGGCCGCTGATACTCGCCAGCGATACGCGCAATCCCGGTGACAGCCGGCGCCTGCGCGGCACGCATCCTGTTCGCGGCTCGGCCGATGTCGGCGGATTTTATAACCACTACCTTGGCGACGAGGCGCGGGTGACGTCGAACCTCGTGTACGACACCAGCGCCCGCGGTTTCCGTGGCCAGGTCGGCGTGCAGAAAACCCTGCCGTCGCCGGCGCCGCATCATACGGTGACGCTGTCGGCCGGCGTTTCGCTGGCCAGCGATCCGGTGATGCGCGAGTTGTATGAAGTCCGCACCGCCACCGGTGGCGTGCGCGATTACCATCCTTCCGCCGGCGTGATGTCGGTGAGCGTGGGCGTCAACTGGAACTGGGCCTTGAGCAGCAAGTGGCTGATCAACAGCACGGTGACCGGCGCGCGGCTGGGCAACGGCCCGGCCGAAGCGCCCTTCGTCGACCGCCGCAACTTCATCACGTGGTCCAGCGGACTGGCTTACCGGTTTTAAGCGGCATGTTCAAACTCCTCCTACTCTGTCTTGCCTTGCTGCCGGCGTTCGCCGGCGCGCAGGAGGACTCCGACTGGATCGAGTATCGCGACGCCTATCGCCAGATGATCTGGTTTGAAAAGTACGGCAAGCCCAAGCAGTTTTTGCAGAATCACTTCCGCATACGCCCGCGCGACAAGAGCGTGGCGATGGACGGCCTGCGGATGACGCTCAACAGCAAGGCCACGCACCTGGCGCTGCCGCTTGATGCGCTGGGCCGCGCGGTGTTCCCGTTCTCCAAGGCGGCCTATGACGACAACGCGGAACTGACCGTGAACCGCAAGGCGGGGCAGCTCAAGTCCGGCGCCTGGGTGTCCATCGTGACGCGGCCGGACGGCGTCTACGCGGCCGCCGACCTGCGCACCGCCTGCGACCAGTTGCTGGCCTATCTGCGCTACTCCGGCGAGGCCGCCGGGAAGAGCTGCGCCGGCGTGCAGTTTTCGTATCCGAAGAATGACGCGTCGCAGGTGCAGTTCCATGCGGTCGGTGGCGCCGTCACCATGCTGGCGGCGAAAGAGGGGCCGGCTTTCAGTGGCGATGTCGTCGCCACGTTCAGGGTGTTCGTCTATCGCTTCGCCGCGCTGCCGGAGGCGGGGCAGATCGTCACCAGCAGCACGCCGCTGGCGATTGCGGCTTTACTTGAGTGATTCGATCGCCAGCAGCGGCCAGCGCTGCGCAAAGCGCTTGGATGCGATGCGGTGCCGGTAGGTGTCGGCATCGGCGCGGGCCGGGTTGTGCCGCACGCGCAGTTCGAACAGATCTTCCAGGCCGTGTGGAGCGATCACGAGGATGGTATCGTCCGCAGCCAGCATCACGCCGACGCAGGTTGCGTACTCCGGCCAGGTCGCCACGCCATCCGCCAGCGATAGCAGCGGTGCGACCTCGCGGCCGAATTCGCGCATGAACCATGCGTGGACGTGCGCCTGGTTGGTCACCTCCCATTCCAGCGCCGGCATCAGCTGGCGCAGCCGCGCTTCCAGTTCGGCGTCGTGCCGCGGCGGCGCATGCGGGGCGAAGTAGACCAGGTCGACGTCGGCCAGCGGCGTGGGACTAGCGTGGCCGTGCAGCGCATCCCACACCAGCGTGCGGACGGCGCCCGCGCCGATGCACCAGCTTTCCAGCCCGAGGCTGCGGGCGGCCGACAGCGCGGCCATCAGCTCCGCCGAGGAGCGGACCATGTCGATCAGGCGTTGCGTCAGCGAGGAGGGTGGGAGGCTCATGGTCATCGGGAGCTCAGTAAGCCGTCTTACCGGGAACCGTCACCGTGATTTGCGTGCCGGCGCCTGGCTTGCTGTCGATATCCAGGCTGGCGCCGATGGCATGTGCGCGCTCACGCATTCCCGTCAGGCCCCAATGGCCGGGCCGGTGGCCGGTTGTGGCGACCGATTCGTCTAACCCGCAGCCGTTGTCGCGCACGCGCATGACGAAGGCGCCGGCCCCGTATTCCAGCGCGAGTTCGATACGGCCGGCGCCCGCGTAGCGCGAGGCGTTGAACAGGGCCTCGCGGCCGATGGCGTAGATCTCTTCATGTACCTTGGGACGCAATGGCCTCGGCGTACCGCCGATCGTCATGTCGAAGGCATGCGAGCGATGTTCGGCCAATCCTTTGCCGAAGTGTTCAAGCGTCAGCTCCAGCGCATCCGGCGAGGCCGATGCCCTCAGGTCCATGATCTGGTCCCGTCCCTCTACCAGCAGCTGTTCCGCGAGATTGAGCGTCTGGTCCAGGCGCGTGCGCTCCTGCGTGCCTTCCTTCAGGTGGCGGCTGTGCGTATCGAAGGACATGAGCAGCGCCTGTATGCTTTGCAGCAGCGTGTCGTGCAGGGCGCGCGCGATGCGCGTGCGTTCCGCCAGGCGTTCCTGCAAGCGCTCCTGCATCCGCTGCGTCAGGAAGCGGATCCGCAACGCGTAGGCGGAGCACAGCAGCAGCAGGCCAAGCGCCACCAGCAGTAGTTTGAACCAGCCGCTTTGCACAAATGTCGGCGGGATCTCTATCTCCAACGCGG
The DNA here is from genome assembly GCF_013369445.1 of Duganella sp. BJB1802. Lineage (NCBI taxonomy): Bacteria > Pseudomonadati > Pseudomonadota > Betaproteobacteria > Burkholderiales > Oxalobacteraceae > Duganella > Duganella sp. BJB1802. The sequence goes on along the minus strand of NZ_JABWEF010000003.1, from coordinate 433,982 downwards.
CACCCTTGGCATTCCAGAGATTGTCCTCGTTCGACGCGATGACCTCAAACCGGTATTTGCCCGGCGCCAGATTGGTGTAGTACGCCTGCCTGCGGCCCACCGGCTCCTGCCAGGCGGAATCGAGGCCGGACAGCCTGTAGCGCAGCCGCACCCGCTCGGGTATCGACAGGCTCAGGGCCGTGAAGTCGACCTGCAGATTCTGCGTGCCCGCCGGCAGGGCGAGTGCGCGGGTCTGCGGGATGGCGTAGCGCGCGTTGTCGGCAACCACGCTGGTTATCTCCACCGGCGGCGGCAGCGTATTGCGCAGGATATGGGCCGGGTCGATGGTGCCGATCGAAGCCGTCGTCGCGTACCACAGCATGCCGTCGCGTGAGCGCATCAGCGAGGGCACCGGCCGCAGTTGCGGCGCGTGGCCCTGCATGCCGTCCTGCGCGTCGAAGCGTTCGAAAGCCACGGCGGTATGGCTGTTCTTCAACCATGCGGCGATATCGGCGGCGGCGATGCGATACAGGCCGTCGGCGCCGTGCAGCCACAGGTCGCCGCCGGGTAGCCGCACGATGCCGGAGACGCCGCGAAAATCTTCACCGCGCTCGCCGTGCAGGGCGGCGAAGCGGCCATCGCGATAGAGCGCGACGCCCTGTTCTCCGCCCACCCACATGGCGCTGCCGTCGAAGTACAGGTCCATGATCGTCCCGAGTTGCAGGCCGTCCGCAGGGCCCAGTGTGCGCAACTTGGTGCCGTCGATGACCGTGACCAGGTTGCGCAGATGGCCCATCCACAAGCTGCCCTGGCCATCGCGGGCCATGGACGTCGCCAGCAGATCGGAGATGTCCTGCAAGCCGCCCGACTTGGTCCATTGGCCCGCAATGAGTTTGTACACGCCTTTGCCCGATGCGAACGAGGCCCACAAGGCACCATCGCGGTCCTGCTGCAGGGCGTGGACGCGCAGGCCTTTCAGTTCGGGCGGATAGGGAATCGAGGTCAGTGTGCCATCGCGATCGCGCCGTTGCAGGGACTCCGTTCCGCCCACCCACAGGACGCCGTCCGGCGTCGTGTAACTGGCCGTCAGCGGACCTGCGACCTCGCGGCTGACGCGTCCTTCGAGGTTGTAGCGCCAAAGGTCGGCGGCATAGTCTCCCACCCAGACATCGCCTGAAGGGCCGGCCACCAGCGCGGGGTATTCCAGCTGTTTGACGACGGGCATGGTCCGCAAGCGGTTCGGCCGCAGCCGGTCTATTCCGCGCGAGGTGCCGATCCACAGATTGCCTTCGCGGTCCAGGAACTTCGTGCTGAGCATCGGGCCGCTGAGTCCATTTTCCTTCGACAGGCGCTGCTCCGGCGGACTGGATTCGGCCGGCGCCACCTTGCGCTCCAGGTTATCGGTATGCAGCATCCACATCGTTCCCTGGCGGTCGAAGATCATGCCGTAGCCATCGAGTTCCGGTTTGGGCGATTCACTGGCGGCGGGCGCCAAAGTGCGAACCTTGTAGTAGCCGTCCTTGAAGTCGTTGCCCCATATGGTGCCATCCGGCGCTTCGCAGAGCCATACCAGCGCCACATGCGGCCACGCCTGCGTGAAGCGGGTCTCACCCGGCTTGCGATAGTAGGCGCCCGAATTCGTTCCGATCCATGTCGTGCCATCGCGGGCGAACATAATCTGGAACACGCCCAGGGTTGGCAGTCCCGCCTCGGGGCCCAGGTAGCGGAAACGGCTGGCGCCCGGCGCCAATACAGCCACGCCGTCGCGCATCGCCGCCCAGATCGCGCCATCCGGGGCGGCCTCGATATGCATGACGCCGACCGGCTGCAATCCGTCGCGTTCCGCATAGGTGTGCGCGCCGTCGCTCCTGAACACGGACACGCCGCCGATGCGGTAGCCGACCCACAGCGCGCCATCGGGCGCGGTGGTCAGCGCCATGATGTTGCTGGAATCGAGCGGATGACCGTAGACCTTATCGGCGCGTTCGAAACGCACGCCGTCAAAGCGAAACAGGCCGGTAGGCGTGGCGATCCACAGCCAGCCGTCGGCGCCCTGGGCGAACTTGGTCACGCTCGTCGGCGCGCCATTCAGCTCGGTCCATGCGGTATGGGTGTACTCGGTGAGCAGGGGCGCCGAAGCGCACGCGAGGCGCGACCCGACAATCAGAAGCAGAAAAAGCAAAGCGTTGAGTAAGGAGGCCATTGGCGTGTTTTCCCAATTGCCGATCATAAGATCCCTGGTTCAGACTAAATATCGCTCAGCGACCGGGAATCCAGTTCCGCAACCGCTCATCCTGCACTTGGTACTGCCTGGCGAGGCAGGCGTTGATGTCGGCGGCCGTGGCGCAGGTGGCGTCGCGCTCTTTCAGCCATTTGCGCTGGAAGTCGCGCAGCAGGGTGCGGTCGGCGATGGTGGCGTACCCTTGGCGCAGTTCCTTGACATGCTTGGCCATCGCCAGGTCCTGGCTGGCCAGTGCCGGATCGGCGCAGATGGTTTTTTCCACGCGCGTGGCGGCGGCCTTGCAGTCGTAGGATGGACCTCCGGCCGCAGGCTCGAAGTGCGGCGCCGGCTTGAATTGCGCGGCGTCGATGCTGGCGCTGGCGCCGGTGCGGTCGATGAATTCGACACTGGTCACCGTGATGTCGTTGGCGCTCGTCCAGTCGATCAGCGCTCGCCGCGCGGCAGCCGGTATCTGCGCCGCGCCCAGGCTGTTGGAACCCAGCCGCAGCTCGCCATCGTAGATGACCGCGCCCAGGCCTTGGCCGGTCTGGGTGTCGATCCAGAAGAAGCCCTTTTCCGGGCAGGCGTGCGCCTCGCATGCCGATGCGCTGACGTAGCGCTTGTCCACCACGAACACCGGATCCGGCGGACCGCCCAATCCAGCGATGACGTCCCTGGACAACTTGGACGGCACGCGCGTCTGGATCAGCGGCTTGGCGCGCTTGTCCCAGATGAAGGTATTGGTGGACTGGCCGTCATAGCTCAGCGGCCAATCGACGACATCGGCATGGGCCAGCGCGGACAGGGTCAACGCCAGCAGTGCGATCAGTTTTTTCATTGGGCTTCCGTGAACAGGCGCTTCATCTTGCGGCCGCCGGTGACTTCGAAGCCATGGCGCTCATAGAACGCCAGGCTGCGGTCGAATTCCGGCAGCGGCGGCGTGCACACTTCCAGGCGGTTCCAGCGCCGCTTGCGCGCCAGTTCGGCGGCGGCGTTGAGCAGCAGCCCGCCGACGCCGTTCGCGCGGAAGGGCGGGGAGACGAAGAATTCCTGCATGGTCGCCAGCGCGCCCTCCGCGTACAGCGCGCGGCCTTCGGAGATGCCGACGAAGCCGATCGCCTCGCCTTCCGCGATGGCGATCAGCGCCAGGTATTTTTCCTCGCGCAGCAGGGCGTGGCACAAGCTCGCGGTTTTTTGCAGCTCAAGGTTGAAAGTCTTCGCGCCCAGGCGCTGGGATATTTCCTCGGTCAGCGCCACGGCCATCGCGGCGATGGCTGCCGCGTCTTCGGGAACCGCCAGGCGTATTCTCGTATCGGTCATTGAATTTGATCTGTAGTCTTAAGGTTGAACAGGATAGCAGTTTGCGATCCGTGAATACTCGCGCATTCTCACGGACGTGCGGGGGGCGAAAAAAAACCGTCGGCACCGAACGCGATCTTGTACGCGTTCAGGCGGACGGTTTTTTCAGAAGGGAGGCTGTCAGCCGGCCAGTTTGGCCTTCAGCAGCTCGGTCAGCTGCGCCGGATTGGCCTTGCCGCGCGAGGCTTTCATCGCCTGGCCGATCAGCGAGTTGATCGCCGCTTCCTTGCCGGCGCGGTACTGCTCCACCGACTTTTCGTTGGCGGCGATGACGTCGTTGACGATCGCTTCCAGCGCGCCGGTGTCGGAGATCTGCTTCAGGCCCTTGGTGTCGATCAGCACATCGACCAAGTTGTCGTCGGACGACTTGGCCGCCCACATGTCGCCGAACAGTTCTTTGGCGGTCTTGTTGTTGATGGTGCCGTCGGCGATGCGCTTCAACATCAGCGCCAGTTGCGCCGGCGAGACCGGCGCGTCGGCGATGTCCACGCCTTCGCGGTTCAGCGTCGACGAGACGTCGCCCATCAGCCAGTTGGCGGCGGCCTTGGCGTTTTCCTTGCCGGCTTTTTCCACCACGGCGACGAAGTAGGTCGCCATCGCTTTCGACGCGGTCAGCACCAGCGAGTCATATTCCGGCAGGGCGTATTCGCTGACGAAGCGTTCGCGCATTGCGGCCGGCAGTTCCGGCATCGAGGCCTTCACCTTGGCGATCCACTCTTCGGAGATGACCAGCGGCGGCAGGTCCGGGTCCGGGAAGTAGCGGTAGTCCTGCGCGTCTTCCTTGCTGCGCATTTCGCGCGTTTCTTTGCGGTCCGGATCGTACAGGCGCGTGGCTTGCACCACCTTGCCGCCGTCTTCGATCAATTCGATCTGGCGGCGCACTTCGACGTGCACGGCTTCCTCGATGAAGCGGAACGAGTTCAGGTTCTTGATTTCGCAGCGGGTACCGAATTCCTTCTGGCCTTTCGGACGCACGGAGACGTTGACGTCGCAGCGGAACGAGCCTTCCTGCATGTTGCCGTCGCAGACGCCCAGCCACATCACCAGCGAGTGCAGCGCCTTGGCGTAGGCCACGGCTTCGGCCGCGCTGCGGATCTCAGGCTCGGAGACGATTTCCAGCAGCGGCGTGCCGGCGCGGTTCAAATCGATGCCGCTCATGCCGGCGTAGTCTTCGTGCAGCGATTTGCCGGCGTCTTCTTCCAGGTGGGCGCGCGTCAGGTTGACGGTCTTGGTGACGAATTCGCCGTCCTTCTCGTAGCCGAAGGTCAGCGCGCCGCCGATGACCACAGGGTCTTCGAATTGGCTGATCTGGTAGCCCTTCGGCAGGTCGGGATAGAAGTAGTTCTTGCGGGCGAAGATGGACGCCGGCGCGATCTTCGCGCCCACGGCCAGGCCGAAGCGGATCGCGCGGTCCACCGCCTGCTTGTTCATCACCGGCAGCACGCCTGGCAGCGCCAGGTCCACGGGGCTGGCCTGGGTGTTGGGTTCAGCGCCGAACTTGATCGGCGATCCGCTGAAAATTTTAGATTCGGTCGTGAGCTGCACGTGGTTCTCAAGACCGATGACGACTTCCCATTCCATATTGTTCTCGCTGTATTTGGTGTGTTAGATGCCGGCAGGTGCGCGGGTGTGCCAGTCGGTCGCCAGCTGGTACTGGTGGGCGACGTTCAGCAGTTTCGCTTCGCCGAAATGCTTGCCGATGATCTGCAGGCCCACGGGACGGTTCTTGGCGCCGAAGCCGACCGGGATCGACATGCCGGGCAGGCCGGCCAGGCTGGTGGACAGCGTGTAGATGTCGGCCAGGTAGGCGGCCACCGGGTCGTCGGACTTGTCGCCCAGGTCCCAGGCCACGGTCGGCGCGACCGGTCCCATGATGACGTCGCAGACGGCGTTCGGGCCGTTCAGCACCGCTTCGAAATCCTGCGCGATCAGGCGGCGGATCTTCTGCGCCTTGAGGTAGTAGGCGTCGTAGTAGCCGTGGCACAGCACATAGGTGCCGACCATGATGCGGCGCTTGACCTCAGCGCCGAAGCCTTCGGCGCGGGTCTTGCGGTACATGTCCGACAGGTCCTTGTACTCGGCGGCGCGGTGGCCGTAGCGCACACCGTCGAAGCGCGACAGGTTGGACGATGCTTCGGCCGGCGCGATCATGTAATAGGCAGGGATCGACAGCGCGGTGTTCGGCAGCGAGATGTCCACCAAGGTCGCGCCCATCTCGACGTACTTGGCCAGCGCGGCGCGCACGGCGTCCTCCACGTCCTTGGCCAGGCCTTCGCCGAAGTATTCCTTCGGCACGCCGATGCGCAGGCCCGCCAGCGGCTGGCCCAGTTCACGGGTGTAGTCCTCGTCGATGCCGCCCATTTCAGGCGTGAGCGAGGTCGAGTCTCGTTCGTCGAAACCGGCCATGGCGTTGAGCAGCAGCGCGCAGTCCTCGGCGGTTTGCGCCATCGGGCCGCCCTGGTCCAGCGACGAGGCGAAGGCGATCATGCCGAAGCGCGATACGCGGCCGTAGGTCGGCTTGATGCCGGTGATGCCGCAGAACGCGGCCGGCTGGCGGATCGAACCGCCGGTGTCGGTGCCGGTGACGGCCGGCGCCAGGCGCGCGGCCACGGCGGCGGCGGAACCGCCCGACGAACCGCCAGGCACGGCGTTCTTGTCCCACGGGTTCTTCACCGCGCCGAAGGCCGAGTTCTCGTTGGCCGAGCCCATGGCGAATTCGTCGCAGTTCAATTTGCCCAGCGTGACCATGCCGGCCGCGCGGAACTTCTCCACCACGGTGGCGTCGAACGGGCTGACGTAGTTGGCCAGCATTTTGGAGCCGGCGGTCGAGCGCCAGTCGCGGGTGACGAAGATGTCCTTGTGCGCGATCGGCACGCCGGTCAGCGGGGTGGCGGTGCCGGCGGCGATGCGGGCGTCCGCCTCGGCGGCCTGCGCCAGGGTCAGCGCGCGGTCCACGTGCAGGAAGGCGTTCAAGTCGCTCTTTTCGATGCGGTCGAGGAAGTGCGTCGCCAGTTCGGTGGCGGTGATGGCTTTGCTTTGCAGCAGAGCGGACAGCTCTTTAATGGTTTTGGTGTGCATGGCGTTTCAATTCAGATTCGGTGATCGGGAAGGCGTCGGGACGTCGGCGGCGTTCTTATTCGATCACTTTCGGCACCAGGTACAGGCCGTCCTGGGTCTTGGGCGCGACGGCCTGGTAGTCCTCGCGGCGATTGGCCTCGGTGGCCACGTCTTCGCGCAGGCGCAGGGCGATGTTGTTCATGTGCGCGGCCAGCGGATGGCTCAGCGGGGCGACGCCTTCGGTATCGACCGCCTGCATCTGTTCGGCCAGCGCGAAGATGCCATTCAATTGATCCAGCGCCGTGGCGGTCTGCTGCTCGCTCATCTCAAGTTGTGCCAGTTTGGCAATGCGGGTTACGTCGGATAGGGTCAGGGACATGGCGAATGGCGCGGACGGGCCGCGCAAGGTTTAATTGTAATATTGATAAAAAACTGGAAATTCTGCCTATTCGCTGGCAAAAGCAAAGGATTACCGCTTAATTCGCGGACTCAACCGATACACTTTTGGCGGGATTTTCGGCAAATCGCATTCAAATTATAAGGTAGAATGGCGGGTTGATGCGTTGCCGGCGCTGAATCATTGCAGCCGCCGCCTCACCACAGGATTTCTTTCTAACGGCTTACGCGCACACCAGTAGCGCCACAGGACACACATGTTTGGTTTTTTACGCAGGTATATTTCCACCGATCTGGCCATCGACTTGGGCACGGCCAACACTTTGATCTACGTTCGCGGCCAAGGCATCGTCCTCGATGAACCTTCGGTAGTCGCGATCCGCCAGGAAGGCGGCCCCAACGGCAAGAAGACGATCCAGGCGGTCGGTAAAGAAGCAAAACAGATGCTGGGCAAGGTCCCGGGCAACATCGAGGCGATCCGCCCGATGAAAGACGGCGTGATCGCCGACTTCACCGTCACCGAGCAAATGCTCAAGCAGTTCATCCGCATGGTGCACGACTCCAAATTCTTCCGTCCTTCGCCGCGTATCATCATCTGCGTGCCGTGCGGCTCGACCCAGGTCGAGCGCCGCGCGATCCGCGAATCGGCGCTGGGCGCCGGCGCCTCGCAGGTCTACCTGATCGAAGAGCCGATGGCGGCGGCGATCGGCGCCGGCCTGCCGGTGTCGGATGCCACCGGCTCGATGGTGGTCGACATCGGCGGCGGCACCACCGAGGTGGGCATCATCTCGCTGGGCGGCATGGTGTACAAGGGTTCCGTGCGCGTGGGCGGCGACAAGTTCGACGAAGCCATCGTCAACTACATCCGCCGCAACTACGGCATGCTGATCGGCGAACAGACTGCGGAAGCGATCAAGAAGGCCATCGGTTCCGCCTTCCCTGGTTCGGAAGTGAAGGAAATGGAAGTCAAGGGCCGCAACCTGTCCGAAGGCATTCCGCGCTCGTTCACGATTTCGTCCAACGAGATCCTCGAAGCGCTGACCGACCCGCTGAACAACATCGTCTCGGCCGTGAAGAACGCGCTGGAACAGACGCCGCCCGAACTGGGCGCCGACATCGCGGAAAAAGGCATGATGCTGACCGGCGGCGGCGCGCTGCTGCGCGACCTGGATCGCCTGCTGATGGAGGAAACCGGCTTGCCGGTGCTGGTGGCGGAAGATCCGCTGACTTGCGTGGTGCGCGGCTCCGGCATGGCGCTGGAGCGGATGGACCAACTGGGCTCGATCTTCTCCTACGAATGATCTGACAAGACGGGGCCGCGAAACAGCGGCCCCGATGCATTGGGATGGGTTGACAGTCTCGTTGGCGCGCTAGCGCCGGATTATTGGAAGTCATGGAATATAGTCCTCCGCCACTTTTCAAGCAAGGCGCCTCCGCCCGCGTCAAGATGACGGTTTTTGCGTGCATTTCGATTGCACTGCTGCTGGTCGATTCACGCATGCACACGCTGGCAACGGTGCGCAAGGTTGCGGGTACCGTGCTGTATCCGCTGCAAATGGCGGCCCTGCTGCCACGCGACGCCATCTACGGCGTCGGCGATTATTTCTCCTCTTTGTCGTCGCTGGAAAAGCAGGTGCGCGAGCTGAAACGCCAGCAGATCGCCGGCGCGCTGGTGCTGCAACAGGCCCAGCTCCAGACGGCCGAGAACAACCAGCTGCGCCGCCTGATGGACGCGCGCGAGCATCTGCCGGTCAAATCCATGCTGGCCGAGATCCTGTACGACGCGCGCGACGTCAACAGCCGCAAGGTGATCCTCGACCGTGGCACGCAGCAGGGCGTGGCCCTCGGGCTGCCGGTGATCGACAACCAGGGCGTGGTCGGCCAGGTCACGCGCGTGTTCCCCTTTACCTCCGAAGTGACGCTGCTGACCGATAAGGAGCAGGCCATTCCCGTGCAGCTGCTGCGCAACGGCTTGCGCAGCGTGGCCTATGGCCGCGGCAAGTCCGGCGCGCTGGAGTTGCGCTTCACGGCGCCGAACGCGGACATCCAGGTGGGCGACATCGTCGTCACCTCGGGCCTGGACGGCGTCTATCCGGCCGGCCTGGCGGTGGCGCGCGTGAGCCAGGTGGAGAACAGCGCGGCCGGATCGTTCGGCGGCGTGGTGTGCCAGCCGCTGGCCGGCATCTCCAACCATACGCAGTTGCTGATTTTGATGTCGACGCCGGAGATGCCTCCGCGTCCGCCGGACGAGGAGGCGCGCACGCTCAAGAAGCACAACAACAAGATGGCGCCGATCAAGGAGGCGCCGAAAGAGGGCGTCGATCCGGCGCCCGCCGGCACCGCGCCCGCAGCCGCGCCGGCCGGCCCGCCCGGCCTGATGCCGGTGATGCCGCCGCCCGCGCCGAAACCTGCGCCCGCCGCCGCCACCACTGCGGCCCCCGCGACGCCCGGTACCGGTACGCCAGCCGTCGCAACGCCGGCCGCGCGGGGTGCCGCACCGGCCGCCGCGCCGCCCGCCGGCGCGCCGCCCGCCGCCGCCGCGCCAGCCGCAGGCGCGCCTGCAGCCACCAAACCGAAGGAACCGGCACGATGAATCGTCCCCACTATATCCTGCTGCCGGTCAGCCCGCTGTTCATCGCCTTCAGCCTGTTCTGCGCGTTTCTACTGAACCTGCTCCCCTGGGGGAACTTCATCGGCGTGCCGGACTTCGTGGCGCTGGTGCTGGTGTTCTGGGGTGTGCACCAGCCGCGCAAGGTCGGCATCGGCACCGCCTTCTTCCTTGGCCTGCTGATGGACGTGCATGACTCCACGCTGCTGGGCGAGAACGCGCTGGCCTACACGCTGCTGTCCTACTTCGCGATCATGCTGCACCGCCGGGTGCTGTGGTTCCCGCTGCTGACGCAGGCCATGCACGTGTTCCCGCTGCTGCTGATGGCGCAATCGGTGCAGCTGATCGTGCGCTTCTTCGTGTCCGGCAAATTCCCCGGCTGGTTCTACTTTGTCGAAAGCGTGATCGCCGTGGCCCTGTGGCCGCTGGCGACCTGGCTGCTGCTGGCTCCCCAGCGCCGCGCGGTCGACCGCGACCACACCCGCCCGATCTGACGCCCCGGCCGGGCAGCGACCAAGCACCATGACTGAACTCAAGGACAACCAACGCGAGCTGCACCAGTTTCGCCTGCGCCTGACGGTGCTGGGCGCGCTGGTGTTCTTCTGCTTCGCCGCGCTGCTGGTGCGCTTCGTCTGGCTGCAGGTCTACAAGCATAGCGACTACGTCGCCCAGGCCGAAGGGAACCGCATCGCCCTCGTCCCCATCGAGCCCAATCGCGGGCTGATTTTGGACCGCAACGGCGTGGTCCTGGCGCGCAACTACTCGGCCTTCACGCTGGAGATCACGCCGTCCAAGCTGAGCGCCACGCTGGACGAAACCATCGACGAGCTGTCCAAGCTGATCACGGTGGAGCCCAAGGACCGCAAGCGCTTCAAAAAGCTGCTGGAGGAATCCAAGGGCTTCGAGAGCGTGCCGCTGCGCACCCGCCTGACCGACGAGGAAGTGGCGCGCTTCTCGGCGCAGCGTTTCCGCTTCCCCGGCGTGGAGGTGCAGGCGCGCCTGTTCCGCCAGTACCCGCTGGGCGAGATCGCCTCGCACGTGATCGGCTACATCGGCCGCATCAACACCTCGGAGGCCAAGGCCATCGCCGACGGCGAGGACGCCGCCAACTACAACGGCACCGACCATATCGGCAAGGAAGGCCTGGAGAAGAGCTACGAGAAGCAGCTGCACGGCGTCAGCGGCTACGAGGAAGTGGAGAAGTCGGCGGGCGGGCGCGCCGTCCGCACCTTGTCGCGCACGCCCGCCAAGCCGGGCAGCAACCTGATACTGTCGATCGACATCGAGCTGCAGAAGGTGATCGAGGAAGCCTTCGGCGAATGGCGCGGGGCGCTGGTCGCCATCGAACCGGAAACGGGCGACATCCTGGCCTACGTGTCGCGGCCCGGCTACGATCCCAACCTGTTCGTCGACGGCATCGATACACAAAGCTGGAACGACCTCAATACCTCGCTGGACAAGCCGATGGTGAACCGTCCGCTGTCGGGCACCTATCCGCCGGGGTCCACCTTCAAGCCCTTCATGGCGCTGGCCGCGCTGGAGCTGGGCAAGCGCACGCCGGGCCAGACCATCTTCGATCCGGGCTCGTTCACGCTGGGCGGCCACAAGTTCCGCGACGATAAACCGGGCGGCCACGGCACGGTCGACATGTACAAGTCCATCGTCGAATCCTGCGACACCTACTACTACATGCTCGGCAACGACATGGGCATCGACGCCATCACCGACTTCATGAAACCGTTCGGCTTCGGCCAGCTGACCGGCATCGACCTGGAACACGAGAAGCAGGGCGTGCTGCCGTCCAAGGAATGGAAGCGCAACCGTTTCAAGAAGAATCCGGCCGCGCAGAAGTGGGTCGGCGGCGACACCATCTCCATCGCCATCGGCAACGGCTTTAACAGCTACACGCCTTTGCAGATGGCGCACGCGGTCTCCAACCTGGCCAACAATGGCATCGTGATGAAGCCGCACCTGGTGAAGATCATCGAGGACAGCGTCACCCGCGCGCGCAAGCTGACGGTGCCCAAGGAAAGCTACCGCATCCCGCTCAAGCAGGAGCACATCGACATCATCAAGAACGCCATGGTGGGCGTGACCACCGGCGGCACCGCGGCGCGCGCGTTCGTCGGCGCCGGCTACACCTCGGGCGGCAAGACCGGTACCGCGCAGCTGGTGGCGATCAAGAAGAACGAGAAGTACAACGCCAACCTGATCGCCGAACGCCTGCGCGACAACGCGCTCTACACCGCCTTCGCCCCTGCCGACAAGCCGCGCATCGCCATCGCGGTGGTGGTGGAGAACGGCGGCTTCGGCGCCGGCGTGGCCGCGCCCATTGTGCGCAAGGCGCTGGACTACTACCTGCTGGGCAAGCGCCCGAACGAAAAAGAAACCACCCGCGTGCCGAAGGAGGACGCCGAGCTGCGCTCCGTCCAGGACGTCCAGGCCGAACAGGGCGTCAGCGACGACAACAAGCCGGGCGCCGAAACCCCCGGCAACAAGGAATAAAGGACCAGCATGCGTATCAACGAAAGGCGCTCCCTGGGGCGCCGCCTTCGCCCGTACTTCACCGTGTTCGACCTGCCGCTGATGCTGATCATCTGCGCGCTGCTGTCGGTCGGCCTGGTGACGCTGTACTCGGCCGGCTTGGGCATTCCCGGCAAGGTGGAGGACCAGATGCGCAACATCTTCCTGGCCTTCATGGTGATGTGGTTCGTGGCCAATATCACGCCGCAGATGATGATGCGGATCGCCGTGCCGGCCTATGTGGTCGCGGTGGCGTTGCTGGTGGCCGTGGCGCTGTTCGGCACCGTCAAGCTGGGCGCGCGGCGCTGGCTGCACGTGGGCGTGGACATCCAGCCGTCCGAATTCATGAAGATCGCCATGCCGCTGATGCTGGCGTGGTTCTTCCAGCAGCGCGCCGGCCATTTGCGCTGGCAGGATTACGCCATCGCCGCTGTGCTGCTGGCGATCCCGGTGGCACTGATCGTCAAGCAGCCGGACCTGGGCACCGCTTTGCTGGTGGTGGCCGCCGGCTTCTGCGCGATCTTCCTGGCCGGCCTGGCGTGGCGGGCTTTGATCGCGCTGTTCGCCACAGCCCTCGCCAGCCTGCCGGTGATCTGGACCGTGGGGATGCACGACTACCAGCGCGACCGCGTGCTGACGCTGATCGATCCGTATCTCGAACCGCTGGGCAAGGGCTTCCACATTATCCAGTCGATGATCGCCATCGGCTCGGGCGGCGTGTCCGGCAAGGGCTGGACCCACGGCACGCAGGCCCACCTTGAATTCATCCCCGAACGCACCACCGACTTTATCTTCGCCGTGTTCTCCGAGGAGTTCGGCCTGACCGGCAACCTGGTGCTGATGTTCTTGTACCTGCTGCTGATCGGCCGTGGCCTGATGATCGCCGGGAACGCGCCCAACTTGTTTACCCGCCTGCTGGCCGGCTCCATCACGATGATTTACTTTACCTACGCCTTCGTCAACATGGGCATGGTCAGCGGCATCGTGCCGGTGGTCGGCGTGCCGCTGCCGTTCATGAGCTACGGCGGCACCGCGCTGCTGACGCTGGGCCTGGGCGCGGGCATCCTGATGAGCATCCAGCGCCACCGCAAATTGGTGCAGACCTGATGCGCGTGCAGGACGGGCGGCTCGCGCCGCAGGCCTGGGGAGCGGCGGCATGACGGAGATTAAGGATACGGAGCGCGAGCTCCAGCAGTTCCGCGCCCGCATCACGGTGCTGGGGGCGATGGTGTTCCTGTGTTTCGGCCTGCTGCTGGCGCGCTTCATCTGGCTGCAGGTGGTCAAGCACGACGACTTCGCCGTCAAGGCGGAGGAGAACCGCATCGCTCTCGTGCCCATCGTGCCCAATCGCGGATTGATTTTGGACCGCAACGGCGTGGTCCTGGCGCGCAACTACTCGGCCTTCACACTGGAGATCACTCCGTCCAAGCTGACGGCGACGCTGGACGAGACCATCGACGAGCTGTCCAAGCTGGTCGAGATCGAGGTCAAGGACCGCAAGCGCTTCAAGAAGCTGCTGGAGGAATCCAAGGGCTTCGAGGGTGTGCCGCTGCGCACCCGCCTGACCGACGAGGAAGTGGCGCGCTTTTCGGCGCAGCGCTTCCGCTTCCCCGGCGTGGAGGTGCAGGCGCGCCTGTTCCGCCAGTACCCGCTGGGCGAGACGGCGTCCCACGTGATCGGCTTTATCGGCCGCGTCAGCCGCGCAGAGGCCGAGGCCATCGCGGACGCCGACGATGCCGCCAACTACAAGGGCACCGACCATATCGGCAAGGAAGGCCTGGAGAAGAGCTACGAGAAGCAGCTGCACGGCACCACCGGCTACGAGGAAGTGGAGGTATCTGCGGGCGGCCGCGCCATCCGCACCTTGTCGCGCACGGCGGCGGTGGCGGGCAGTAACCTGATCCTGTCGATCGACATCGAGCTGCAGAAAGTGGTGGAGGAAGCCTTCGGCGAGCGGCGCGGCGCGCTGGTGGCGATCGAGCCGTCCACCGGCGACATCCTGGCCTACGTGTCGCGGCCCGGCTACGATCCGAACCTGTTCGTCGACGGCATCGACGCGCAAAGCTGGAACGACCTCAATACCTCGCTGGACCGGCCGATGGTGAACCGTCCGCTGTCCGGCACCTACGCGCCGGGTTCCACCTTCAAGCCCTTCATGGCGCTGGCCGCGCTGGAACTGGGCAAGCGCACGCCGAGCCAGGTGACCTACGATCCGGGTTTCTATAACCTCGGCGGCCACCAGTTCCGCGACGACGTGGTCGGCGGCCACGGCGCGGTCGACATGCACAAGTCCATCGTCGTCTCCTGCAATACCTACTACTACGCGCTGGGCCACGACATGGGCATCGACGCCATCAGCGATTTCATGAAGCCCTTTGGCTTCGGCCAGCAGACCGGCATCGACCTGGAAAACGAAAAGACCGGGGTGCTGCCGTCGCAGGAGTGGAAGCGCAAGCGGTTCAAGGGTGCGGCAGGGAAGTGGGTGGGTGGTGATACCATCTCGGTCAGCAACGGTTCCGGCTACAACGCCTACACGCCTTTGCAGATCGCGCACGCGGTGGCCAACCTGGCCAATAACGGCGTGGTGATGAAGCCGCATCTGGTCAAGATTGTGGAAGACAGCACGACGCGCAGCCGCAAGCTGACGGTGCCAAAGGAAAGCTATCGGATTCCGCTGAAGCAGGAGAATATTGATTTTGTCAAGAATGCCATGGTCGGCGTGACCACGGAAGCGGGGGGCACCGGCGTGCGCGCCTTCGCCGGCGCAGGCTACACGGTGGGCGGCAAGACCGGCACCGCGCAGGTGATCACGATCCGCTCGGGCGAGAAGTACAACGCCGCCAGGCTGGCCGAGCGCCTGCGCGACAACGCGCTGTTCACGGCGTTCGCTCCGGCGGACAAGCCGCGCATCGTGCTGGCGCTGGTGGTGGAAAACGCCGGCAAGGGCGGCGCGGAAGCGGCGCCGATCGCCCGCAAGGCGCTGGACTACTACCTGCTGGGCAAGCGCCCTGCTGAAAAAGACACCACCAAGGTGCCGAAGGAAGACGCCGAGACGGTGCTGCCGGTCGAAGGGCAGACGCTGGAAGAGCAGGCCGCGGCCGCCGAATTCGAACGGCGCGCGCCGGCGGCGCCAGCGACACCGCCTGCACCAGCGGCACCAACCGCGCCTGCTCCGGCAGCCGCACCGCCGACCGTGCAGCCAGTGCCGCCGGCGCGTAAAAAACCGTAAGGATGAAGTGATGCGTATGACCCGTAGCCGTATTTTGAATGTCTGCACCACGCTGGCCATGCTGGCGCTGGTCGGCTGCGGCACTGCGCCGACGGTCACCGATACCGGCACGCTGTCCAAGACGCCCCGTACATCCAAGCCGGTGATCAAGGCGCCCTCCAACGCCAAGCCCGATAGCGGACTGCCGGCGCTGCCGCCAGCGAATTCGGGACGTGGCGGCTACTACCAGGACGACGGTCCCGGCGACGCCCCGCCAGCCAACCTGGCCGATGTGCCGGACGCCGATGTGCGCAACGATCCGCTGCTGCCGTACTCAAACCGCCCCTACGTCGTCTTCGGCAAGACCTATACGCCGATCACCGGCAACCAGCCGTTCACGCAGATCGGCATCGGCAGCTGGTACGGCAAGAAGTTCCACGGCCAGCGCACCTCGTCCGGCGAAATCTACGACATGTACAAGATGACGGCCGCGCATCCGACACTGCCAATTCCTTCCTACGCGCGGTTGACGAACCTGGTGAGCGGTGCGGTGGTTGTCGTTCGCATCAACGACCGCGGGCCGTTCCATGCCAACCGCGCCATCGACGTGTCGTACACGGCGGCGCTCAAACTGGGCTTGCTGGGCAAGGGCAGCCACGAACTCCAGATCGAACGCATCCTGCCGGATGAGGTGGACCGCATGCTGGCCACGCGCGCCGGCGTTTCGGGCACGGTGTCGCCGCGCCTGCAGTCGCAATCGTCGTCGCGGCCGGCGTCGTCGGGTGGCCTGGGTGGCGGCCCGCTGTTGCTGACGCCATCGACAACCTTGAGCGGCGAGCCGCTGGTGCTGGCGCCGAAGGCCATGCCGGCAGCGGCATCCTCCGATGCGGCGGCGCTGATGCTGACCGACCGCGCTCCGGCCGATGCCGAAACGCTGGCCTCCAGCGCCGCCAAGGGTGGCTTCTACCTGCAACTGGGCGCCTACTCGCGCGCCGAGAACGCGGAAGCGGTGCGCGGAAAATTGTCCGGCAAGGGATTGAATGGACTGGAAGTGATGCAGGGTGGCGCCGTGTACCGCCTATTCACCGGCCCGTTCGCGACCCGCCAGGAAGCGCTCCAGGCGGCGCAAGGCCTGCCGTCAGCGTTGCACCTCAAGCCCATCGTCGTCCAGCGCTGAGCTAATCACAGGACCGGCCACAATACGGCGGCCGTTGTCGCCACCTCGACCAGATCGACGGCCAGCATGTAGGCGGCCGACAAGCGTCCTTGCATGTACGCGCCCAGCGCCCAGAAGCCTCCCATCGCCGCCGTAATCGCCAGCGCGGAACGCGCGTAGGACAGCGCCGCCGAATGCCACAGGCACGCGGCGGCGGCCGTCACGCACAGGCCGAACTGCGCCGCCGCTACGCAGCGCTTTCGCGCCGTCAGCGGCGGGTCGTAGCTTTGCCTGGCGGCTTCCAGGTCGAACGGCTTGGCTGGCAGTGCGAGGTTCGCCGGACGCCAGCCCGGATGCTTCAACCAGATCTTCACTTTGTCGGACCAACGCTCCGCCTGCCGGGACAGGTTCAGCAAGACCCAGTATTCCGACACGATGGCCCAGGCGGGATCCCAGCTGTTCAACGGACTGCGGGTGCCGTACACGCACGGCTCCCGCTCCTCGGCGAAGGTGCCGAACATGCGGTCCCAGATGACCAGCATGCCGCCATAATTCTTGTCGAGGTATTGGTCGTTCACCGCGTGATGCACGCGATGGTTGGACGGCGAGGAAAACACGCGGTCGAACCAGCCGAGTTTTCCGATATGTTCGGTGTGTATCCAGAACTGATACAGCAGCACGATCAGGCCGGCCACCGCGAACTGCTCCGGCGGCACGCCCAGCAGCGCCATCGGCAGGTAGAACGCCCAGCCGATGAAGATCACCGAGCTTTCCTGCCGCAGCGCGGTGGAGAAATTGAAGTCCTGGCTTTGATGGTGGACCTGGTGCGCGGCCCACATGACGGCGCACTCGTGGCCCATGCGGTGCAGCCAGTAGTCGCAGAAGTCGAACAGCACGACGGCGGCGATCCAGCCGTACCACGCCGGCCAAAATTCCGTGAGCGACACCAGACGGACCTTGTCGAACACCCAGGCATAGAGGCCGATCTGAAACAGCTGCGTGAGCACCGCGACGAGTTGGCTGATCAAGCCTTGACTGAGGCTGCTCAGCGCATCGTTGAGGCGATACGTGTTGCGCCGTTTCGCCCACCCATACGCGAATTCCGCCACGATCAGCAGGAAAAACACGGGGAAGATCAGGACGATGAATTGTTCCATATGTATAAACGTGAAGGCAATAGCCGATAGTTTGCCAGATTATCCGATGGTGCGTCCTGATCGTATCGGCCTCCGGCAAAGCGCCAGGTGGTGATAATCCGTGTACTTTTCGCCGGGACGAAATGCTAAGCTTCCCGCCGCGGCATTTAATCACCCCCGACTGGTTAAGGATACGGATGGCATGGCGGAACACCTCGACGCGGTGTACGAGCAAATGGGGAAGTCGGCGAAAGGCGCTGTCATGGCGGTGTCGTGCCGTTGTCGTGCTCCTGTCGTTGCAGGTTGAAATCCAATGATCATACTGGCGGCTCCGCAGAAGGAGATATTTATGTCGATTCAAAAAATGCGCCTCAAACGAGGTTGGTCGCAACAACAGCTGGCGGATGCCAGCGGTTTAAGCTCTCGTACCGTTCAACGGATCGAGTCTGGTCATCCTGGCAGTGTGGAGTCGCTAAAGTCTATCGCTGCGGTCTTTGAAGTTGATTTCTCAACCCTTACCAAGGACGTAATCATGACAGACGACGGCATCAACGCCCAAACCACCCAGGAACGCATCGCCTTTAAAAGGGCAAGGCGTATCCGCGACTATTATTTGCACCTGCTGATGTATCTGGTGGTGAATCTCGGGTGCATCGCGGTTAACCTTTTAACGACCCCCGGAAAAATCTGGTTCATCGGATTGACTTTGTTCTGGGGACTCGGCCTTCTGGCCCATACGCTGACAGTTTTCGTCTTCGATAAATACTTCAACGGCCAATGGGAACGCGCCCAGGTGGAGAAGTTACTGGGCCGGCCGCTGTAGGCGGTCTTGGGGGACCAAGTGCAGCATCAATAGTCCCCTAAGTCCGCTGGCCAGACTGGAATTCCACTAACGCCAGGCGCACACGCAGATTATTGAAGGTGAATTTTGATAGAGATTTTTGAAGCCGCCCAGTTGGACCTCGGGGATGTCGCGAACCTGTACGCAGACGCGGGGTATGGCGCCGCCATCGATCCTGCCGATACCGTCATCATGGCGAAAGTTCACGGGGAACTTGTCGGCGCGGTGCGCCTGTGCACCGAAGAGGGAGTCACGGTCCTGCGCGGAATGCAGATCCGAAGCGCGTTTCAAAGGCAGGGCATCGGCGCACGATTGCTGGCGGCTTGCCTGCCTTTTCTGGACCGGCGGCAGGCGTTCTGCCTGCCCTACGCGCACTTGGTGAAATTTTATGCCGCCGCCGGTTTTGAGCTGGCGGCCGACGCTGAGCTACCCGATTTTCTCAAGCGGCGCCGGGACGCCTACAACGCCAAAGGCCAGAACGTCGTCGCCATGCTGCGCCGCTGACCTTATTTGCAGGCGTGGCTTTGCGCGTTCGGGTAGCCGGAGCGCAGTTGTTCCAGCTTGGTCTTCAGTTCCGTGTCCACGTCGCGGAACTGGAAGGCCAGCAGCTTGCTGCCGCTCATGCGCGGCGCCACGCGCGCGGTGCGTACGCCTTGCTTCATCAGCGCCGCCAGCTGGTTCTGCGCCGCGCCCTCGGTCTTGAACACGCCCAGCGAAATCCCCCAGCGCAGCGGCGAGTTGTCGTTCATGATGAAGTAGTTGGTCACGCCCAGCGCGCGCAGCTCGGCGGCCTTCTTGTCGGCGCCTTCCTTGCTGCCCTGCGGCGGCATATAAACGATATAGCTCGATACCTCGCTGCCCGGCAGGTTGTGGCGCGACTGGCGGTCGCCCAGGTTCAGCGGCGCGAGCTGGGTTTCGAAACGGCGCGCGTCGGCCAGCACGAAGCTGCCGATTTCCACGCAGGCCAGCACCTCGGGCGCCGGCTTGGCGCTGGCGGCGGCGCTGGCCGCGGCGGCCGTCGCGGCCGAGGCGTCGTTGGCTTTTTCGGCGGAGATGATGGCCAGCTTGCCGGCGTTGAGTTGGTTGAGCATGCGCTCCGGCTCGCGCTCGTTGCCGCTGAAATGGCCGAGATAACCTTTGCCGTACGCGAACAGCGCGGCATTGATGGCGACCAGCGACCAGAAAATAAATTTCAGCACGGAGCTTCCCTTGCGAGCTTATTCGGCGCTGCCGGCGGCAGCATGCAAACCGATTAACACGATGTTCTCGACGATACGGTAAGGCACCTTCAGCATCGGCGCGATATACGGCGCCGCGCCGCCGGAGATGATGCACTCGCTCGCGCCATGCCGTGCGTACGCATGCTCGATGGCGCCGCTCTGCGCGGCCAGGCAGCCGCTCAGGATGGCGTCGTCGGTATTGTCGGCGAATCCGTCCGGCAGCTTACCGTCTTGCGCAATTTGCGGCAACTGCGCCGTGTTGCGCGCCAGCGAACTGGCCATCAGGCCCAGTCCCGGCAGGATCATCCCGCCCAGGAACATGCCGTCGGCCGTGATGGCGTCGATGGTGGTGGCGGTGCCGCAGTTGGCGACGATGACTTCGCGCCCGGCCGCCAGCGTGTGGCCGGCGATGGCGGCGGCGAAGCGGTCGCACCCCAGCTGCGCGGGATTGCGGTAGCCGTTGGTCACGCCGGCCAGCGCCGGCAAGGAGGCAAACCATTCGATGGCGTGCTCCGGCAGGATCATGGCGGGGAAGGTCCGCTGCAGCACGTACTCCAGCTGCACGCGCAGGGCGCCGCCGGCCACGTTGGCGATGACGATTCGGTCGACGCCTCGGTCGGCCACCGCTTCGCTCAGGTGCAGTTCCAGCTGCTGCAGGTCGGCGTGCATGACGGCGCCGTGGGCGATCCATGTGCCGGGCGCCGTGCCCAATTCGGCCAGCGCCCATTTGACGCGGGTGTTGCCGGCGTCGATCAGTAGAATCATGATAGTCCGATAGTAGAGGATAAGCGCAGCGAGACGTCGCCGGACAGCACTTCGGCGCGGCCTTGCTCGGTGTCGAGCATCAGGCGGCCGATGGCGTCGACGCCGGCGGCGCGGCCCTGCTGCAGCACTTTGCCGTTGTCGAGGATGACCACGTCCTGGCCGCTCCACGCGTCCAGCGCGTTCCAGCGCTCGGCGAAGGGGGCGAAGCCGGTGTCGTCGAATTCGGCCAGCACGGCGGCCAGGCGGCTGAGCAGCGCGGCCATCAGCTGGTTGCGGTCCATCTTGGCCAGCCATGGCGCGGCGGCCACTTCGCGGCCGATCTGCGCCTCCAGCTCGTCCGGCATGACCAGGTTGATGCCGACGCCGATCACGGCCCAGATGGCGCCGTCGTGGCGCGAGGTTTGGGTCTCGACCAGGATGCCGGCCAGTTTTTTACCGTCGCGCAGCAGGTCGTTGGGCCATTTGATCCGCACCGGCACGCCCAGCGAGGCGATGGTCTCGGCCAGCGCGACGCCGACCGCCATCGGCAGGCCGGACATCCGGTGTAGCGGTCCCTTGAAGCGCCAGGCCAGCGAGAACATCAGCGCGGCGCCGGGCGCGGACAGCCAACTGCGGCCCGCGCGGCCACGGCCCGCCGTCTGGTTGTCGGCGATGCGCAGCACGGGGCCGGCCAGCGTGTCGACGCGGGCCAGCAGGTCGGCGTTGGTGGAGCCGGTTTCGGCGACGGTTTCTATCGCCACGTGCGTGGCGCTGGTGGCGCAGTGGCCGTGGATGGCGGCGGCGTCGAGGCTCATGGCGCGGCCTTGCGTGGCTTGTGCGGCGCCTTGGCGAAGGCCAGGTCGTACAGTGGATTCGGCAGCATGCGCAGCACCTTGGCGACGATGCCCATCTGCCACGGGATCACCTTGTAGCTGCTGCCGGCGGCGATGGTGCGCGCGGCCTTGGCGGCGAATTTGTCGGGCGCCATCAGGAAGGGCATCGGGTAGGGATTCACCTGCGTCATCGGCGTGTCGATGTAGCCGGGGCAGATGGTGACGACGCGGATGCCGTGGGGCTTGAGCTCCAGCCGCAGCGATTCGCAGTAGCTGATCACCGCCGCCTTGGAGGCGCTGTACGCTTCGGCGCCGGGCAGGCCGCGTATGCCTGCCACGCTGCCGATGCCGACCAGGCGTGCCGGCGTGCCTTGTGTTTTCATGGCCGGGATGAAGGGCGCGAAGGTGGCGGCGGTGGCCACCACATTGGTGGCGATGACGGCTTCGAACACGGGGATGTCTTCGGCGAACTCGGTGAGCGTGCCGACCGAGATGCCGGCGTTGGCGATCACCACGTCGATGCCGCCGGCGTGCGCCATGAAGGCTTGCGCGGCGGCGGCGATGGCGGCGTGGTCGCGCACATCGACCGCGTAGGCGCGGTGGCGTTCAGGGTTGGGGAGGGTGGCGATGAGCTGGTCCAGCATCTCGCTGCGGCGGGCCAGCAGGCCCAGTGTGGCGCCTTGCGCGGCATATTCGGCGGCGAGGGCCGCACCCAGGCCGCTTGAGGCGCCGGTGATGAAGACCCGCTCCGGCCCGGCGCCTTGCTTGTTCATGTTTATTTCTTTTCCGCTTTCGCCTTGGCGACCAGGAAGTCCATCACCTGCACGGCCTGCGCGTGCAGCTCGGCCTCGTTGGTGGCGGACTTGGAGCCTTCATTGGCCATGGTCGGCGAGGTGACGTACTTGCCGTCGATGGCGATCATCGGCCACGAATCGATGCCGTAGGCATCCATCATCGATGCCGAGCGGCGCACGCTGCCACCCACGCCCAGGCCGCGATAGGTCTCGATGAACTTCTGGCGGTCCACGCCCTGCTTGGCCGCGAAGTCGAACGCCATCTCATCGCGGTTCATGCGGTTGTGGTTGACGTGCATCTCGGTGAAGATCTTGGTGTTCATGGCGTCGTTCAGCAGACCCATGGCGCTGAGCGTGAAGAACATTTTCTCCTGCGGCAGGTCGGCGCCGCTGCGCGAGATGTGCACGCGCTTGAAGACGATGTTGTCGCCCTGTTTCTTGACCCACGCCGACAGCGTCGGATCGAAGGCGAAGCAGTGCGGGCAGGCGTAGTCGAAGAACTCGATCACTTCGACCTTCTTGCCGCTGTCGACCGGCTGCGGCGTGGCCAGCGTCTTGAATTCGACGCCGTTCTTCGGTGCGGCCGGGGAGGCCGACGACAGGGCAGCTACGCTCAACATCAATGCACCAACAACGAATTTCATGAATCGCATCTGGATACTCCTGGCTTATTTTTGATTGCGCACGACTGCGACGTCGACGCCGTTTTCGGACAACTTGCTACGAACCTTGTTCATCGTTTCGACCTGGTTGAAGGGGCCGAGGCGCACGCGATGCAGCACGCCGGTGTCGGTGGCGCGGTCGGAGACGTTGGCCTCGAAGCCCAGCAAGGCCAGCTTGGCGCGGGCGCTCTCGGCGTCGGCGATCTCGCGGAAGGCGCCGGCCTGCAGGTAGTAGATGAATTTGTCGTCGCCGTTGTCGGCCGCGGCGGCGGTCGCCGGCTTGGCCGGCGTCGGCGCCACGTTGGTCGCGCCTGGGGTGACGGCGGCGGCCTTCGGCTTCTCGGCCGGAGCCGGAGCGGCCGGCGCGGGCGTGCCCTGGATCTTGTCGACCACCGCCTGCAGCGGATCGGCCGGAGGCGGCGCTTTAGGCGGCTCCTTCGGCGTGTCCTTGGCAAAGTCCTTGGCCGCTTCGCGCACCGCGTCCTTGTTGCCGTACATAGGCTTGTTCGGATCGGCGGCCTGTCCCGCGGTCGGTTCCACCGCCTTGCTGCTACGCCCCTTGTCGGTGAAAGGCGTCGCGCCCTTGTTGATCACCAGGGCGACGACGACGGCGATCGCCAGGCCGATGATCAGGCCGATGACGATGCCGATGATGGTGTTGCCGTGCTGGCGCGAACGTGGGGTAAGGCGGGAGCGGAAATTCATTGTGCGGGATGTCCTTCGCAATTACATTTTGTTGGGAGCGGAGACGCCGATCAGCGCCAGGCCGTTGCGCAGCACCTGGCGGGTGGCGACCATCAGCGCGATACGGGCCGCCTTCAGCGCCTCGTCGTCCACCAGCACGCGCTCGGCGAAGTAGAAGCTGTGCAGGTTGGCGGCCAGGTCGCGCAGGTAGAACGCGATCTGGTGCGGGCCCAGTTCCGCCTGCGCGCGCGCCAGCGTTTCAGGGTAGGCGGCCAGGGTGGCCAGCAGCGTCGCCTCGGTCGGCGCGGTCAGCGGCGACAGGTCGACGTTGGCCAGCGAGGCTTCGTCGCCGGTCCACTGCTCCAGCATGCGGCAGATGCGCGCGTGGGCGTACTGCACGTAATACACCGGATTCTCGTCCGAGGTTTTCAGCGCGACGTCGACGTCGAACACGAATTCGGTGTCGGCCTTGCGCGAGATGAGGAAGAAGCGCACGGCGTCGCGGCCTTTTTCGATGTCGCCGCCGCCCGACCATTCGATCAGGTCGCGCACGGTCACGTAGGAGCCGGCGCGCTTGGAGATCTTGACCTCTTCGCCGCCCTTCATCACGGTGACCATCTTGTGCAGCACGTAGTCGGGGTAGCCCTGCGGGATGCCGACGTTGACCGCCTGCAGGCCGGCGCGCACGCGGGCGATGGTGCCGTGGTGGTCCGAACCCTGGACGTTGATCGCCTGGGTGAAACCGCGCTGGAACTTGACGATGTGGTAGGCCACGTCCGGCACGAAGTAGGTGTAGGTGCCGTCCTTCTTGCGCATCACGCGGTTCTTGTCGTCGCCGTAGTCCTCGGTGCGCAGCCACAGCGCGCCTTCTTCCTCGTAGGTTTTGCCGGACTTGTTGAGCATGTCGACGGCCGCGTCGACCTTGCCATCGGCGTACAGCGACGATTCGAGATAGTAGTTGTCGAACTTGACGCCGAAGGCCTGCAGGTCGATGTCCTGCTCGTTGCGCAGGTAGGTCACGGCGAAGTGGCGGATCGATTCGATGTCTTCGACGTCGCCCGAGGCGGTGGCCGGCGAGCCGTCCGAGGCCGACACGGTTTTCTTGAGCTTGAAGTCTTCGGCGATGTCGGCGATGTAGTCGCCGTTGTAGGCCGATTCGGGCCATTGGGCGTCGCCCGGCTTGTAGCCGCGCAGGCGCGCCTGCACCGAGTTGGCCAGGGTCTGGATCTGCACGCCGGCGTCGTTGTAGTAGAACTCGCGGGTGACCGCGTAGCCCTGGGAGCCGAACAGCGACGACAGCGCGTCGCCCAGCGCCGCCTGGCGGCCGTGGCCCACGTGCAGCGGGCCGGTCGGGTTGGCGGAGACGAATTCGATGATGACGCTCTTGCCCTTGCCGGCATCGGCGGTGCCGAAGGCGGCGCCTTGCTCCAGCACGGTCTTGACCACGGCCTGCTTGGCGGCGGCGCTCACGCGCAGGTTGATGAAGCCCGGGCCGGCGATGTCCGCCGATTCCACCAGGCCCTTGCCGGCCGGATTGGCCAGCAGCGCGTCGACCACCTTGGCGGCCAGTTCGCGCGGGTTCATTTTCAGCTGCTTGGCCAGTTGCATGGCGATGTTGCAGGCCACGTCACCATGCGACGGGTCGCGCGGGCGCTCCAGCACGACGTTGGCGGCGACTTCGGTGCCGGCCAGGATGGGTGCGAGGGCGGCCTGGAACAGGGCGGTGATATCTTGTTTTTGTTGGGCGAGCATGAGCAAAGTGGCGGCTGAACCGCGTGTGTAAAAACATCCGAAAGCGAAAACGGCCGGCGCGCTGGCACCGGCCAAACAGCGGTAATTATACTGGTTTGCCGCAGCCGGGTCACCGCAGCGGGACGCGATCGTTACAAGCGTTACAATCAGCTTCATCCCCTTGTCATATGCACTGCTGTATACTGCGCGATCACGCCCGCACGCCAGACCTGGAATTAGCATATGAACAAGCGCCCGACGCTCTCTTTGAAGTCCCCCGCCAAGGCGGCAGCGCCCAAGCTGCGCGCCAGCCATGCGCGCGACCTGAAACCGGCGCTGCAAACCAGCTTCCAGACCGGCCTCAAGCCCGATTCGCTGGCCTATAGCCTGATCGGCGCGGCCCAGGCCGTGGCCCAGGTCCGCACCGGCACCAACCTGCCACAGGCGCTGGCCCAGGTCTGGGCCAAGGGCGACGCCAGCCCGCAGGCGCGCGGCGCGATGCAGGACATCGCCTACCGCTGCATGCGCCAGCTGGGCCAGAGCGAGGCGCTGATCGGCCTGATGGCGCCCAAGGCGCCCGAGCCGCTGGTGGCGGCCCTGCTGGCCTGCGCGCTGGCGCTGATGACGGCGCCGGACGAGGTCCAGCCCTACGAGGAATTCACCGTGGTCGACCAGACCGTGACGGCGGCCGACGCCCACCCGGACACGGCGCGCGCCAAGGGCATGGTCAACGCCGTGCTGCGCCGCTTCCTGCGCGAGCGCAAGGCGCTGCTGGAGTCCGCGCTGCTGCAGCCGGTGGCCAAGTGGAACTACCCGCAGTGGTGGATCGACGCGGCCAAGGCGGCCTGGCCGCAGGACTGGCAGGGTGTGCTGGCGACCGGCAACAGCGCGCCGCCACTCACTTTGCGCATCAACGCCCGCAAGACCACGATGGAACAATACCTGGCCACGCTGGACGCGGCCGGCATGGCGGCCACCCGGATCGGCCCGTACGCGGTGCGTCTGGCCAAGCCGGTCGGCGTGACCTTGATCCCCGGCTTCGCCGACGGCGTGGTGTCGGTGCAGGACGCCGGCGCCCAGCTGGCCGCGCCGCTGCTCGATGTCCAGGACGGCATGCGGGTGCTGGACGCCTGCGCCGCGCCCGGCGGCAAGACCTGCCACATCCTGGAGCTGGCCGACGCCCGCGTGACCGCGCTGGACGCCGATCCCAAGCGCCTGGCGCGGGTCGGCGAGAACCTCGAGCGCCTCGGCCAGCAGGCCACGCTGCGCACCGCCGACGCCCAGAGCGCCGGCTGGTGGGACGGCGTTCCCTTCGACCGCATCCTGGCCGACGTGCCGTGCACCGCGTCCGGCATCGTGCGCCGCCACCCGGATATCCGCTGGCTGCGCCGCAAGGGCGACACGCTCCAACTTGCAACACTTTCGTCCAAAATCCTCGACAACCTTTGGCAGATGCTGGCACCGGGTGGTAAATTGCTATTCGTGACATGTTCCTTGTGGCCGCAGGAATCCGAGGCGCAGGCAGCCGCGTTCGCAGTACGCAACCAGGCTGTGCGGCTCGACGCGCCGGGCCAGTTGCTCCCCGCCGGTGGCACAGGGCAGGATCACGATGGCTTGTTCTACGCGCTGTTCCAGAAAAATGCGTAACCGTTTTGCCTGTTTAGTTGCCGACTTAGGCGCCTCTTTGCTACCGACGGACCTTTTGAGCACCGGCCCCCACGTGACATCACGATTTTTCCGCCTCCTGATCGGACCCCTGCTGCTGATGATGGCCTGCCTGCTGCCGCAGACGGCGGCCGCGGAAGGCGTGGAAATCCGCCGCTGGCAGATCGAGGCCAGCGACGACGGCTACCGCCTCAACGGCCGCTATGGTTTCGAGCTGACCCACGACATGGAGGACACGCTGCAGTACGGCGTGACCTTGTACTTCACCACCGAGATCGAGTTCACGCGGCCGCGCTGGTACTGGTTCGACGCGCAAGCCATCGTCAAGCGCCAGACCATCAGCCTGTCGTACAACGTGCTGACCCGCCAGTACCACGTGACGGTGGACGGCAACGTGCGCCAGACCTTCTCGTCGCTGGACGACGCGCTGTTCCTGATCCGCAGCCCCAACCGCTGGCTGGTGGCGCAGCGCGGCCAGCTGGAGGTGGGCAAGACCTACAACGTCAAGCTGAGCATGGGCCTGGACCCGAACTATGTGTCCAAGCCGCTCAAGGTCACGGCGCTCAACAGCAGTGAATGGCGCCTGGCGTCCGACAAGAAAATCTTCCAGTACAAGGCGGAGTAAGTGAGCACTGCCTTGCGGTACTTTTCCGTCGTCGGCGGCGCCATCGTCAGTATCCTGCTGTTCCTGCTCGCTTCGGCCTCCGACAACTCCGGCTTCTTCGACCGCTACTACGCCTGGCTGCTGGGCCTGAACGCGGCGGTGGCCGGCGCGCTGCTGCTGCTGGTGGTGGTGTCGCTGTTCCGGCTTTACGGCCGCTATAAGAGCGGCAAGTTCGGCTCCAAGCTGATGACGCGGCTGGTGCTGCTGTTCGCCGCCATCGGCGTGCTGCCGGGGCTGGTGATCTTCCTGGTCTCGGTGCAGTTCGTCTCGCATTCGATCGATTCGTGGTTCAACGTGCCGGTCGAGGAGGCGCTGGAGTCCGGCATCAACCTCAGCCGCGCGGGCCTGGACGCGGCGCTCAAGGAGCTCACGGCCACCGCCAGCCAGACCGTGCAGCAGCTGTCCGAGCAGCCCTACGGCACCGAGCGCGCCGCCCTGGCCGGCCTGGTCAAGGAGCACGGCGGCATGCAGAACGCCATCATCGTCGACGGCGACGGCGGCCTGATCATCAGCGCCCGCGCCAGCCGCAGCGGCAACCTCAGCGCCGACCTGCCGACCCGCGAGATGATGGCCAAGGCCAAGGACGGCGACGGCTACGGCGCGCCCGAGGGCGGCAGCGAGCTGCGCAGCAACCTGATCAACGCGCCGGCCAGTCCGCAGGACAACGCCACCCAGCTGCGGCTGCGGGTGGTGATGGCCATCCCGGACCGGGTGCAGGCCAACGGCACGCACCTGGCGCCGCGCTACCTGCAACTGATCCAGCTGGCGCCGGCCCAGCTGGCCGCCGACGGCGAGACCATCCGCAGCGCCTATTCGGACTACAAGGAACGCTTCGTGGCGCGCGTGGGCCTGCGCAAGATGTACATCGTGACCTTGACCTTGACCCTGCTGCTGGCGGTGTTCGGCGCCATCGCCAGCGCCTTCCTGATCGCCAGCGACCTGGCGCAGCCGCTGCTGCTGCTGGCCGAGGGCACGCGCGCGGTGGCCGAGGGCGACCTGTCGCCGCGCCCCATCGTGGCCACCTCGGACGAGCTGGGCACGCTGACGCAATCGTTCAACACCATGACGCGCCAGCTGTCGGACGCCCGCAGCGCGGTCGAGCGCAACCGCGCCGCGCTGCAGCAGGCCAAGGCCCACCTGGAATCGGTGCTGGCCAATATGTCGGCCGGCGTGATGGTGCTGGACCACGAGTTCCACCTGATCAGCTGCAACGACTCGGTCGAGCGCATCCTGCAGCAGGCCGGCGTGACGATGATCGGCCAGAAGCTCGACGAGATCGAGGGCCTGCAGGAATTCGGCGGCGCCATCGTGGCGGGGTTCGCGGCGCAGAGCGCGCAGTCGGCGGCCGGACGCAACCTGCAGCGCATGCACTGGCAGCGCCAGATCGAGGTGCCGCGCCGCTCGGCCAGCCTGGACGACAACGACCTGACCCTGCTCACGCGCGGCTCGCGCCTGCCGGTCGAGGGCGGCGGCAGCGGCTACCTGGTGGTGTTCGACGATATCTCGGACGTGATCTCGGCGCAGCGCTCGATCGCCTGGGGCGAGGTGGCGCGCCGATTAGCGCACGAGATCAAGAATCCGCTGACGCCGATCCAGCTGTCGGCCGAGCGTTTGCAGATGAAGTTGGACGGCAAGCTGTCGGCCGCCGACAATGAATTGCTCAACAAGGGCACGGCCACCATCGTCAACCAGGTGGCGGCGATGAAGCGCATGGTCGACGATTTCCGCGACTACGCGCGCACCCCGCCGGCGGTGCTGGAGCCGCTGGACCTGAACGCGCTGGTCGAGGAGATCCTGCACCTGTACCTGCGCGGCGAGGGCGACGACATGATCCATCCGCAGCTGACGCCCGGCCTGCCGCTGGTGATGGGCGACGCCACCCAGCTGCGCCAGGTGATCCACAACCTGCTGCAGAACGCCCAGGACGCGATGGCCGAGCTGCCGGCCGGTTCGCCGCAAGCGCGCATTGACGTGATCAGCGAAGCCATTCATTATCAGGGCGCGGACGGCACCACGCGCACGGCGGTGCGGCTGGCGATCTCCGACAACGGCCCGGGCTTCGCGCCCAAGATCCTGGCGCGGGCGTTCGAGCCGTACATCACCTCCAAGGCCAAGGGCACCGGCCTGGGGCTGGCGATGGTGAAGAAAATTATCGATGAACACGGGGGACGGATCGATATCCAGAACCATGTCGATAGAAGTGGCGCATCGGTATTGATTTTGCTGTTAAAGTTAGCACCGACGCCGCACAATATCTGAGTAGCACTGATTAAAAAAATCATTGCCGGCCATGAGCCGGCGAAATGAGGAAGGCAAGGGAAGATGGCAAATATTCTGGTAGTGGACGATGAAATGGGTATCCGCGAGTTGCTCTCGGAAATCTTGAGCGACGAGGGACATGCGATACAACTGGCGGAAAACGCCCAGCAGGCGCGCGAGGCGCGGGCCGGCGGCGCGCCCGACCTGGTGCTGCTCGATATCTGGATGCCGGATACCGACGGCGTCACCTTGCTCAAGGAATGGCAGCGCGACGGCTTGCTGACCATGCCGGTGATCATGATGTCGGGCCATGCGACTATCGATACGGCAGTCGAGGCGACCCGCATCGGCGCGCTCAATTTCCTGGAGAAGCCGATCGCGCTGCAAAAGCTGCTCAAGGCGGTCCAGCAGGGCCTGACCCGCGCGCAGGAAACCGTGCGCGCGCCGGCCTTGGCGCCGCGCCCGGTGGCGGCGGCCCAGCCCGAGGAGGCGCAGGGCTTCAACCAGCCCAACCCGGCGGCGGCGATCTCCGTGCGCGGCGGCGCCACCGTGGCCGGCGCCGACAACCACATGTTCAACCTGTCGTTCGACCTGCCGCTGCGCGAGGCGCGCGACGCCTTCGAACGCATGTACTTCGAGCATCACCTGGGCCGCGAGGGCGGCAGCATGACGCGCGTGGCCGAGAAGACCGGCCTGGAACGCACCCACCTGTATCGCAAGCTCAAGCAATTGGGCGTGGAGCCGGGCAAACTCGCAAAAAAGGGCGCCTGAGCCCGTGACCGGACCCATGTCCACCGGCGCAGCCCCAGTCAAGCGGGCGCCGGTGCCGACCTGGCTGGTGACGGGCTCCCGCGCCACCGAGCGCGAAGCGGCCATCGCGGCGCGCCTGGAAACGGGCGTGTCCTGCGTCGCCATCCTGGAAGGTCTGGCCGACGGCGGTTCGGCGCTGGCCTTCGACGATCCCATTCCCTACGATCCCGCGCCGCAAGTGTTGCGTATCGCCCCCGGCTGCCTTCATTGCAGCGGCAATCTCATTTTGCGAGTAACATTGAATCGTGTGCTGCGCCATCCACCCGCGCGGCTCTACATCAGCCTGGCATCCGCCGAGCACCTCGAACTGCTGCGTTCCTGGTTGTCCGAGGCGCCCTACGGTGACTTGCTGGATTTGCAATCCGACATCGCGGCCTAAGCCCCGCCCGCTGATCGGCCTTGATTTGGCCTTGAATCGTCCGCTTTCAGCCCCATTTCGGTACTGAAGGCGCAACCGAGTAGTGTTACGCCCCCTTGTGAAAGGAAGCAACATGAACCTCATCTATAACAGCGAGCAATATAGTGTTGTCGAATTCGGCGCGGACCGTACGCTGGACGCGCTGCGTTTCGGCGGCTACGAGATAGTCGACAAAGGCGGCAAGCGCGAGATCTTCATCAACGGCATCCTGGCGCAGCATTTCCGCCGCGACGTCAACGAGTTGATCGCGGGCGAGCCGACCATGGCGGAAATCGATGAATTCCTGGGCAGTTACGATGAGCTCATGAGCCAGCCGGTGCTGCTGCACTAAGCAAAGCGGACGGCGCATGGTATGGTTCTGCTGTAACAACAGAGAACCCGACCATGTGCCAACTTCTAGGAATGAACTGCAATGTCCCGACCGACATTGTGTTCAGCTTTACCGGCTTCGCCATGCGCGGCGGCCAGACCGATACCCACCACGACGGCTGGGGCATCGCCTTTTTCGAGGGCGCCGGCGTGCGCCACTTCGTCGACCACCAGGCCGCGATCGCCTCGCCCATCGCCGAGCTGATCAAGCGCTATCCGATCAAGTCCACCAACGTCATCGCCCACATCCGCAAGGCCACCCAGGGCCAGGTGGCGCTGGAGAACTGCCATCCCTTCGTGCGCGAGCTGTGGGGCCAGTACTGGGTGTTCGCCCACAACGGCGACCTGAAGGAGTTCGCGCCCGTGCTCAACGGCGCTTACCGCCCGGTCGGCAGCACCGACAGCGAGCTGGCCTTCTGCTACATTTTGCAGCATCTGCGCGCCCGCTTCGGCGAGCAACGCCCGCCGCTGGCCGAGCTGCGCGCCGCGCTGGCCGACATGACGCGCGAGATCGCCGGCTACGGCACCTTCAACATGCTGCTGTCGTCCGGCGGCGAACTGTTCGCCCACTGCTCGACCAATTTGTACTACCTGGTGCGCCAATATCCGTTCGACACGGCCAGGCTGTCGGACGAGGATGTCAGCGTCGATTTCTCGCAGGTGACCACGCCCAACGACCGCGTGGCCATCATCGTCACCCAGCCCCTGACCACCAACGAGCGGTGGACGGCCTTCGCCGCCGGCGAGCTGAAACTGTTCATCGACGGCGTTCCGCAGGCCGAAAGCTGAGCCAAATTATCCAAGACAGGGCTAGATATTGCTGTCAGAATATTAGTACGGCGAAATATCAGCCCCATGTTTTGTACTGACAGAAGCGATGATCGATCTTACCCTACACGATACCGGCCCCCGGAGCCTGCGCGTGCGCGAGTTCTATCTGGGGCGCCAGCCCATCCTGGACCGCAATCAGACCGTGTTCGGCTATGAGTTGCTTTTCCGCAACGCCCCGGTCGGCCCGGCGCACATCACCAATGAATTGTCGGCCACGGCCGCGGTGATTGCGCACGCCTCGCAGCTGGGCATGGAAAAGACCATCGGCGACGCGCTCGGCTTCGTCAATGTGGATGCTGACGTGCTGATGACCGACATCTTTTCCTTCCTGCCGCGCGAAAAAGTGGTGCTGGAAGTGGCCGAGAGCATGCCGCTGACGCCGCAGGTGCTGGCGCGCATGACGGACCTGGCCGGCCACGGCTTCCGCTTCGCGCTGGACGACTTCAGCGGCGACGGCGCCAACATGGCCGCGCTGCTGCCGCTGACCGAATATGTGAAGATGGACATGCGCGCGCTGCCGCCGTCCACGCTGGCCAGGCTGGCCCCGCGCTTCCAGCAGGACCAGAAGAAGCTGGTGGCGGAAAAGGTCGAGACCCGCGACGAATTCAAGACCTGCCTGGACCTGGGCTTCGACTACTTCCAGGGCTATTACTTCTCCAAGCCGGTCATCATGAGCGGCAAGAAGCTGTCGCCGTCGCAGCTGGCGGTGATGGAGCTGATGACCCTGGTCACCTCGGACGCGGACAACCAGGAAATCGAGCGCGCCATCAAGCGCGACGTGTCGCTGGCGCTGAACCTGCTGCGCCTGGTGAACACGCCGGCGGTCGGCGCGCGCCAGCGCATCGATTCGCTGAGCCAAGCGGTGACGATACTGGGCCGCCGCCAGCTGCAGCGCTGGCTGCAGATCATGCTGTACGCCGAACCGAGCAAGCGCGGCCACAGCATGACGCCGCTGCTGATGCTGGCCACCACGCGCGGCCGCCTGCTGGAACTGTTGGCCGGCAAGCTGCGCCCCAGCCACCGCCATGTGGCCGATATCGCCTTCACGGTCGGCATCATGTCGCTGATGGACACGCTGTTCGGCATGCCGATGGCCGAGATCCTGGCGCAGATCCCGGTCAACGACGAGGTGTCGCAAGCCTTGCTGCACCGCGCTGGCTTCTTTGGCGACCTGCTCAAGCTGGCCGAATGCATCGAACGCATCGAGGACATGGACGACCAGATCATGCCGGCGCTGAACGACCTCGCCATCTCCACCGATGAACTGGTGGAGCTGGAGATGTCGGCCTTCGAATGGAGCGACAACGTGGTGCGCTACGCGCTGTAACGCACCACCGCATCAGCTCACCACCTGCGGGCGGGTCACGTTGCGTGGCCCGCGCCCGGCCAGTGCTTGTGCAGCTCGGGATCGGTCTGCATCTCCCACAGCGCCAGCACCACCACGGCGATGCCCACCACCACCGAGTTCCACATCAGCTCGCGGTTGTCGGCGATCCGCAGCACCCACGGGGACACCGCGATCCATATCCCCACCAGCAAATTCAGCACCACAGCCCAGAAGTAGGTCTTGTACAGATCGAAGGCCGCCAGCAGTGCCACCACCGCGCCGGAAATGAACGCGGTCCACGCCTGGATCGACGGTATCGGATATGCAAACACCCACGGTGAAATAAAGAACCACAGCCCTAGCAGCAGGATCAGCTGATCCTGCCAGCGTTTGACGGTTGGATTGGTTGCCATATGCGCCTCCTTGCTCACAAGTCAAAATGCCGCCGGCTGGCGACGTTCATTCTTAGGCCGCCCGCAAACGTAAAAGTTCACTCTCCCGCTTCGATGGGCTTGCCATAAAAGTATCGTACCGCTATGCTTGCCGCTTATCGAAAATACACGACGGGATGGCGTATGGCATCGGTTTTACTCAGCGTGAATCAAGTCTCAAAATCGTATGGCGCGCGCAAGGCGGTCGACGGCGTGTCGTTCCAGGTGCTGCAGGGCCAGACGGTCGGCCTGATCGGCCCCAACGGCGCCGGCAAGTCCACCACGGTCGGCATGATCTGCGGCCTGCTGCGCAGCGACAGCGGCGGCATCGTCATGGACGGCGAGGCCATCGGCCAGGGGCCCAGCGAGGCCAAGCGCAAGATCGGCTTCGTGCCGCAGGACCTGGCGCTGTACGAGGACCTGTCGTCGCTGGAAAACCTCAAGCTGTTCGGCGCGCTGTACGGGCTCAAGGGCGCGCTGTTGAAGCAGCGCTGCGAGCAGGCGCTGGCGTTGGTCAACCTGGCCGACCGCGCCCACGACAAGCCGTCCACCTATTCCGGCGGCATGAAGCGGCGCCTGAACATCGCCGCCGCGCTGCTGCACGATCCGCAACTGCTGATCCTGGACGAGCCCACCGTCGGCGTCGATCCGCAAAGCCGCAACGCCATCTTCGACACGCTGGAAACGCTGAAGGCGCAGGGCCGCTCGCTGATCTACACCAGCCACTACATGGAGGAGGTGGAACGGCTGGCCGACCACATCGTCATCATCGACCACGGCAAGGTGCTGGCCGACGAAACCCCGGCCGCGCTGTACCGCCGCTTGCCGGCGCAGGCCGCCTTGCGCGCCGAGTTGTCCACCGCGCCGTCGGCCGCGCTGCTGTCGGGCGTGCGGGCGCTGCCCGGCGTGACCGGTGTGCAGGGCGAGGGCAACGCGCTCGACATCGGCCTGGCCGACGCCGCGCACGCGCCCGCCACGCTGGCCTGGCTGGTGGAGCAGGGCGTCACGCTGCTGCACTTCGCCACCGCCAAGACCTCGCTGGAAAACATCTTCCTCAACCTGACCGGCCGCAGCCTGCGCGACTGATAGGAATCTCCATGACTGCATTGATCGCCCTGGTCCGCAAGGACCTGATCCTCTACATCAACGACAAGCGCGCGCTGATGCTGCACCTGCTGATGCCGGTCATCCTGGCGGCGTTCTTCGGTTCGCTGTTCGGCGGCGGCTCGGAAGCCAAGACCAGCAAGAT
This sequence comes from Duganella sp. BJB1802, assembly GCF_013369445.1. Classification (NCBI taxonomy): domain Bacteria; kingdom Pseudomonadati; phylum Pseudomonadota; class Betaproteobacteria; order Burkholderiales; family Oxalobacteraceae; genus Duganella; species Duganella sp. BJB1802. The sequence continues at coordinate 398,807 of NZ_JABWEF010000003.1, read as the reverse complement.
CGACGTCGGCCTGGTGCAGCTGGACCAGTCCGACAGCGGCAAGAAAATCGCGGCCGGCCTGAAAGCCGACAGCGCGCTCAATATCGTCGAGCTGAGCGCCGACGACGCCAAGGCCAGGGTCCGCGCCGGCAAGCTGCCGGTGGCGGTGGTGATCCCCGACGGCTTCGGCGAACAGGCGTCCGACGCGCTATTCGGCGGCAAGAACAAGCCGCAGCTGCCGGTCTACTACGACCCGTCGCAATCGACCGTGCTGGCCATGGTCAAGGGCCTGCTGACGCAGCAGGTGATGCAGGTGACCAGCGCCGCCGTCATGAGCCCCAAGGGCAGCAAGACCATCGAGAAGCAGCTCGACGCGCTGCGCGCCAGCACCGCCAACAATCCCGACAACGCGCAGCTGGGCGATTTCCTCACCAGCCTGAAGAAGTTCCAGGACCAGCGCGCCGCCGCCGAGGCCGAGAAGGAGGCCGCCGCCAAGGCCAGCGGCAAGCCGGCGCCGGCCGCCGAACCGGTCGGCATGACCATGCCCTACACCACGCAGGACCAGGCGCTCAGCAGCGGTCCCAAGTACAACGGCTACGCGCATTCGTTCGCCGGCATGGGCGTGCAGTTCATCCTGTTCATGGGCATCGACATGGGCGTGGGCATTTTGCTGGCGCGCCGCACCGGCGTCTGGAACCGCCTGCTGGCGGCGCCGGTGTCGCTGACCACGGTGCTGTGGGGCCGCGCCATTTCCGGCGCCCTCATCGCGATGGGCCTGATGTGCGCGATGTTCGCCTGCGCCATGCTGATCTTCAAGGTCGAGATCGGCAGCCTGGGGGGCTTCCTCGGCATCGCGGCCAGCTTCTCGCTGATGACGGCGGCGTTCGGCCTGCTGATCGCCGCCTTCGGCAAGACGCCGGAAGCGGCGCGCGGCATCGCCGTCTTCGTCACGCTGATCATGGTGATGCTGGGCGGCGCCTGGGTGCCATCGTTCGTCTTCCCGGAATGGGTGCAGCAGGCGACGCTGCTGGTGCCGACGCGCTGGGCGATCGACGGCTTCGACGCCGTCACCTGGCGCGGCCTGGGCCTGGAAGGCGCGCTGATGCCGATCGCCGTGCAACTGGGCTTCGCGGCCGTGTTTGGCGGCATCGCCGGTTGGAAGTTCCTCAGCGATCATAAGTAGTGCTCTGGATTAAAGTTTCCACGAAACAATCCGATACATAAGGATACAAATCGTTTCGTGAGTTTTTAATGCCGTTATCCGTCAGAGCGCTGATCGCGCATTGCGTGAACCAGGTGATCCGTCAGTACTACCCTGAGCAATATTGTTCGTTGTGCCACGTTTACGCCGTCATCGGCTCGAACCTGGCCAGCATCGTGCTGGGCAGGGTGTACCGGCCGGTGGCGGGGCTGGCCGCGGTCGATTGCGGCGGCGGCCAGTTGATGCGCATGATGGACAACGACGCCTTCGCCAATCCGGCCGGCGGCTCCTATCACTGCTGGATCGAATCGGCCGACGACCTGATCGCCGAATGCGAAGTGATTGATTTGACGTTCCGTCACAACCACGTCTACGCGGTCAAGAACGGCTACGGCTGGCAGCGCGAACTGCCGCCGGATTTCCTGTGGGGGCCGCGCAGCAGCATCGTGGTGCAGGCGCCGCCCGACGCCGTTCCATTGGCCTTCCCCGACGGCACCGTATGGCTGCATGAAACCGACGAGGGCTGGCAGTGGATGACGCAGCAGTTGCTGGCGCATCAGAACGCCTTTGTGGCGCTGACGGCGGAGGCCCTGAGATTGTTCCAGGCCAGCCTGCCGCCGCAGTCCACGCTGCTGGCGAAGCCAGCCAGCGCGATGGCCACCATGGCGGTGGCCGAACTCTGAATCAGGACAGGTTGGGCGCCAGCCAGCGCTCCATCTCGGCCTTGTCCACCTTGCGGCGGGCGGCCATGTCGTTGAGCTGATCCTCGCCGATTTTCCCCACCACGAAGTACTTCGACTCCGGGTGCGCGAAGTAGAAGCCCGACACCGCCGCGCCGGGATACATCGCGTACGACTCGGTCAACACCATGCCGATCTCCTCGGCCTGCATGGTGTTGAACATCTCGCGCTTGACGGTATGCTCCGGGCAGGCCGGGTAGCCCGGCGCCGGACGGATGCCGACATACTTCTCGGCGATCATGTCGTCGTTGCTCAGCGCCTCGCCGGCGGCATAGCCCCACAGGTCGGTGCGTACGCGCTCGTGCAGGTATTCGGCGAAGGCTTCGGCCAGGCGGTCGGCCAGGGACTTGAGCATGATCGACGAGTAGTCGTCGTGCGCGTCCTCGAAGCGCTGCTCGTACTTCTCGATGCCCAGGCCCGCCGTCACGGCGAACATGCCGATGTAGTCCTTGATGCCCGACTCTTTCGGCGCGATGAAGTCGGCCAGGCACTGGTTGGGCCGCTGCACGCCGTCCACCACCGGCTTGACGCCCTGCTGGCGCAGGCCGTAGTAGGTGAAGTCGACCGTGCTGCGGGTGTCGTCGGTGTAGATCTCGATGTCGTCGTCGTTGACGCTGTTGGCCGGCAGCAGGGAGACCACGCCGTTGGCGGTCAGCCAGCGGCCGTCGATCAGCTTTTTCAGCAGCGCCTGGCCTTCGGCGTACACCTTGGTCGCCGCCTCGCCGACCACTTCGTCGGTCAGGATGGCGGGGAAGGGGCCTGCCAAGTCCCAGGTCTGGAAGAACGGGCCCCAGTCGATGTACTTGGCGATGGTGGCCAGGTCGACGTTCTTGAACTCGCGGCGGCCGATGAACTTCGGCTTGACCGGCGCGAACGACAGCTTCATCTTGTTGGCGCGCGCGTCCTTCAGCGACAGCATCGGCAGCGCCTTCTTGTTGGCGTGCTGCTCGCGGATGCGTACATAGTCCTGCTCGATCTCGTCGATGTACTGCTGGCGGCTCTCGGGCGTGAGCAGCGACTGCGCCACCGACACCGAACGCGACGCGTCCGGCACGTACACCACCGGGCCCTCGTAGTTGTGGGCGATCTTGACGGCGGTGTGGGCGCGGCTGGTGGTGGCGCCGCCGATCAGCAGCGGAATCTTCATCATGCGGAAATGCTCGTCGCGCTGCATCTCCTTGGCCACGTGGGCCATCTCTTCCAGCGACGGCGTGATCAGGCCGGAAAGGCCGATGATGTCGGCGTTTTCCAGCTTGGCGCGCGCCAGGATCTCGGAGCAGGGCACCATCACGCCCATGTTCACAACTTCGAAGTTATTGCACTGCAGGACCACCGAGACGATGTTCTTGCCGATGTCGTGCACGTCGCCCTTGACGGTGGCGATGACGATCTTGCCCTTCGGCTTGGCGACGATGCCGGTGCGCGCCTCCTCGGCCTTCTTCTCTTCCTCGATGTAGGGGATCAGGTGGGCCACGGCCTGCTTCATCACGCGCGCCGACTTGACCACCTGCGGCAGGAACATCTTGCCCTGTCCGAACAGGTCGCCGACGATGTTCATGCCGTCCATCAGCGGGCCTTCGATCACGTGGATCGGGCGGCCGTTGGCGGCCAGCACCTGCTGGCGCATCTCTTCCGTGTCGTCGGTGATGAACTGGGTGATGCCGTGCACCAGCGCGTGCGCCAGGCGCTTCTCGACCGGGGCGTTGCGCCATTCGAGGTTCTGCGCGTCCTGCTTGCCGGCGCCGGCCTTCAGCGTGCCGGCGATGTCGATCATGCGTTCGGTGGCGTCGTCGCGGCGGTTCAGCACCACGTCCTCGACGCGCTCGCGCAGCTCGGCCGGCAGGTCGTCGTACACGCCCACCATGCCGGCGTTGACGATACCCATGGTCATGCCGGCCTTGATGGCGTGGTACAGGAACACGGTGTGGATCGCTTCGCGCGCCGGGTCGTTGCCGCGGAAGGAGAACGACACGTTCGACACGCCGCCCGAGATCTTCGCGTGCGGCAGGTTGTCCTTGATCCAGCGGGTGGCGTTGATGAAGTCCACCGCGTAGTTGTTGTGCTCTTCGATGCCGGTGGCGATGGCGAAGATGTTCGGGTCGAAGATGATGTCCTCCGGCGGGAAGCCGACCGTGTTCACCAGCAGCTTATAGGCGCGCTCGCAGATTTCGATCTTGCGTTCGAAGGTGTCGGCCTGGCCTTTTTCGTCGAAGGCCATGACGATGACGGCGGCACCGTAGCTCAGGCACAGCTTGGCCTGGCGGATGAACTCAGCCTCGCCTTCCTTCATCGAGATCGAGTTGACGATGGACTTGCCCTGCACGCACTTCAGGCCCGCCTCGATCACCGACCATTTGGACGAGTCGATCATGATGGGCACGCGCGAGATGTCCGGTTCGGAGGCGATCAGGTTCAGGAAGCGCGTCATGGCCGCCTGCGAGTCGAGCATCGCCTCGTCCATGTTGATGTCGATGACCTGGGCGCCGTTTTCCACCTGCTGGCGCGCCACGCTGAGCGCCTCGTCGTACTGCTCGTTGAGGATCATGCGCGCGAAGGCCTTGGAGCCGGTGACGTTGGTGCGCTCGCCGACGTTGACGAACAGCGAGTCGTCGTCGATGGTGAACGGCTCCAGGCCGGACAGACGCTGCGCCACCGGCACGTGCGGCACGGTGCGCGGCTTGACCGTGGCGAGGATCTCGCCGATGGCCTTGATGTGGTCCGGCGTGGTGCCGCAGCAGCCGCCGGCGACGTTGATGAAGCCCGCCTCGGCGAACTCCTTCAGCAGCGCGGAGGTGTCGGCCGGCAGCTCGTCGAAGCCGGTGTCGCTCATCGGGTTGGGCAGGCCGGCGTTGGGGTAGATGCAGACGAAGGTGTCGGCGATCTGCGACAGCTCTTCGGCGTAGGGGCGCATCAGCGCCGCGCCCAGCGCGCAATTGAGGCCGATGGTCAGCGGCTTGGCGTGGCGCACCGAGTTCCAGAACGCCGGCACGGTCTGGCCGGACAGGATGCGGCCGGAGGCGTCGGTCACGGTGCCGGAGATCATCAGCGGCAGGCGCGGCATGCCGGGGTTCTCTTCGTAGAATTTGTCGATGGCGAACAGCGCGGCCTTGCAGTTCAGCGTGTCGAAGATGGTCTCGACCAGCAGCACGTCGACGCCGCCTTCGATCAGACCCTTGGTCTGCTGGTGGTAGGCCTCGACCAGCTGGTCGAAGGTGATGTTGCGGGCGGCCGGGTCGTTCACGTCCGGCGAGATCGACGCGGTTTTTGGCGTCGGTCCGAGCGCGCCGGCGACGAAGCGCGGCTTGTCGGCGCTGCTGTACTTGTCGCAGGCGGCGCGCGCCAGCTTGGCCGCTTGCACGTTCATCTCGTAGGCCAGGTGGCCCATGTGATAGTCGTCCTGCGCGATGGTGGTGGCGCCGAAGGTGTTGGTCTCGATCAGGTCGGCGCCGCCGGCCAGGTAGCGCTCGTGGATTTCCTGGATCACTTGCGGCTGGGTCAGCGTCAGCAGCTCGTTGTTCCCCTTGACGAACAGCTCGCGCGCGCCGGAATCGACGGGGGCGGCGAAATCGATGAACCGGCCGTTGGGGCCGCCGCGATACGCGGTTTCATCGAGCTTGTACTGTTGGATGATGGTGCCCATCGCGCCGTCGAGGATCATGATGCGGCGCGCGAGGATCTCGCGCAGCTGGGCATCGGTCTTGGACATGACGGGGCGGGACACGTTGTTGTTCATTTGTTACTTTCTGAGATCATGGGCGAGCGCGCCGGGGATGGCTGGCGGCCTAAAATTATACGGCATCGCGGAACTTGCTTCAGCGGACCGCCTCAGCGCAGCAACAATCTGCCAAATTTGCTTGTTTTTACATCGCGCAGCATTGCGACACACAGCGATACCGGGGCGCTACAGTGCGCAATCCGCCTGCAACATGGGGCCGCGAGAATGGACTCCCCTCCATTCACCGCGCGCCACGATGAAAATCACCGTCATAATCTCGGCGCACCGCAAAGGCCGCGAGCTCGAATGCGTGCTGACCGGCTACGCCATGCAAAGCCGCAGGCCCGATCAGATCATCATCGCGCAGGACGGGCGCGATCCCGCGATTGGCGCCGCGCTGGAGGCGGTGCGGCGGCGAGGCTGGACCATCCCGCTGCTGTACCAGAACCAGGAGCAGCGCGGCTTCGGCAAGTACCGGGCCCTCAACCGCGCGGTGCTGGCCGCCAGCGGCGACCTGCTGCTGTTCACCGACGGCGACTGTATCCCGCGCGACGACTACGTGGCCAACTTTGTGCGGCTGATACGGCGGGGGATATTCCTGTCGGGCGGCAGCCATGTCAGCATCCCGGAAGCCTACCACCTGCGGCACGACCTGCTGGAGGCGGTGCGCGACCAGAGCCTGTTCGATTACCGTCACCTGCGCGCGATACCGGGTTTCAGCAAGAGCGCGAACCGGCTGATCCGCAACCGCTGGCTGGCGCGCGCGCTGGACCTGCTCACGCAGCGCGACGCCTTCAGCGGCTCCAACAGCTGCGCCTGGCGCGACGATGTGCTGGCGGTGGGCGGTTTCGACGAGCGGATGGCTTACGGAGGCGGCGACCTGAACATGGGACTGCGGTTGAACCACATCGGCGTGCGCGGCGTGCGTGCGCGGCATACGCTGGTCAGCCTGCACCTGGACCATGGCCGCAGCTACTACTGCGCCGACCTGGAGCGCGCCAACCACGACTGGAACCGGCAAGTGCGTCAAAGCCGCCTGGTGCTGCCGCGCGAGTCGCGGATTTGCGACGAGTCGCTTTTCAACCTGCCGGCGTAGGTCTCGGCGTCGCGCCGGCGAAGAACATTTCGGTGGCGCGCTTGACCATCGCGCGGATTTCTTGCGGCGACAGCGGCGGCGGGTTGCGCTGGTATAGGCGCACGTCGGCTTCCGCCGTCAGCAGCGCCAGGAACTGCTGCGCGGTCACCTGCGGATCGGCCCGGCGGATGTCGCCCCGTTCCATGGCGCCCGACAGCACCGCGGCCAGCGTTTCCACCGAAGTCCTGGGGCCGGCGTTGTAGAACAGTTGCCCGACGTCGGAGCGGCCCGCTTCGGCCACCACCATGCGGTACACCGCCAGCGCGCTCTTGTCGTTGGCCAGCACGCCCAGCATCCGCACGCCGAAATGCTCCAGCGCCGCCTCCAGCCCGGCCAGACTCATCGGCGCGGTCGACAGTTCCCGTGTCGCGTCGGCAAGGTGGCCGGTGGCGCAGGACTCCACCACCGCCATGAACAGCGCCTCCTTGGACGGGAAGTAGCCGTACAGCGTGACCTTCGATCCTCCCCAACGCTTCGCCACCTCGCTCATCGTCGCGCCTTCGTAGCCTGCCTCCTGAAACAGCGCATCGGCTGCCTCGACGATGGCCTGGCGACGCGCCTCGGTACGTACCTTCATTCATGCTCCATATCTGAACTCCGTCGTACATTTTATGCGCAAAACACGCTTGACAGTAGTGGCTGATCATTCAATACTGTACTCATGTGTTCAGTTATGAAAATCTTGGACGCCCGCCTTCTTCCCCCTCAAATAAGGTCTCGCCATGCACTCATCGCTCAAAATGCAGCTTCCGCTCGTCCTCGTCCTGTGCGGCGCCATCGCCGGTTGTGCCACCACCCAGCCGGTGCCATATGGAGGACTGGCGTCCGCCGAGCAGCTGCGTCCCAACGCCGGCGACAAGACCGGGCGCGTTCCCTACAGCTATTCGACGGCCGTCACGCTGCGCGATTATTCAAGCATCATCATCGATCCGGTGCAGGTCTATCGCGGCCAGGACAGCCAGTTCGAAGAGGTGACGGACGACGAGAAGGCCATGCTGGCCGCTTACATGCAGGGCGAGTTCGAATCGCGGCTGCGCAACCGCCTGCGCATCAGCAGGGACGCGGGCTGGAAAACGCTGCGCCTGAAGCTGACGCTGACCGGCGCCAAATCCAGCACGCGCTTCCTCAGCACCGTCTCGCGCTTCGACCTGGTCGGCGGCCCGTACAACATCGTCCAGAGCATCCGGGGCAAGGAGGGCGCGTTCACGGGATCGGTGAGCTACGCGGTGGAGCTGTACGACGCCAGCACCAACCTGCTGGTGAGCGCCTACATCGCCAAGCAGTATCCGAGTCCGATGAACATCTCGGCCAGCCTGGGCACGATGGACGCGTCCAAGGCCGGCATACGGAACGGCGCGGACGAGCTGCTCGCCGCGTTCAATTGAAAACATCTATACTTGCCGTTTGAAAAATTGAGGACATCCAATGCGCATTTCCCTCCCACTCCGCCTGATCGCCGCCGTCGGCGCGCTGGGCCTGGCCCTGCAGGCTAACGCCGACAGTTTCGTCTCCTCGGCGTCGAGCGCCGGTTCCGCGTCCAGCGGCAGCATTTCCGATTCGCTGAACGGTTCGAGCAACAGCTCTGGCGGCGACAAGCGCAAGGTCGCCGACGGCGAATACCGCATCATCCAGATCGCCGCCACGCCGGACCGCGCCGACCGCACCCGCGTGACAATGCAGGCCAACGATCCGCAGCAGCGCGTGGTGCTGGACCTGCCGCAGGTCACCTTCGACAAGCAGCGCCTGGCCGTCGGCGACGCGATGTATGCGCAGAACCGCGCCTACGGCATCGAGTTCGGTCGCGGCGATACGCACCAGCCGTTCTACCTGGTGCTGGCCGACGAGTGGTACGGCGAGCTGGCATCGCGTCCGGTCTCTCTTTGAAGCCAGCCCGCGCGCTGGCGCTGGTCGCGCTGACCTGCGCGGCGCTGTGCGCGGCGGGGGCGGCGCAGGCTGGTGGTTCGTCGGGCGCTTCGCGCTTCTGCGACCGCGGCCAGCCGCTGACCGCCGCCGAGCAAGACCGGCTGCTGCGCTTTGCCGCCGTGCTGCGCGAGGAACTGGCGGACGTCGGCGACGGCGTGGCGCTGGTCAGCCGCTCCGGCCTGGACTTGTCGCGCTTCGATATCCGCTATTCGCATGCCGCGCTGGCGTGGCGTTCGGACACCGGCGCCTGGTCCGCGCGCCAGCTGTACTATGCCTGCGATGAAAGCCGTCCCCGCATCTTCGACCAGGGCTTGGCCGGATTCGCGCTCGGCACCGACGATCCGGCGCTGGGCTATGTCTCCATCGTGCGATTGCCGGCCGAGGCGATCGCGCCGCTGCGGCCAGCGCTGCTCGACGGCCCGCGCGTGCAGCATCTGCTGGCGGCCAAATACAGCGCCAGCGCCTACGCGTTCAGCGTGCGCTACCAGAATTGCAATCAGTGGGTGATGGAGATGCTGGCCGCCGGCTGGGGCGATCTGCCCGACGGCGACGACCTGCGCGAACGCGCCCAGGCCTGGCTGCGCGATGAGCGCTACACGCCGCAACCGGTGCAGGTGGGCTCGCGCTTTTTGATGCTGGCGTCGCACTTCGTGCCGCTGCTGCATCTGGACGATCATCCGGACGAGGACCGCTCGGCCATGCAGCTGCGCGTCAGCCTGCCCTCGACGGTGGAGGCGTTTGTGCATCAGCGCTATCCGGCCAGCACGCGCGTCGAGCTATGCCACGACGATGAGCGGATCGTCATCCATCGCGGCTGGACGCCCGTCGCCGCAGGCTGCAAGCCGGGCGAGGGCGACCAGGTGATATCGCTGCGAGATTAAGCGATTTCGGTGATCAGATTCGGGCGCGAACGGCGCACCTTCTTCAGGTTGACCAGCCAATCGCCTTCCGCCTGGCGGTAGCCGATCGGCAGCAGCACCACGCTGCGCAGGTTGCGCTCTTTCAGCGACAGGATCTCGTCGACGGCGGCCGGATCGAAGCCTTCCATCGGAGTGGCGTCCACGCCTTCAAACGCGGCGGCCACCATCGCCACGCCCAGCGCGATGTACGCCTGGCGCGCGGCGGCGTCGAAGTTGGCCTGCTCGGTGCGCGCGGCCACGATGCCCAGCAGCTGCTTGCGATAGGCCTCCCAGCCTTCGTTGATGAAGCCGCGCTGCTCGTTGGTCAGGTCGAACATCATGTTGACGCGGTCGGCGGTGATGTTGTCCCATGCCGCGAACACCAGCAGGTGCGAGCTCTCGCTGATCTGCGACTGGTTCCAGCCCACCGCCTGGATCTTGGCGCGGATCTCCGGGTTGGTGATGACGAAGACTTCGAACGGCTGCAGGCCGCTGGAGGTCGGCGCCAGGCGGATCGCTTCCAGGATGCGTTCCAGCTTTTCGTCGGTCACCTTCTTGGCGGGGTCGAACTTCTTGGTGGCGTAGCGCCAGTTCAGTTTGTCAATTACTTCGGTCATGTGGGACTCCAAGTGTTAAATCGTGAATGCGCCCCCAGCCAGCAAGCTCTGGAGTACCGATCTATAATAAGTTTCAAGCTAACTTGAGAGTCAAGACAAAAATGAAAATAGGTGAACTGGCCCGGAAAACCGGCCTGACAACGTCCACAATCCGGTTTTATGAGGAGCAGGGCTTGCTGTCGCCGATCTCGCGCACCGCCGGCGGTTATCGCGAGTACGCCAGCAGTGCCACCGAGAGGCTGTATATGATCCAGGCGTCGAAGCGGCTGGGATTCTCGCTCGATATCATCCGTGGCATGTTCACGGAAAGCGGGCAGTGTTCGAAAACGAAGACGCTGGCGCTGACGGAGATCCGCCTGCGCGAGATCGAGGAGCAGCAGGCCACGCTGGCGCAGCAGCACAGCGACTTGCTGGCGCTGCGCGTGCTGCTGGAGGACGACAGCGTCAGCGCGCCATGCCGGAAGAACTTTGCGGTGAACTGAGCGACATCGCCAGCGCGTCGTCCAGCCGGTCGTTCCCCCAGAACATGGCGTCGCCGACCAGGAAGGTGGGCGCGCCGAAGATGTGGCGGGCCTTGGCCTGTTCGGTGCGTTCGCGCAGCCTGGCCTTGTTCTCGTCCGATTGCGCGGCGCGCAGGATGGCTGCGGCGTCCTGGCCCAGCGCGGCCAATATCTCAGTCATGCATGGTTCGCTGCCGATGTCGCGGTTCTCGGCGAAGTTGGCCAGCATGGTGCGTTCGCAGAAGTCGGTCATCCACGGCTGCGCTTCGCACAGGATGCCGATGCGCGCGGCCAGCAGCGAGTTGCGTGGGAAGGTGGACGGTTGCCGCCACGGCAGGCCGTACTTGGCGCACTGGCGCGGCATGTCCTGCCACACGTAGGCGCCTTTGTCCTTTTGCAGAACGAAGGGCGAGTTGTTCCAGCCGGCGTCCTTGAAGATGGGGCCGAGCAGGAAGGGGCGCCACACCACGCCGTCCGGCGCCAGCTCGCGGATACGCATCACGCTCAGGTAGCTGTAGTTGCTGGCGAAGTCGAACCAGAATTCCATTTTCATCGCTTACCTCGCAGCGTGGGCTGATTGATCAGGCGAAGCTCAAGCCTTCGAGCGGGAAGCCTTTGATGAATTCCGCCGCCGGCAGGCGTTTGCCGCCCGGCTTCTGCAGCTCGGTCAGGCGCAGCGAACCGCTGCCGCACGAGATCACGATGCCATGCTGCGCATCGGCGGCCAGCACCTGGCCGGCAGGCGCCTTGCTGTCGGCTTCCAGCACTTCGGCGCCCCACAGCTTGACGTTGACGCCGTTGACCGTGCCATGCGCGCCGGGGAAGGGATTGAAGGCGCGGATCTTGCGGCCGATCTCCACCGCCGATTGCGTGAAGTCCAGCGCCGCTTCTTCCTTGCTGATCTTGGCGGCGTAGCAGACGCCCGCTTCCGGCTGCGGCACGGCTTCCAGCTGGCCGTGCTGCATCCTGCGCAGCGCTTCGACGATCATCTTGCCGCCCAGGGCGGCCAGCTTGTCGTGCACGATGCCGGTGGTGTCCTGCGCGCCGATGGCGATGCGTTCGATCAGCAGCATCGGGCCGGTGTCCAGGCCTTCTTCCATCTCCATGATGGTGATGCCGGTTTCGCTGTCGCCTGCCTCGATGGCGCGGTGGATCGGCGCGGCGCCGCGCCAGCGCGGCAGCAGCGAACCGTGGATGTTCAGGCAGGGCTTGATGTCCAGCGTGGAGCGCGGCAGGATCAGGCCATAGGCCGCCACCACCATCACGTCGTACGGCGTGGACAGCAGGCGCGCATGCGCTTCCTTCGCCTGCTCGGCGCGCACCGGGTCTTTGCTGTCGGTGCGCAGCGACAGCGGCTGCAGCACCTCGATGCCCTGCGCCAGCGCGTACTGCTTGACGGCCGACGGTTGCAGGTGCATGCCGCGTCCGGCCGGGCGGTCCGGCTGGGTCAGCACCAGCGGAATCTCAAAGCCTGCCTCGTGCAGGGCCTGCAGCGCGACTGCGGCAAATTCCGGCGTGCCGGCGAAGATGACTTTCATGCGGTTTCCCTGTCTGGCTTAGAAGCGGCGGCCGGCGGCGCGCAGCTGTGCTTCGCGCGCCATGCCGCGCTCTTCCTTGACCAGCTTGGCCTTGATGCGGTTGCGCTTCAACGGCGACAGGTATTCGACGAAGACCTTGCCCAGCAGATGATCCATCTCGTGCTGGATGCAGACCGCCAGCAGGCCGTCCGCTTCCACTTCGAACGGCTGGCCCTTGACGTCCAGCGCGCGCACCTTGATCTGGGCGTGGCGTTCGACGCCGTCGTAGATGCCCGGCACCGACAGACAGCCTTCGTCGTAGACCTGCTTCTCTTCGCTGGCCCAGATGATTTCCGGATTGATGTAGGCGACCAGCGCGTCCTTGGTCTCGGAGATGTCAATCACGACCAGCTGCTCGTGCACGTCGACCTGCGACGCGGCCAGGCCGATGCCGGGCGCCTCGTACATGGTCTCGGCCATGTCGGCCACCAGCTGCTCCAGCTTGGCGTCGAAGACGGTGACTGGCTTGGCGACTTTATGCAGGCGCGGATCGGGGTAACGCAAAATATTTAAGATGGCCATATGCTGTGACTGTGTTGATAACTATGTGAAAACTAAGTGTATGCCTTGATAACGCGCGCCGCGCCGTGGGCGTCGCCGCCGTCATTTTCCCGATCAAAAACGCAACAACCGCGCCGGCTACCGTTGCGCGGTTTCTCTTGCTAGTTCAGGGTTTTATGGGCAGAATTTGATTCAATTTAGCAAGCCTTTTCCGTCGATAGGGCGCTTCTTGCTAGGGTGTGCCTGCGCAGCCGTTTGCGCATTTACTGGATCTACTAATGAAAAATTTTAGCACAGTCGGCACCCGCTTAGTATTGGCGGCGCTTTTTTCGGGCTGGACGGCGGCCTCCGCCGAGCCGCTTAAATGTGAATTCCGCGCCGACGCGCCGGACCAGCACCAGGTGGTCAAGGGCGATACGCTGTGGGATATTTCCGGCCGCTTCCTGGAACGCCCGTGGTGCTGGCCCACTGTCTGGGGCATGAACCGCGAGGAAATCGCCAATCCGCACTGGATCTATCCGGGACAGATCATCTGGTTCGACCGCGCCGCCGGCCGTCTGCGCCTGGGCAACCGGATCGACGCCGGCGACGGCGGCAACAGCGCCTCCAACCTGCGCCTGAAGCCGCAGCTGCGCACCGAGGGCCTGGGCAAGGACGCCGTGACGTCCATCCCGGCCGGCGTGATCGAACCCTTCCTGACCCAGCCGCTGATCATCGAAAACGACGAGCTGGCCGGTGCGCCGCGCGTGGTGGCCACGCAGGACGGGCACGTGTTCCTGGGCAAGGACGACAAGGCCTATGTGCGAGGCGACCTCAAGGGCGGCAGCTCGTTCCAGGTGTTCCGTCCCGGCAGCCCGCTGAAGGATCCGGTCACCAAGGCCGTGATCGGCTACGAGGCGTTTTATCTTGGCACATTGAAATTGCAGGCCGAGGCCCAGCCCGGCAGCGGCAGCGACGTCCACACCTTCGTGGTCGCCAGCGCCAAGGAGGAGATGGGCAAGGGCGACCAGCTGCGCGCGATTCCGCCGATGCCGATGCAGAACTACGTGCCGCATCCGCCCGAGCAGAAGGTGGGCGCGCGGGTGGTGGCCATTTACGGCGGCGTCACGCACGCCGGCCAGAACCAGGTGGTCAGCATTAATCGCGGAAAGCTTGATGGACTCGACATCGGCTCCGTGCTGCAGTTGTACCATGCGGGGAAGACTGTCAGCGACACCACGGCCGCCAAGAGCTGGCTGGGCATGCGCGAACAGCAGGTCAAGCTGCCGGACGAGGAAGTGGGCAGCTTGTTTATCTTCCGCGTGTTTAAGCATATTTCCTACGGCTTGATCATGCAGGTGTCGGCGCCGGTGGAAGTGGGCGACGTCGCCAAGTCGCCGGAGTGAGCCGCGCCGTGCAAGCCACGGATACCCCCAACACCCCGTCCCAGCCAGTCAGCGCCGCCGCGCTGGCCGGCTGGCTGCGCTTGCAGATGACGGACGGCGTCGGCCTGGTCAGCGCGCACCGGCTGCTGGAGCGCTTCGCCACGCCGGAAGCGGTGTTCAGCGCCGGGCGCGAGGCCTTGCTGGGAGAGGTCAAGCCCGCGCAGGCCGACGCGCTGCTGCAGGCGCCGTCCGCTGAGCTTGCGGCGCTGGTGGACGCCACGCTGGCTTGGCAGCAGCAGCCGGGCAATCTCTTGCTGAGCTACGATCATCCCGATTATCCCGAAACGCTGCGCCACATCGCCGCAGCTCCGCTGTTGTTGTACATCAAGGGCCGGGCCGAGTTGCTGGCGCGGCCGTCGCTGGCCGTGGTGGGCGCGCGCAATGCCAGCGCGCAGGGCGCGCTGAACGCCGAGCGCATGGCGCAGGCGCTGTCCGAGGCGGGGCTGACCATCGTCTCCGGCTTGGCGCTGGGCATCGACGCGGCGGCCCACACCGGCGGCTTGAACGGGCCGGGCAGCACCATCGCCGTCATCGGCACCGGGGCCGACCGCATCTATCCGGCCCGCAACAAGGCGCTGGCGCGCCGCATCGCCGAGGAGGGCTGCATCGTCAGCGAATACGCGCTCGGCACGCCGCCGCTGCGCGACAACTTCCCGCGCCGCAACCGCGTGATCAGCGGGCTGGCGAGCGGCGTGCTGGTGGTCGAGGCGGCAGCCAAGTCCGGCTCGCTGATCACGGCGAAACTGGCGGGAGAGCAGGGCAAGGAGTTGTTCGCCATACCCGGTTCCATCCACGCCACGCTGGCCAAGGGTTGCCATAAGCTGATCCGCGAGGATGGCGCCAAGCTGGTCGAATCGGCGGCCGACATCCTGACCGACCTGGGCCGGCTGACGCCCGGCGCGCCCGGCTGCCGGCCATTGCTGGACGACACCTTCGTCGACCGCGTGCTGGCCGCGCTGGGCGAGCATCCGGCCGCGCCCGACCTGCTGGCGCTGCGCCTGAACCAGTCCGCCGCCGAGCTGCAGGGGCAGTTGCTGGCGCTGGAACTGGCCGGCCTGGTCGAGCGTTTGCCGGGCGGCATGTTCCAGCGTTTGCGAGGATGATTGCCTGAAAAAAAGGCGATCTGTGCGGCACTTGTGCGCGATCTGTTTTAGCTGATAGAGTAGAGCCATGTTCGACATCCTTGTTTATCTCTACGAGACCTACTACCGTCCCGATGCCTGCCCTGAACCGGCGGCACTGGCCAAGAAACTGTCGGCGGTCGGTTTTGACGATGTCGAGATTTCCGAGGCGCTGGTCTGGCTCAACGACCTGACCGCGATGGCCGGCGTGGAACACACGCTGACCGCCGCCTCCACCGGCACCCGTTTCTACGTGGACGAGGAGCAGGACGTGCTCGGTTCGGCCGCCATCGGCTTCATCCAGTTCCTGGAGTCGGCCAAGGTGCTCACGCCGCTGCAGCGCGAAATCGTCATCGAGCGGGCGCTGGCGCTGGAAGAGGCGCCGGTGTCGCTGGGCAAGCTCAAGGTCATCGTGCTGATGTTGCTCTGGAGCCAAGGCAAGGAGCCGGACGCGCTGATGTTCGATGACCTGTTCGGTTCCGATGAAGACCAGGCGCCCCGCCTGTTGCACTAATATATATGCGGCCGCAGGGCTGCACTTCCTCCAAAGTAACTATTTACGCAACAATCGGTCGTGCGATACGCCGTATTGCGGCCGTATTGCGCTGTTTGCTTGCGGTGTGGCCGGCAAGGCGCTTATCATTTGCGCTTTGACAAGACTGTCACGTGCCGGCCTTGCCTTCGGCGCCGCAAAAGTGCAGACTGCGACGCGATCCATGTATGATGCGCATGCTGCACCCACCCAAAGTGTTAAAAAACGAGATACAAAATATGACCAAAACCCTCATCATCGCCGAGAAGCCTTCTGTCGCGAACGACATCGCGAAGACGCTTGGCGGCTTCACCAAGCACGATGAGTACTTTGAATCCGACGAGTACGTGCTGTCCTCCGCCGTCGGTCACTTGCTGGAGATCGCCGTGCCGGAAGAGCACGACGTCAAGCGCGGCAAGTGGAGCTTTGCCCACCTGCCGATGATTCCGCCGTACTTCGCGCTGAACCCGATCGCCAAGACCGAGGCCCGCCTCAAGGTGCTCAACAAGCTCATCAAGCGCAAAGACGTCACCACCCTGATCAACGCATGTGACGCGGGCCGCGAAGGCGAGCTGATTTTCCGTTTGATCGCGCAGAACGCCAAGGCCAAGCAGCCGGTCAAGCGGCTGTGGCTGCAATCGATGACGCCGGGCGCGATCCGCGAAGGCTTCACCCACCTGCGCAGCGACGAGGACATGATGCCGCTGGCCGACGCGGCCCGCTGCCGCTCCGAGGCGGACTGGCTGATCGGCATCAACGGCACCCGCGCGATGACCGCGTTCAACTCGAAAGAGGGCGGCTTCTACCTGACCACCGTCGGCCGCGTGCAGACGCCGACGCTGTCGATCGTGGTCGAGCGCGAGGAAAAGATCAAGAAATTCGTGGCGCGCGACTTCTGGGAAGTGCGCGCCGAGTTCGTCTGCGCTGCCGGCGTCTACGAAGGCCGCTGGCTGGACACCAAGTTCAAGAAGGACGAGACCGACCCCGAGAAGCGCGCCGAGCGCCTGTGGAGCAAGGCCGCGGCCGACTCCATCGCGCTGGCCGTGCGCGGCAAGCAGGGCAACGTCACCGAGGAAGCCAAGCCGACCACGTCGATGGCGCCCGCGCTGTTCGACCTGACCAGCCTGCAGCGCGAGGCCAACTCGCGCTTCGGCTTCTCGGCCAAGAACACGCTGGGCCTGGCGCAGGCGCTGTACGAGAAGCACAAGGTGCTGACCTACCCGCGTACCGATTCGCGCCACCTGCCGGAAGACTACATGCCGACCGTGATGCAGGCGCTGGAAGTGGTCAAGGAAAATCCGAACTATCACCAGTTCGCCAAGCAGATCCTGGACAAGAAGTGGGTCAAGCCGAACAAGCGCATCTTCGACAACACCAAGATCTCGGATCACTTCGCGATCATTCCGACCACCATCGCGCCGAAGAACCTGTCCGAGCCGGAACAGAAGCTGTACGACCTGGTCACGCGCCGCTTCATGGCGGTGTTCTTCCCGCCCGCCGAGTTCCAGGTCACCACCCGCTACACCGAAGTGGCCGGCCATCAGTTCAAGACCGAGGGCAAGGTCATGACCAATCCGGGCTGGCTGGCGATCTACGGCAAGGAAGCGTCGACCGACGACGACAAGGAAGGCAACGCCAACGGCAACCTGGTGCCGGTCGCCAAGGGCGAGAAGGTGCTCACCGACGGCGTCAACGCCAACGGCCTGGTCACCAAGCCGCCCGCACGCTACACGGAAGCGACGCTGCTGTCGGCCATGGAAGGCGCGGGCAAGCTGGTCGAGGACGACGAGCTGCGCGACGCGATGGCCGGCAAGGGCCTGGGCACGCCGGCAACGCGCGCCGCCACCATTGAGGGTCTGCTGACCGAGCGCTACCTGCTGCGCGAAGGCCGCGAGCTGATGCCGACCGCGAAAGCGTTCCAGCTGATGACGCTGCTGCGCGGCCTGGGCGTGAACGAACTGACCGCGCCGGAGTTGACCGGCGAGTGGGAATACAAGCTGTCGCAGATGGAGAAGGGCAAGATCTCGCGTGAAGAGTTCATGCGTGAGATCGCCCAGATGACGCAGGTTATCGTCAAGCGCGCCAAGGAATACGACAACGATACGATCCCGGGCGATTATCATACGCTGCACACGCCGTGCCCGAATTGCGGCAGTGTGGTCAAGGAAAACTATCGCCGCTTCGCCTGCACCAAGTGCGATTTCTCGATGAGCAAAACGCCGGGCAGCCGCCAGTTTGAAATCGAGGAAGTGGAGCAGTTGCTGAAGGACCGGACCATCGGCCCGCTGCAAGGCTTCCGCTCGAAGATGGGGCGTCCGTTCGCGGCCATCCTGCGCATCGTGCGCGACGAGGAGATCAAGAACTTCAAGCTGGAGTTCGACTTCGGCCAGAACGACGATTCGGAAGATGCGGAACCGGTCGACTTCACCGGCCAGACCGCCCTGGGCCCTTGCCCGAAGTGCACCGGTGGCGTGTACGAGATGGGTCTGGCGTATGTTTGCGAAAACAGCGTCGCCAAGCCGAAGACGTGCGACTTCCGCAGCGGCCGCATCATCCTGCAGCAGGAGATTTTGCCGGAGCAGATGGCCAAGCTGCTCAACGAAGGCAAGACCGATCTGTTGCCGGGCTTTGTTTCGCAGCGCACCCGTCGTCCGTTCAAGGCCTTCCTGACCAAGGGCAAGGATGGCAAGATCAGCTTCGAGTTCGAAGAGCGCAAGGCCAAAGCACCCGCCAAGGGCAAAGCGGCCGTGGTAGCGGACGAAGGCGCGGACGGTGCGGCCGAAGGCGCGGCGCCAGCGAAGAAAGCGCCGGCCAAGAAGGCTGCAGCGGCGAAGGCTCCGGCCAAAGCCGCCGCAGTTAAAAAGCCGGCGGCCAAGAAGGCGCCGGCGAAGAAAGCGGCGCCTAAAAAAGCTGCCGCCACCGCCGAGTAATCTTCTGCGGCACAACAAAAACGGGACCTGGATGGTCCCGTTTTTGTTTTCGCGGCAGACTTTTCGACCGCAACGATGGCATTTGCGCCACAGTCCAAACTGCGCATATCAATTCGCGCGACGCTATGTTAATGCGCAGGGGGTATTGCCCCGTTTTTGGTCACAGCACGCCGATGGCGCGGAAAAGTGACGGGTTGACCATATTGTTCATTCCATCGGCAAGCGCTACGATTTCCGGTTGAGCTTCCGGTTACGCTGCTGCATTCGCCTTGCGGCCGGAGTTCGTAAGGAGAACAATATGCAGAACATCATTCCAAAACTGACTTTGAGCGCCTTGATGGCGGTCGCTTCTTTCGCCCAGGCCAGCACCTTCATCGACACGCCGGCGTTTAGCATTTCGTATGTGGACGGTTCCAAACCCTCGCAGTGGAATATCGGCTTGATGGACACGACGGCCGGCTCGGCCACGTTCGCCATGAACACCCTGAACCGACAACTCAGCAACGCGTACGCCGGGCCGAACGGCACGCTGGAGAACGAGGCCAACGCCTACCATTACAGCGTCTTCCACATCGATGTCCACGACGGCTACCGGATCAGCAACCTGACGTTCTCCGGCGTGGCGAATGGGATGCACCACTCGTATTGGCAGCCGGGCGAGCAACCGGGCTTTGCCGACAACAGCCTGGACCTGCGCTGGAACGTCACCGGCGCGGAAGGCGGCAACCGCGTCCTGCTGAGCGACAAATCCCTCGATGGCGGTTACACCTTCCGCTCGCAGTTCGGTGCGATCAATTATGGCAACTCGTTCGACCTCGCGCTGAATGGCTGGGTCTGGGCCTACGTTGTTCAGAGCGCGGACGGCAAATGGGGGCCGACATCGCAGGCGGCGGCAAGCATCTACGACACCGCGCTGACGATCGACTACGCTGAAATCAAGTCGCCAGTGCCGGAGCCGACCACCGGCGCAATGCTGCTGGGCGGTTTGGCGCTCCTGGCCTGCGTGGCCCGCCGCCGCGCCGCCAAGCAGGCCTAAAAACCTGTCGCCATCAGCGAGTAATCTTCAGCGGCACCAACAAAGACGGGACCTTGATGGTCCCGTTTTTTATTGATCGCCAGGAAGCGTGTGATCGCGGGCGCGGCGTCTACTGTTTATTCGATTCAGGAACCACTACGCGAAGGATGACGCGTTGTTTGGCTGGTGACATGGGCGGCTCCACAATCTGATGTCTTTGTGTGATTTTAGTATAGGACGTGGACGCGATCCTTGATCTTGCCAAAAGTAGTGGACATGCCGCCCGAAATGGATTTAAATATTAACTTATTCGTTAATTGGTTAATCAATGGAACTGGATCGCGTATTCGAGGCGTTGGCCTCCAAACCACGGCGGCAAATCCTGGCGTATCTGTCGGAGCTTGAGCTGTCGACCTCTGAACTGGCAACGCGCTTTGAGATGAGCGCGCCGGCGATTTCGCGTCATCTGTCGATACTCGAGAATGCCGGCCTCGTCACCAGCGAGCGCAAGGGACAGTTTGTGCTCTACAAGCTGAATGCCGACAGCCTGGTGAATACCCTGACTGGTTATGCGTTGGAAGTCTGCCCTGTGGGCAGCAAATTGAAGCGCGAATCGCGTGCGCTGGGCAAGAAGAAAGCTACCTGATCCGCGTATTGCCGAAAGGAGTTGCAGCATGTCCCATCCGTTTTCCAGCATCGAGCAACATCGTGTACGTGCCGCCGCCGCCAGCAGCGTAGTGGCTGGAGAGGTGCACTATGCGCCGTTGAAGTCGTTGTGGTTTCTGGGCATGGCTGCCGCTGCGCTGATCGGCGGGTACGTGACCTTTTCGATGGCTGGCCTCTTCCTGTTTCTGGTGTCTACCGCCATCGTGCTGCTTTTCGGCCACTCCCTGGGCAGCCATCGCAAGTTGATACACGATAGTTATCAGTGCCCGAAATGGCTGGAATATCTGCTGGTCTATCTTGGTGTGCAGGTCGGGCTGGCCGGGCCGCTGGGTTTGCTGCGCCAGCACGAACTGCGCGACTACGCGCAGCGCTTGCCGGACTGCCACGACTATCTGCGTCATGGCCGCTCGGCATGGGTGGACGCATGGTGGCAACTGAATTGCGAACTGCGCTTGGTGGACGAGCCGAACGTCCGCATCGAAGCGCGCATCGCCGATGACCGTTTCTATCGATTTCTGGAGCGGACCTGGATGCTTCAGCAACTGCCGGTGGCGGTGCTGCTATTTTTCTGGGGCGGCTGGTCGTTCGTGTTCTTCGGCACCTGCGCGCGAGTCAGCGCCGGCGTATTTGGCCACTGGTTGATCGGCTACTTCGCCCACAACCACGGGCAGATGCATTACGAAGTGCAAGGCGCGGCCGTGCAAGGCCACAACATCCGCCTGACTTCGCTATTGACGATGGGGGAGTGCTGGCATAACAACCATCATGCGTTTCCAGGGTCTGCGCGTTTGGGCTTGCATGCCGGCGAGTGGGACCCCGGCTGGTGGGTGCTATGCGTCATGCGCCGCGCAGGCCTGGCCTGGGATCTTACGTTGCCAGCCGACTTGCCGCTACGCCCAGAGCTGCTGCGCATCGATCATGCCGCCGGATTGGTGATGTACCGTGCTGGTAGCCGGAGCTAAACGCGCCAGGTCGCACGCGGCTTCATGGGTACTTCGACCAGTTGGCCCGGCTGCCATTGCAGCGCGTCTTTCTTGTTGAGTGCGGTCGCTGGCATGGTCGTGGCCAGGTTGGAGGCGATGGCGATCCATTGCTGCTGTTCGCGTCGGTAGATGGTGATCTCGCAGGCGCCGCTTGGGCTGCCGCAGGCCCAGGCCATCCAGCTGTCGCTGATCAGCAGATAGGCCAGCTCATCGCTGTGTGGAGCTTGCAGCCGCAGGCCATGCATGGCGCCGGATGGTTCGCGGTACCAGTCTTCTTCGTAGCTGTTGTCGAGGCCGGTTTCGTGGATGTGGTCGGCATCGTCGAAGCGCATCCAGCCCGCGTCGAGCTCGCCGCTGACGGAGGGGTAGGCGATGGTGGGATGCCAGGTGCAGCGCTCGCCTTCCACCACGGTCTCGCCGGCGAAGCCGTTGATGCCGACGCGGTCGAGCGGAATGCGCAGGTCGATGTGATAGCGCTCGGCCTGGAACCACCACACCTGCGTGGTCAAGTCGCTGCTGCCGTTGCTGCGCCAGATGCCTCGGCGGCGCCACAAGCCTACGTATTCTGCTGGAACCATGTCACTTCAAGTCGTCGGTGTAAAAATACACCGTACCACGAATCGCGCTGGCGGGCACATGCAGCGCGTCGGCCAGCGATTGCGCGGTTGGCTGTTGCAGGGCCTGCTTGTTTAGTGTGATGTCAGCGGTCGATGCGCCGTTCGCCGCCGCGTAGGAAACGATGTGGTCGAAATCCGGCCGGCTGTCGATCCGCTTGACCAGGTAGCGCTGACGGCCGCTGCCGATCTGCATGTAGCCGGCGCCGGCATTGGTCTTCTGCGCCGGCGACAGTTGGCGGTACATCAGCACCTTGTCCACCACGATGGTGGAGGCGGGGAACTGCGTCTTGCCACCTTGCTCGAAATGGCCCAGCACCAGGTCGGCCTTGAACTGCTTGAGCGGCGCGGCGCTCGTCGGCGACAGGCGCGACAGTTCGAACTTCTCCGGTGCGATGGTCCATAGCGCGGTCTTGCCGTCGAGCCGACTGCGCAGCGCCGCGTCGGTGGCGGCGTCGTCCACGTGCACTTGCAGAATCACTTGATAGTCGTGCGGCGCATGGAACATCGGCAGGTGCGATGCATACAAGCCTTCCTTGCCGCCGAACAGCGCCATGCCGTGCTCGCCATAAGTGGCGTCCGCCGCGCTTGCGCTGCCTGCGATCAGGGACAATGCAAGCAGCGCGCGCCTCATGCCTTCACCAGCAGCTTGCCGCGATGCTCGCCGGTGAACAGCGAGTTCAGCGCGGACGGCAGTTGCTCGAAGCCGTCGATCACCGTTTCCTCGAACACGATCTCGCCCGCCTTCACCCACGGCGCGACGATGCGTATCATCTCGTCCATGCGGTGCAGGTAGTCGCGCGCCAGCATGCCCTGGATCGTGGCGCGCTGGTACAGCATGTGATGCAGCAGGCGCGGGCCCAGTTCCGGCGTCTCCAGGCCGCCGCTGTACTGGCTGATCTGGCCGCAGATGACGATGCGCGCGCGGCGGTTGATCAGCGGGATGATGGCGTCGGTCACCATGCCGCCGACGTTGTCGAAATACACGTCCACGCCGCCGGTCAGCCGCTTGATTTCAGCGCCCAGCGCATCGGCATCCACGTAGGCCTTGTAGTCGATGGCCCAGTCGGCGCCGAGCTCGTCGCGCAGCCAGTCGCACTTGGCTTGGCCGCCGGCGATGCCTAGTACGCGCGCGCCGTGGCGCTTGGCGAACTGCACCACCAGCGATCCCACCGCGCCCGCCGCGCCGGACACCACCACCACCTCGCCCGCATGCGGCTTGCCCGATTCGGTCAGGCCGAACCACGCGGTGCGGCCCGGCATGCCGAGCACGCCGAGCGCGGTGGTCACGGGCGCCAGTTCGGGATCGATGCGCTTGAGGCCGCTGGCGTGGACGCGCGCGTGCGTCTGCCAGCCGGTGTAGCTCTGCACCCAGTCGCCGGCGGCGAAGCCGGGCGCGTTCGACGCCAGCACCTGCGCCACCACGCCGCCCTGCTGCACGGTGTCGAGCGGATGCGGTTCGGTGTCGTAGGTCGGCTTGCTGGACTGGCCAATACGCATGTACGGATCGACGCTGAACCAGCGCGCTTCGATCAGCACTTCGCCGTCGCCCAGCGCGGTCGACAGTTGTTGTTCCACGAGCTCGTAGTGCTCGGCCGTGATCTGGCCGGCGGGCTGCCGGCGGTAGATCCATTGTTTTTGGGTGAGGGTAGTCATGCTCCAGATGGTAAGATGCTCTTCGTATCCAGTAAAGCAACTTAAATTCACCTTTCGTATCCTGTTTGGACATCATGAATCTTTCCGACCTGCGGGTTTTTGTCAGCGCCGCCCGCCGTCCCTCGCTGGGCGCGGCCGCGCTGGAGCTGCATCTGACGCCATCGGCCGTGTCCAAGGCGCTCAAGCGCCTGGAGGATAGCCTGGGCAAGTCGCTGTTCGACCGCAGCGCCAAGCAGTTGGTGCTGAACGACAGCGGCCAGCTGCTGCTGGCGCGCGCGCAGACGCTGCTGGCGCTGGCCGATCAGGCCAAGGCCGACCTGATGGGCGAACGCGCCGCCGTCGATTGCCGCGTCGCCGGCCCGGCCATCCTGCTGTGGCGGCACGGCCGGATGTTGTCGCAGGCGCTGCGCGCCTACCCGGAGGCGAGCCTGCGCATGCAGGCGATGTTCGAGGATGAGGCGCTGGCGGCGCTGCTGCGCGGCGACATCAACGCCGCCATCGTCACCGGCGACGTCATCGAGGGACGCGGCGAGCACTGGTCGGACGAATGGCAGGTCACACCGTTGGGCAGCGTGACCCTGCATCTGGTGGCGGGGCAGCATCATCCGCTGGTGGCGTCGCTGCCGCCGGCGCCGCTGCTGGAGGCGGACACGGCGCAGGTGCTGGCCTACGATTTCGCCTGCCCGTCGCGTTCGCTGTTCTGCGGCGTGCAGCGCGGCGCGCGTTCCGACGGCTGGCGCGACGACCAGCTGCCGCGCAAGATCCGCTACTGGACCGACGATCTGCAACTGTTGCTGGCGCTGGTCAAATCCGGCGAGGCGCTGGCCTACCTGCCGGACTTCGCGCTGGCCGACCCCGAGCTGCGCCGCGTCCACGTGACGGACTGCGCCTTCGAATGTGTGGAGCAGGTGGCGCTGGTGTGGAATGGCGCCAAGGCCAGCGCCTGGCAGCGTGAACTGGCGGCCTCGCTTGCGGGATACAACTCGTAACTTTTCTTACGGAAATGCGGTCGTCTGCCGCCGGGGCGGTCGCGTTAATTGCTCAAGACGCTGATGAACAGCGATCTGCCCACCACTAGAAAAGGAAACACAATCATGAAAACCAAATCCCTGATGATCGCCGGCGTGCTTTCCATGATCAGCGCCGCAGCCTTCGCGCAGACCAATCCAGTGGCACAAGTCCATCGCGACAACGCTCAGATACGCCAGGACGTCAAAGAAATCCACCAGGACACCCGCGAGATCAAGCGCGACAACGCGGTGATCGCAGTCAAGCAAAGCCAGGTGGCGGCAGGTGAGCAGCAACTGAAGGCGGAACGCGGCGAACGCAACGCGCTGGCCCGCGCCGAGCACACCGATGTGAAGAAGGGCGACCTGGCCGGCGCCCAGCAGCTGGACCAGGCGCGTCGCGCCGAGCAGCAGAACATCAAGGTGGAAAAGCAGGCTATCAAGCATGACGAGAAAGTGATCGCCCGTCGCAGCGCCGACAAGCACCAGGAGCAACTGGCGCGCCGCGACGAGAAGCTGGAGCGTCATGCCGACAAGGTCAAGCGCGACCATGATGCAGCCAAAATTTGATTGCTGAAATTTCAAGAAAGCCGGACGCCTCCAAACCGCCCGGCTTTTTTTGCGCTTGCGCCACTTGAGGCGAGGAACTATATTGAACTTATCATGACCGTCGCCCTCAACTCCGTTAGCGCAAGTCCGGCCTACCAGCCGTATGTGCCCGTCGTTTCCAGTACGGCGGCGGGGAGCTTGTCGTCGGCGGCCGTCAGCCTGTCGGCGGAATCGGCCGTGGTGGCGTCGCTGGGCGGATCGACCGGCGCCGCGGTCTACACGCCGTCCGGCTTGCTGGACACCTTGCAGCAGGCCGGCACCGCGACCGAACCGGTGACCGTTCCCGCTGAAGGCAGCAATGTCGACACCTCCGCCACGGCGCAGCAGGCGCAGGATCAGGCCATTCTTTCCTCTTTGGCTTCGGCGCCGTCGGCGTCGGGCATCTACACCGGCGCCGGAACGGTTGGCGGGCTGTCGGAGCAGGCCTCGGCCAACTGGGCGGAGCTGCTCAAGGCCAATCCCAACCTGGCCGGCACTGTCATCGCCGATTCTTTCAACGCCGGCCTGGTCAGCTCCCTGCAAGTCACCGCCTAATAAAATTAAATGGTCATTGACACGAGCTCTGCCGTAGACGCGCGTCTACGGCAGAGCTCGTGTCCGAATGTCAGACTTGACCCCACCGGTTTACTGGGTTTGCAGCTCCACGTTGACCATGTTGTCGTCCGGCTTGCGGTCGATGAGCTTGTTGTCGGGATCGATGCCGGCCTTGCCCGGACGGCCGTTGATGATCACCGTGTACAGATTGTCCTTGCGCTCGATGAGCTTGCGCTCGCGGTACAGGCTGTTGCCGTCCTTGTCGTCGATGCCGATGTCGATCCAGTCCTTCAACGCCGTGTCTTTTTCCGCGCCCTGGTCGGTGGCCCGCACCTTGGCCGCGCTGACCGCGAACGTGACTTCGTACTTGCCGTCCGCCAGCTTGCGCGCGGTGGCCGAGATCGCATGGTTCTCGTACAGGACGATGCTGTTGAACAGGTCGTCGATCAGGTAGGCCTGCTCGGGCGGCGTGATCTTGCGCAGCGCGTCGATCAGCACCGTCACGCTAGGATACGGCCCGTTCGCGTGGCCGAACTGCGCCAGCACGTCCTTGAGCGCGCCGTTGACCCTGGCCTCGCCCAGGATGTCCTGCAACTGGTACATCGCCAGGCTGCCCTTGCGGTACTGGATGTAGCCCTGGTTCTCGTTCTCGGCCAGCGGCAGTTCCTTCTTGCGCTCCAGCGCGCGGCCCAGCAGGTACTGGTCGAGGTCGTAGTGCAGGAAGCGCCGCATCTTGTCCGCGCCGTAATTCTTCTTCATCACCATCAGCGCCGAGTATTCGGCCAGCGTCTCGCTCAGCACCGTGCTGCCGCGCGTGTTGCCGCCCACCAGCTGGTGGCCCCACCACTGGTGCGCCACCTCGTGTGCGGTGACGTAGAACGGGTAGTCGATGTCCTTGGGGTTGCGGTCGTTGACCTTGGCGATGAAGCCGAACGCTTCCGAATACGGTATCGTCGTCGGGAACGATTGCGCGAACGTCGCGTAGCGTGGGAACTCGACGATGCGTACCAGCTTGTGCTGGTACGGTCCGAAGTTGCGCGTGTAGTAGTCCAGCGATTCCTTGATGCCCTTGTCCATGCGGTCGAGGTTGTACTCGTGGCCGGGATGGTAGTAGAGCTCGATGCCCACGTCCTGCCACCAGTCGCGCTTGACCAGGTAGCGCGCCGACTGGATGGCGTAATAGTTCAGGATCGGCTGATCCATCTTGTAGTGATAGTAGTGCCGTCCCTGCTTGCTCCATTCCTTGACCAGCGTGCCCGGCGCGATGGCGATCTGGTCGGCGCTGGTGCTGATGGTGGCGTCGAGATTGATCCAGTCGGCGTCGTTGCTGACGGCGTTGTTGGCCAGTCCGCCCGGGTCGTCGCGCGGCAGCATGCGCTCGCGCGCCGGCAGCTTGTGCTTGCGGCGGTCGCGCGGGTCGTTCAGTTCCATCGACTGCTGGTAGCCGATGTGCGGCAGCACGGCGTTGTCGAAGAAGGTGCCGTTGCCGATCACCGGCGTGTCCTGGCCCATGCCCAGGATGCCCTCGGGGACGAAGGCGACGTCGAACTCCATCGTCAGCTGCGCGCCCGGCGCCAGCGGCTTGGCCAGCTTGTAGCTGTAGAAGCCGAGCTCGTCGTCCTGGATGCCCGGCCGCGCGTCCTGGCTGAAGCGCACCTTGAATTGCGTGGCGGTGTTGTCCTGGTAGACCAGCACGTCGCCGATCGGCTGCGCGGTCTTGTTCTCCAGCAGGTAGCGGCCCTTGACCACCAGGCTGCGCTGGTTCGGCACGATGGCGACGTCGAGCTTGACGTCGGTGATGCGCGGCTGCGGCACCACGGCGAATTTCTTGTACTTGCGTTCGTAGTCGGCGTGCTCGGCGTCCTTGCGGTAGGCCGACTTGAAGCAGTGGGCGATGTGGGTGTTGTAGAACACCACGCTGCCGGCGCCGACAAAGATCAGCAGGCCGGCCGCCACCGTGCTCAGCACCGGCACCGTCAGCGCGTGGCGCGCCAGCTGCAGGCGCTGGCGCCAGCCGTCGTTGGTGCCGCGCGCCCAGAACAGCAGCGACAGCACCACCAGCAGCAGGGCCGCGCCGGCCCAGTACAGCTCGAACCAGCGCTCGCGCGCCAGGTAGTGGCCGTAGCCGTTCATGGCGGAATAGATGAAGCTCGGCATGGTGCCGTAGATGAGCATGGGGTCGTCGACGCCCACCGTGCCCAGCGTGATGCTGGCCAGGTAGTAGACGATCATCGCGAAGTAGGCCAGGTATTTCTGGTTGATCAGCACCTGCAGCGCGATCGCCAGCACGGCCGACAGCGCATAGGCCGGCAGCTGGATCAGGAACAGATGGTGCAGGTATAGGCCGGGCTCGAGGATGAAATAGCCCTTGCCGATCTGGATCGCCATGCCGCACAACATCACGACCAGCATCAGCATGGCCTGCAGGCCGATCAGCGCGGTCAGCTTGGACAGCATCGGCAGCCAGCTCGGGATGGGCAGCGCGTCCAGCATCTGGCCCATGCGGGCCTCGCGCTCGCGCCACACCAGCTCGCCGGCGTAGAAGGTGGTGATGACGAACATGAACAGCGCGAAGGTTTCCGACACCGACTCCAGCACCAGGTAGGTGACCGGATAGGTGATGGTGCCGAAGATGGAACCCATGTCTAGCGCGCTGGCGAGCATCATCAGCACGCCGGCCAGCACGATGACCAGGAAGTAGATGTTCTTGGTGGTCTCGCGCAGATTCAGCCAGCTCATCTTGAACAGCAGCGAGGCCAGGCTGCGCGAGGCGAAGTCGGGTTTTTCCTGCGTGCTGGTGGACTGGGCCGACAGGTGCAGCGGCGTCTCGCCCTCGCCGCGGCTGGTGCTGCCGGAGCCGCTGTCGATGGTGGCGATGAAGTGGAAGCGCCAGTAGCCCAGCAGCAGGCCGGCCAGCGCGAACGAGCACCACAGCACGCGGTTGAGCAGGTACACGCCTTCCGGCCAGAACATGCGGGTGTTGCGCTCGAAGATGGGCCAGTACTCGGTCAGACGGATCACGGCGGTGGTGCCGAACGGATCGATCAGCGCGGCCAGCGTCTTGTAGTCGAGGTCGCGCGCCAGGCCGGGCGCGACGATGTAGCCGATCAGCATGACCACGCTGGAGATGTAGACCGGCAGCATGCGCCGCGTCAGCGCGGCCAGGATGAAGAACACGGCGCCGAAGATGAACAGGTCGGGCAGGATGACGATCAGGTAGGGGATCAGGTAGCCCGGCAGGCCCGGCTGGCCCAGGCGCTCGGGATCGATGCCGGGGATGTAGCTGCCCAGCCAGACGCCCAGCACGATGCTGGTGAAGATGATCGCCAGCGTGAAATAGGCGCCGAGGAAGCGGCCGAACATGTACTGGTGCTTCCTGATCGGCGCCGAGAAAAAGAAGTGCTGCATGTCGTATTCGAAGTCCTGCTGCACCGAGCGACCCATCATGGCGGCCATGACCACCACGCCCAGCGAGGCCAGCACGCTGGTGGTGAACATCAGCGAGCGCGGCGAATCGATCAGCTGGCTGCCGAAGGCCACCGCGGTGCCCTTGAAGACGCCGCCGGCGGCGGCCATCCACAGCATCGACAGCGCCAGGAAGCCGAGGAAATAGACCCAGGTGGACAGCAGCTTGAGGCGCTGGCGCGCTTCAAAGTAGGCGATGGAGAACATGCGGCCGCCTCAGTCGCAGGTGGCCGCGGCGTTGTGGCGGCCGGCGATGGTGGCGAAGTAGACATCCTCCAGGTCGCCGATGGCTTCCTCGAAGCCGTCGCCGGGATCGGTCTCGCTGTAGACGTGGATGAGGGTGCGGCCGGACAGCAGGCGCGACGAGATGACCGGGTGGCGCAGCTGGAACGAGGGCAGGTCGCGCTTGTCGATGAAGCGGGCCCAGATCTTGTCGCTGACCTCGTGGATCAGTTCCTGGGTCGGGCCGCACAGCAGCAGGTGGCCCTTGTTGATGATGGCCATGTTGGCGCACAGGTCGGCCACGTCGCTGACGATGTGGGTCGACAGGATCACGGTCTTGTCGTCGCCGATGTCGGACAGCAGGTTGTGGAAGCGCACCCGTTCCTGCGGGTCGAGGCCGGCGGTCGGCTCGTCGACGATGATCAGCTTGGGGTCGCCCAGCAGCGCCTGGGCGATGCCGAAGCGCTGGCGCATGCCGCCGGAAAAGCCGCCCAGGCGCTGGTTGCGCACCTCGAACAGATTGGTCTGCTGCAGCAGGCCGTCCACCACCTCGCGCCGGCGCGCGCGGTTGGACAGGCCCTTGAGCACGGCGAAGTGGTCGAGCAGCTCGTAGGCGGTCACCTTGGGATACACGCCGAAGTCCTGCGGCAGGTAGCCCAGCAGGCGGCGCACCTCGTCCTTTTCGTCCAGCACATCGATGTCGTCCAGGAAGACGGAACCGGAATCGCATTCCTGCAGGGTCGCCAGCGTACGCATCAGCGTCGACTTGCCGGCGCCGTTGGGCCCGAGCAAGCCGAACATCCCGGCCGGGATGGTGAGCGAGATATTGTCCAGCGCCACGACGCCGTTGCCGTAGGTCTTGGACAAGTTGCTGATGCGTAATTCCATGCTAACTCCTGAATGATTCTGCCGGTGCCTGCTCCGCGTTTCTGTACGGCCATACACTTTTCACATGATGGCATTGTATTGAATTTGCCCAGGACATGGGGCGCCATTGCGATGGGCGGCGGAAACCGCGCGCCAGAGTGCAAAAACAGCGTACCAGACGGCGGCGCAATTCAGGCTGGTTGAATAGACAACTTATTCAATTTCTAAACAAAACCTGCTCGCGGTTGAACCACCAGCGGCACACCGCCAGCAGGGCGCCGGCGGTCAGCGTGGTCGACAGCAGGATGACCCAGAACATGCTGTAGTCCATCGTGCCCTTGACCAGCTCTTTCATTGCCAGGGAGACATTGGTCAGCGGCACCATCGCCCATTTCCAGTTCAGCTCGACGCCGGGCAGCAGCGCCACCAGGGTCGGCATGACGGTGACCAGGATCAGCGGCGAGATCAGGCCGGCCGCCTCCTTGTAGCTCTTGGCGTAGACCGAGATCGACAGCAGGATGGCGGCAAAGATGGCGGCGGTCGGCACCAGCATCAGCGCCACCATGGCCAGGTCCAGCGGGCCGATGGCGCGCACCATCTGCGCCAGGTCGCTGCCGATCACCGGGCCGAAGAAGGTCAGCAGCACGCCCATGCTGGCGATCATCAGCAGCGCCGAGGTCAGGCCGACGGTGAACAGCATCAGGAACTTGGCCATCACCAGGGCGCTGCGCGAGACCGGCGCCAGCAGCAGGGTCTCCAGCGTGCCGCGCTCCTTCTCGCCGGCGCCGGTGTCGATCGCCGGGTACATCGCCGCCAGCAGGCACACCATCAGCAGGATGTAGGGCAGCATGCCGCCCACCACCGCGCCCATCTGCTCGCGCTTGTCGGCGGTGGAATGGTCCTCCAGCGTGATCGGGTCCAGCGCGAAGCGCAGCTGCTCCTGGTTGAGCTTGAGCGCGGACAGCGCCTGCTCGCGCAGCAGGCGGTTCTGGCCGCCGATCACCGACATCACGCGCTTGCGCGTCAGGTCCACGGTCGCGGCGCTGTTGTAGTGCAGCGCGATCACGCCTTGCTGCTGGCGGGCCAGGCTGGCCTCGAAGCCGGCCGGGATCACCAGCGCGAACTTGATGCGGTCGTCGCCGATGGCGGCCTTGATGTCGGCTGGGCTGGCCAGCACCACCTCGCGGAAGCCTTTTTCTTTGGCGAAGCGTTCGGCCAGGTGGGGCGCCTGGTCCTTGCCGAAGATCGAGTAGGCCATTTCGGCCTGGCTGGCCTGCTTGAACATGGTCGACGAGACGTAGCCGAAGCCGGTCAGGATCAGCGGCATCGCGAACACGGGAATGAACACGGTGAAGAAAAAAGTGCGGCGGTCGCGCGCCAGCTCCAGCAATTCCTTGATGTAGATGATCCACATGGCTCAGGGCTCCCGGTTGATGACGCCGACGAAGGCGTCGTACAGGTCGGCGCTGCCGCCCAGGTGGCGCAGCTCGTCGACCGTGCCATGGAAGGCGGTCTTGCCGTGGTTGATGACGCACACGCGGTCGCACAGTTTCTCCACCTCGTGCAGGTGGTGGGTGGAGAAGATCAGCGGCACGCGCAGCGCCTTGTAGCTGGCGATGAAGTCCAGCAGGATCTTGGCCGACATCACGTCCAGGCCGGTGGTCGGCTCGTCGAGGATGACGATCTGCGGCTCGTGCACCACGGTGCGGGCGATCGAGCATTTCTGCTTCATGCCGGTGGACAGCTGGTCGGCGCGCTTGTTGCCGTATTCGGTCATCTGCAGCAGCTCGAACAGCTCGTCGCAGCGGCGCTTCAGGTAAGGCGGGCTCATGCCGTGCAGGCGGCCGAAGTATTCGACGTTCTCGCGCGCGGTCAGGCGGCCGTACAGGCCGGTGGTGCCGGACAGGAAGCCGATATGCTGGCGTGCGGCCAGCGGATCGCTGAGCAGGTCGATGCCGTTGGCGTGGATGCTGCCCGCGTCCGGCTTCAGCGCGGTCGACAGCAGGCGCAGCGTGGTGGTCTTGCCGGCGCCGTTGGGACCGAGCAGGCCCAGCACCTCGCCCGGCGCGCAGCGGAAGCCGACGTCGCGCACCGCGTGGAACCAGCCGTCGTGCTCGCGTGGATCGCGCGCCTGGGGCGGTTTGCCGCCGCGCGAGGCCATGCGGAAGCGCTTGGCGAGACCCCTGACCTCGATCATTGTTCTGTCCTTGTTGAGAAAATTTCAAGAGTAGCATGTAAAAAATCTTACGCGCAAGCTACTGGTTGTACAAATGTCTTGCTATAGTCGGATATGGGAGAAGAACAGAAAATGCATCCTCAACTGCAGGAAAAGATCTTGGCCGTGACCCACTGTGGTGTGGACCGGCGCGAGTCCACCGGATTCTTCCGCGTGGCGCTGGGGCTGTTTTACCTGTCCGGCCTGATGACCAAGGAAACCCTGGACTTCGACAAGCTGGACCGTGACTTCAACCGCTTCATCTACCACAGCATCGGCAAGGGCCACAGCATCACCAGCATCCTGCAATACATGAGCGGGGAGAAGGTGGTGCCGGTGGTGGAATCCAAGCGTTTCCTGCGCGCGTTCGCCGAGCACTGCCCGGAGGTGCCGATCGAGAACATCCCCTTCCTGCTGGGGCTGAATCTGAGCGTGGCGAAGGATATTTCCAAGATCGACGTGCGCGGCCCGGTGGCCGACTACATCGAACGCCAGCGCCAGTTGCGCGAGGCGGCCGAGGCAAGTTGAGGCGGCGGCCTTTATAATATTGCTTTCGTTTTGAATGCGAGTTTGCCCATGGCCGCCTACCACCATACCCCGCTGGACCGATTGATCGCCGGCGCCGACAAGGCGTTGCGCGTGATCACCGGCGTCGCCTCGGCTTCGCGCCCGACGCCGGCGCTGCACGCGGCCGATGCCCAGATGAGCGAGGCGGAGACCCGCCACAGCGCCGGTCTGATGCGCGTGAATCATGTGGGCGAGGTGTGCGCGCAGGCGCTGTACAACTCGCAGGGCCGCTTCGCCAAGACCGAGCAGATGCGCGCGCAGTTCGAGCAGGCGGGCAGGGAAGAGGAAGACCATCTGGCCTGGACCGCGCAGCGGCTGGGCGAATTGAATTCGCACATCAGCGTGCTCAATCCGTTGTTCTATGCGGGTGCGTATGCGCTGGGCACGGTGGCGGCGGTGCTGGGCGATGCGCGCAGCCTGGGCTTTGTGGTGGAGACGGAGCGGCAGGTGGAGGCGCATCTGGCCAGCCACCTGGACAAGCTGCCGCCGCAGGACGCCAAGTCGCGCGCCATCGTCGAGCAGATGCGGATCGATGAAATCGAACACGGCGCCGCCGCGCAGGCGCTGGGCGCCTCGCAGACGCCGGCTCCGGTGCAGGCGGTGATGGCGGTGATGGGCAAGATCATGACCAGCACCGCGTACTACATTTAAGCCTCGACAATCTCGAACGAGTGCGTGATCTCGGCGGTCTTGCCGAGCATGATGGACGCCGAGCAGTACTTGTCGTGCGACAGCGTGATCGCCCGTTCCACCGCCTCCGGCTTCAAGTCCTTGCCGGTCACGGTGAAGTGGAAGTTAATCTTGGTGAACACCTTCGGCTCGGTGTCCGCGCGCTCGGCGGTCAAGGTGCACTCGCAGCCGCGGATGTCGGCGCGGCCCTTCTTCAGGATCAGCACCACGTCATAGGCCGTGCAGCCGCCGGTGCCCAGCAACACCATTTCCATCGGACGCGGCGCCAGGTTGTGGCCGCCGCCCTCGGGCGCGCCATCCATGTTGACCATGTGGCCGGAGCCGGTCTGGGCCAAGAAACTCATGCCCGACGGGCCATTCCAGCTGACTTTGCATTCCATCGTCTTCTCCGTTAAAAATCGTTGCGCGTATTGTAAAGGAGTCCGGCCGGACTGGCTTGCATGAGGATTTTTTCCTTGCCGTGGGCGCGCCGGGAACGCATACTTTATGATCCAGATCAAGGAGTCCGCGATGAGTCATGCTATCGAGTACCTTTGTTCCTACGGCGAACTGACGGCGCCTGGCACCACGCCGACGGGGCCGCTGGCCGATGACTTCACGCTCAATTCGCCGGTCGGCGTGCATGCCGATAGTTACGGACGGCTGTGGGTGTGCGACACCGGCAACAGCCGCGTGCTGGTGTTCGCCGCCGACCTGTCCGCGCTGCTGCACGTGATCGAAGGCCCCGGCGACGACACGCCCGAGGCGCCGCGCCTGCTGATGCCTTTCCATGTCTGCCCCCATCCCACGCACCAGCTGATGTACTGCACCGACATGGGCCACGGCCGCGTGGTGGCCTACGCCTACGACGAGGACGAGGTGTGGTTCAGCCATGCCTTCGGCCAGGGCGACAGCCGTTACCTGCCGCTGTCCGATCCCAACGGCATCACGGTGGTGCGCGAGCGCGACAGCGTGGACTACCTGTATGTCTGCGACGAGTTCTTCCACACCGCCGATGACCTGGCCAGCCGCTGCGTGAAGTTCACGCTGGAGGGCGAGTTCGTCGCGCAGTTCCGCCACGTGGCCGGGCCGGGCGTCCGCCATGAGCTGCTGTGGCCGCAGGGCCTGGCCAGCGATGCGAACGGCAATCTCTACCTCGCCAACACCGGCCACTACGAAGTGCTGAAGATCAGCACCGAGTGGCCCATCGTCGACGAATGCGTGCAGGCGCCGCACGACACGGTGATGCTGCACCAGCACGGCAAGCCCGGCGGCATCGGCAAGTTCAACGTGATGCGCTCGGTGTGCGTGATCGGCGACCGTGTGTTCGTGCCGGGGCATATCGAGAACGCCATCACGATCTACGACCTGGCCGGTGAACAGGTCGGCGTGGTCAACGGGCTGCTGCCCTTGTGGAACCATACGCTGGAGCCGGTGCATTCGCTGTCGGACCTCGTCTACGGCGCGCTGGAGGACGTGGTGTTTGTCGGCCCGTACCAGGTCTGCGCGGCGGAGGATGAGCCGGACGTGTACTTCATCAGCGAGCCGTTCGCGTCCAGCGTGATCAAGGTGCGCATCCCGCGCGCGCGGGGCGAGGAGGACGCGCTGCTGATCGAATCGGTCGGCCACCGGCGCGATGACCAGAACCGGCTGCGCTCGACCTCGCAATTCAACTGCATGACATCGGTGATCGGCTTCAAGCGCGAGCGCCGCCTGCTGCCGCGCGACGCCGCCGTGGGCGGCAACTGGATCGACTACTGGGCCAGGGCCACCACCAGCGTCTACAAGTACTGGTACGACCAGTTCCGCACGCAGCTGGGCTTCGATCCGCTGGCGCGCATGGAGAACGCCTCGCTCAACATCGACTCCGGCAACTGGTGCATGAAGACCTTCAGCACCGAGAGCGATCCCTACCGCCAGCTGCAGGACATGATGCGCGGCTTCTTCGTGCCGGGCGACCTGGCGATGGACGTCTACTACCCGCATACGCCGCCGCTGGGGCAGATCTGTCCGGGCACGCCCATCGTGTTCGTCACCAACTTCAACCTGTGCACGGTGACCATGTACCAGTTCAACCCGGCCGGCTACCTGATCAACTACGGCGTGCCGTTCGGGCGCGCGGGCGTGGGCGGCGAGGGCACGCTGAAGGCGCCGCAGGGCATCGCGATCAACAGCCAGGGCGAGATCTACATCGCCGACTCGCTCAACAACCGCATCTCGATGTGGCAGATCCAGCCGACCGGCTACGTGGAGTTCCGCAAAAACTTCCGTTGGCGCGACGACGACGGCTTCACGCCCTGCGACATCGCGATCGACGCCCGGGACCGCTTGTTCGTCTGCGACCAGTTCAACAACTGCCTGCGCGTGTTCGACCGCGAGGGCAACAGCCTGTGGAGCTACGGCCACCTCGGCTATTGCGACGATGTCGACGTTGACTACGAAAACTTCATGCTGCCGGCCAGCGTCTGCATCGACGGCGACCGCCTGATCGTCAACGACCTGGTCAACCGCGCGCTGAAGATGTTCCGCATCGGCGACGACACGCTGCATTACGAGGCCGGCATTTCCGTGTTCAAGAAGTACCCGGACGCCGGCGGCGTCTGGATGCCGTACTTCATCTACGCCGACCGTGGCCGCCTGTACGTGCCCGACACGACTTTTAATGTGGTCAATGTTTTCAGCTACCAGGCCGCCGCGCCTGATTCCATCGGAATTGCGGCTTGACTCAGCGGGCGGTTCCAGCTTATACTTATCGGCTTTCCGTTCGCTCAGGAAAGTAAATAAGAAGGCCGAGTCCGCTGAAGCCGTGGCGGAACCACCATTTGAGCGTGTTTTATTATTTAGGAAGTCAACATGAAAACTTTTTCCGCTAAGGGCCATGAAGTCCAGCGCGATTGGTTCGTGATTGACGCGACGGACAAAGTCCTCGGACGTGTTGCCAGCGAAGTGGCACTCCGACTGCGCGGCAAACACAAGCCAGAATTTACTCCTCACGTCGACACCGGCGATTTCATCGTCATCGTCAACGCAGGCAAACTGCGCGTGACCGGCACCAAAGCAACCGAGAAGACCTACTACCGTCACTCGGGCTACCCAGGTGGCATCTATGAGACCAACTTCCTGAAAATGCAACAGCGTTTCCCAGGCCGTGCTCTGGAAAAAGCCGTCAAAGGTATGCTGCCGAAGGGCCCACTGGGCTACGCAATGATCAAGAAGCTGAAAGTGTACGCTGAAGGTTCGCACCCGCACGCTGCTCAGCAACCTAAAGCACTCGAAATCTAAGGAACTGACATGATCGGTAACTACAATTACGGCACCGGCCGTCGCAAGAGTGCAGTAGCTCGTGTGTTTATCAAAGTTGGCACTGGCCAAATCATCGTTAACGGCAAGCCAGCGGCTGAGTACTTCTCCCGCGAAACCGGCCTGATGGTTATTCGTCAACCACTGGAACTGACCGGCAACGTTGAGCGTTTCGACATCAAAGTCAACGTTCACGGCGGCGGCGAGTCCGGCCAGGCAGGTGCTGTGCGTCACGGCATCACCCGCGCCCTGATCGACTACGATGCAGCGCTGAAGGGCGATCTGGCACGCGCCGGCTTCGTTACCCGCGATGCACGTGAAGTTGAACGTAAAAAAGTTGGTCTGCGCAAAGCACGTCGCGCAAAACAATTCTCGAAGCGTTAATTTTTACGCTGTGGTGCGCTGCTTGCGGCGCGCCCTCAAAAAAGCCGCCGGCCTCGTGCCGGGCGGCTTTTTTGCTATCTGGCAGCAGTAATACGCCTGTCGCATATGCCTGATAAAATGGCAGTCCCCTCCACGCATTACCTCATTCAAGGAAAGAACATGATCAAAGTTGGCATCGTCGGCGGCACCGGATACACCGGAGTGGAATTGCTGCGACTGTTGGCAGTCCACCCTGATGTGCAGCTGACGGCTATCACGTCGCGCAAGGAAGATGGCCTGCCGGTTGCCGATATGTTCCCTTCGCTGCGCGGCCGCGTGAACATCGCCTTCTCGTCGCCGGACAAGGCCGACCTGAGCCAATGCGACGTGGTGTTCTTCGCCACCCCGCACGGCGTGGCCATGGCGCAGGCGCCGGCGCTGCTGGCGGCCGGCGTCAAGGTGATCGACCTGGCGGCGGATTTCCGCATCAAGGACAAGGCCGTCTTTGAAAAATGGTACAAGATCGACCACACCTGCCCGGAGCTGCTGGAAGAAGCCGCCTACGGCCTGGCTGAACTGAACCGCGACGCCATCAAGGGCGCGCGCCTGGTCGCCAATCCGGGCTGCTACCCGACCACCATGCAGCTGGGCTACTACCCGTTGCTGAAGGCCGGCCTGATCGACGCCGGCGCGCTGATCGCCGACTGCAAGTCCGGCGTCTCCGGCGCCGGCCGCAAAGCCGAGATCGGCACGCTGTTCTCGGAATCGAGCGACAACTTCAAGGCCTACGGCGTGGCCGGCCACCGCCACACGCCGGAAACCTCGGCGCAGCTGCAGAAGTTCACCGCCGACAAGGTCGGCCTGGTGTTCACGCCGCACCTGGTGCCGATGATCCGCGGCATGCACTCGACCCTGTACGGCCGCCTGACCAAGGACGTCAGCAACGAACAGCTGCAGGCGCTGTTCGAAGAACAGTACAAGGACTCGCCGTTCGTCGACGTGATGCCGTTCGGTTCGCATCCCGAGACCCGTTCCACGCGCGGCTCCAACATGCTGCGCCTGGCGCTGCATCGCCCGGACAACGGCAACACCGTGATCGTGCTGGTGGTGCAGGACAACCTGGTCAAGGGCGCGTCCGGCCAGGCCGTGCAGTGCATGAACCTGATGTTCGGCCTGGAGGAAACCACCGGCCTGACGCAGATCGCGCTGCTGCCGTAAATCAAAGTGCGGCGGGGCGGGGATAGTAGATTAGGAATTCCCGCCCACCCTGCCAGCAGAAAGCCGCACATGATCGCCATGGACAGCCTGATCGGCGCCACCACCCGCGTGCAAGGCAACTTGCTGTTTCGCGGCGGGCTGCGCATCGACGGCGAGGTCGTCGGCAATATTGTCGCGGAGGCAGGATATCCGAGCTATCTCGTCGTCGCCGAGCACGCCCGTGTGGAAGGCGAGATACATTGCGATCATCTGGTGGTCAATGGCGAGGTGAAAGGTTGTGTTTTCAGTGGGGATTTGCTTGAAATCCAGCCCAGCGCCCGTATCATTGGGGATGTCAGTTATAAAGTGCTGGAAATGCACGGCGGCGCACAGGTGTTGGGCACATTGACCCATCGCGACAGCTCCGGCGTGGAGCCGCTTTTGGCGGTCTCTGGAGCATGAATTACGCCAACGGTCTATAATGGATCAAATGTTTTCACGTAGGAGTCTGAAATGAATGCTGTCGCCGAATCGCAAGAAGTAATTCCGTCGCCCATCATCTTTACCGACAGCGCGGCGCAAAAGGTCGCCCAGCTGATCGAGGAAGAAGGCAATCCAGATCTGAAATTGCGCGTGTTCGTGCAGGGTGGCGGCTGTTCCGGCTTCCAGTACGGCTTCACGTTTGACGAAATCGTCAACGAAGACGACACCACAATGATCAAAAACGGCGTCCAGCTGTTGATCGATTCGATGAGCTACCAGTACCTGGTCGGCGCGGAAATCGACTACAAGGACGACCTGGAAGGCGCGCAATTCGTCATCAAGAACCCGACCGCCTCGTCGACCTGCGGCTGCGGCTCGTCGTTCTCGGTGTAAGTTGCTGTAGTCCGGCCCCGGCCGGCTGCGATCAACGGCGGACAACTCCGGTTGTGCCGCCGTTTTTGTTTTATCGCGGGTAGAGCGCGCCCAGCACGCGGTCGCCCGCCGCACCCGTCACGCTCGGCAGGTTGCCCGCCAGCCGCTCGGTGAAGCGGTAGCCCAGCCAGGCGAAGGCCATCGCCTCGACCCGGTTCGGCGCCACGCCCAGCGCCTGGGTCGACGCCACCACCACCCGCGCCCCCAAGGCCGCGCCCAGCTCGTCCATCAGCACGCCGTTGCAGGCGCCGCCTCCGCACACGTAGACCGCGTCCGCGCCCGCGCCGTGGGTCTGTATCGCCTGCGCCAGCGTGAGCGCCGTCAGCCGGGTCAGCGTGCGTTGCACGTCTGCCGGCGCGGCGCCGGGGAAGGCCGCCAGGTGCTGGTCCAGCCAATTGATGTGGAACAGGTCGCGGCCGGTGCTCTTGGGTGCCGGCAGCGCGAAATAGGGCTCGGCCAGCATATTGGCCAGCAGGCCGGGGATTTCCTTGCCGCTGGCCGCCCAGGCGCCGTCCTGGTCGAAGTCCTTGCCCTGGTGGCGGGCGATCCACGCATCCATCAGCACATTGCCCGGCCCGGTGTCGAAGCCGGCCACCTTGCCGTCGGCCAGCACGCTGATGTTGGAGATGCCGCCGATATTGGCCACGACCCGCGTCTGCCCGGGCTTGCCGAACAAGGCCTGGTGGAAGGCCGGCACCAGCGGCGCGCCCTGGCCGCCGGCGGCGATGTCGCGGCTGCGGAAGTCGGCGATCACATCGATGCCGCACAGCTCGGCCAGCAGGGCCGGGTTATTGGTCTGGCGCGTAAAGCCCAGCTCGGGACGGTGGCGGACGGTCTGGCCGTGCACGGCCACCGCGCGGATGTCCTGCGCCTGCAGCGAGGCGTCGTCCAGCAGCGCCTGCACGCAGTCGGCGTAGTGCCGCGCCAGCTGGTTGGCGGCCAGCGCCTCGCGTTCGATCTCGTTGTGGCCGGCGGCCTGCAGGGCCATCAGCTCGGCGCGCAGCGCGGGCGGGAAGGGTACATAGGCGGCCGCCAGCGTGTCGATGGCGTCGCCGCTGAAGCGCGCCAGCGCGCCGTCCACGCCGTCCAGGCTGGTGCCGGACATCAAACCGATATACAAAGACATAGCCGCCCCCGAAACTGAAAACCGTATTTTGCCTGAGCCGGCCAGCGCTGTCGCACGCGGATAAAAAAACAGGCCGCTGTTGCGGCCTGTCTTGATGTGGCTTACTTCGCCGCGACGCGGGTGCCGCCGGAGCCGCCCGGCTGCAGCAGCGCGAAGCGGTGCGACATGTCGGCGGCGTAGGCCTTGAAGCGCGACATCTCGGCGGCCGTCAGCGGCGCCTGGGCTTGCACGTTCATCGTGCTTGGATCCTTGGCTTCGCCGCCGACGCGGAATTCGTAGTGTAAGTGCGCGCCGGTCGACCAGCCGGTGGTGCCGACGTAGCCGATCACGTCACCCTGGCTGACCTTGGTGCCCTTCTTGATGCCAGGCGCAAAGCGGCTCATGTGGGCGTAGGCGGTGGTGTAGTTGGCCCAGTGCTTGATCATGACGAAGTTGCCATAGCCGTTCTGGGTGCCGGCGAAATCGATCACGCCGTCGCCCGAGGCGCGGATAGGCGTACCGGTCGGCGCTGGGAAGTCGATGCCTTTGTGGGCTTTCCACTGGCCGGAAATCGGATGCACGCGCATCGCGAAGCCAGAGGAGATACGGGAGAATTCAACCGGGGATTTGAGGAAGGCTTTCTTGAGGGCTTTGCCGTCGAAGCTGTAGTAGCCGCCGCCCTGTTTGCTTTGTGGATCTTCGAACCAGACCGACTGATACGTCGTGCCCTTGTTGGTGAACTCGCCGGCCAGGATGCGGCCCGCTCGCACAAACTCGCCATCCTGCCAGAACGTCTCGTAGACCACGTTGAAATGGTCGCCGCGCTTCAGGTCGCCGCGGAAGTCGATGCTGGTCGAGAACATCTCGACGATCTGCTTGACGATGGTATCCGGCAGCTTGGCGCCGTCTTCGCTGGAATCGGTGGCCGCGTACAGCGTCGAGCTGATGGTGCGCGCGTGCATTTCCACGCGGCGCTCCAGCTTGGCCGCTTCTTCTTCCGCGACAAAGCCTTCGCCCTTGCGGGTGACCTTGATGTTCTTGACCGGAATGTCCTTGCCGTCCACCACGACCGCGCGCAGCCATTGCAGGTTGCCTTCGTCGTCGGTCTGCGCCTGGACCCGCTTGCCGGTCTTGAGCTGCATCACGCCTTTCGCCACTTTATCTTTTTTGATAAAGTTCTCGGCCGCCTCGTCGTCCACGCCGAGACGTGTCAGCAGCGCGGCCAGCGTGTCGCCGGCGCGGATTTTTTCTTCGTGGACGAAGTGTTCGTTGGAGGATTGCTGTTCCAGCGCGGAGATCTGCGAGCTGAGGTCCGGCAGTGCGACCGTTTCCTGCACCGATTTGACCGGCAGGTCGGAGGCGTCCGGGGCGAGCGGCGCCACGCCGGCTGCACCAAAAGCACACACTGCAAGAAACAATGCAGACGCGCTGATGATGCGCGCCTTGCGCGTGGAACCTAGCAGACTGAACAAGCGTGAGCTTGTGAATTTATGTATTTGGTTCATGCAATCAGTTAAAATTTGCCGCTTGAACTATTCAGGAACGTTTTATTTCTTCTAATTGTTATTAAAGTTCGTTTTCGTACGGCAAGATTGATGGATCGAGGATTATATCAAACTCCTGAAGCCGCCTACCTTTTTCTGAAAAATACCGCAAAAAATTATGACTACCTCTTCTTCGACACCGCCGGCTCCCTCGAAAGTACTGCCGTTGACCGACAGCGTTCTGGAGGCGCTCGCCATCACCAAACGCGGTGTCGACGAGCTGCTGATCGAAAGCGAGTTCGCGCAAAAGCTGGCGCGCTCGGAACAAAGCGGCGTACCGCTGCGTATCAAGCTCGGACTGGATCCTACCGCACCTGACCTGCACCTTGGCCACACTGTTGTGCTCAACAAGATGCGCCAGCTGCAGGACCTGGGCCACCAGGTGATCTTCCTGATCGGCGATTTCACCTCCATGATTGGTGATCCGTCCGGCCGCAACGCCACCCGTCCGCCGCTCACGCGCGAGCAGGTCGAGCAGAACGCCATGACCTACTTCAAGCAGGCCTCGCTGGTGCTGGACCCGGCCAAGACCGAAATCCGCTACAACTCCGAATGGTGCGACCCGCTGGGCGCGCGCGGCCTGATCAAGCTGGCCTCGCACTACACGGTCGCCCGCATGATGGAGCGCGACGATTTCAGCAAACGCTTCAAGAGTGGGACTCCGATCGCGGTCCATGAGTTCCTGTATCCCTTGATGCAGGGCTACGATTCGGTCGCTTTGAAGGCAGACCTTGAGCTAGGTGGAACAGACCAGAAATTTAACTTGCTTGTTGGCCGGGAGCTGCAGAAGGACTACGACCAGGAACCGCAGTGCATCCTGACCATGCCGCTGCTCGAAGGCCTGGACGGCGTCGACAAGATGTCCAAGTCCAAGAACAACTACATCGGCATCACCGAA
The DNA here is from genome assembly GCF_013369445.1 of Duganella sp. BJB1802. Taxonomy (NCBI): domain Bacteria; kingdom Pseudomonadati; phylum Pseudomonadota; class Betaproteobacteria; order Burkholderiales; family Oxalobacteraceae; genus Duganella; species Duganella sp. BJB1802. The sequence goes on along the minus strand of NZ_JABWEF010000003.1, from coordinate 355,602 downwards.
CCGGCCAACACCATGTTCGCCAAGATCATGAGCATTTCCGACGTGATGATGTGGAAATATTACGAGCTGTTGTCGTTCCGCTCACTGGCCGACCTGGCCGCGCTCAAGGCCACCGTCGACGGCGGCGCCAACCCGCGCGATGCCAAGGTGGCGCTGGCGCAGGAAATCGTGGCCCGCTTCCATTCGCAGGCCGCGGCCGAAGAGGCGCTGAACGACTTCGTCAACCGCTCCAAGGGCGGCATTCCCGACGACGTGGCGGAAATCACGCTGCCGGGCGCGCCGGCCGGCATCCAGCAACTGCTGAAATCGGCGGGCCTGTGCGCGTCGGTGTCGGAGGCCGGCCGCATGATCGACCAGGGCGGCGTGCGCATCGACGGCACCGTGGTCAGCGACAAGGCCGTGAAGATCGAGGCCGGCACCTTCGTGCTGCAAGTGGGCAAGCGCAAGTTCGCGCGCGTCACGCTGACGGCATGATCGGCCTGCTGCAACGCGTCAGCGGCGCCAGCGTGGTGGTGGACGGCGCCACCGTCGGCGCCATCGACGCCGGCCTGATGGTGCTGGTGTGCGCCGAGCGCGGCGACACGGAGAGGGAGGCCGACGCGCTGTTGGCCAAATTGCTGGGCTACCGTGTGTTCGCGGACGACGCCGGCAAGATGAACCGCAGCGTCACCGACGTGGAGGGCGGCCTGCTGCTGGTGCCGCAGTTCACGCTGGCGGCCGACACCAAGTCCGGCACGCGGCCCTCGTTCACGCCGGCCGCCGCGCCCGCCGACGGTCTGCGCCTGTTCAATTATTTTGTCGAACAGGCGCGCCAGAAGCATAAAGTGGTGCAAACCGGCCAATTCGGCGCGGACATGAAAGTGTCGCTGACCAACGATGGTCCGGTGACGTTCTGGCTACAGACAAACGCAAAATGACACCGGCGGTTGGAGACGAGCATGAAACTTTCTAGCGACAGCTTTCGCAACGGCGGCATGATTCCGGCGGAAAACGCCTTTGCCGCGCTGGGGAAGGACGGGCAGGTGAGCCTGTCGGCCAACCGCAATCCCCATCTGGCATGGCGCGACGTGCCGGCCGGCACCGAATCGCTGGTGCTGCTGTGCATCGACGGCGACGCCCCGCAGGACGCCAGCGACGTCAACCGCACCGACCGCGTCCTGCCGGCCAACCTGCCGCGCGGCGATTTCTTCCACTGGAGCCTGATCGACATCCCGGTCGGCGTGCAGGCGATCGCGGAGGGCGCGCTGTCCGAAGGCGTGACCGCGTGCGGCAAGCCCGGCCCGGCCGCCGTGCTGGACGGCCTGACTGTGCGCCAGGGCGTGAACGACTACAGCGGCTGGTTCGCGGCCGACCCCGCCATGGCCGGCGACTATTACGGGTATGATGGCCCCTGTCCGCCGTTTAACGACGAGTGTGTCCACCATTACATGTTCCGCATCTACGCGCTGGACACGCCCCGCCTGGAACTGGAGGGGCGCTTCACCTGCGCCGACGTGCTCAACGCCATCCACGGCCACATCATCGACGAAGCCCAATTGATCGGCACCTACACGCTGAACCCGGCCCAGGCCGCCCAGGCGCGCCGGTCCAGAAAAAAGACTGCATGAAGAACAGCACCATTTTGTTGATACGCCACGGCGAGACCGCCTGGAACGCCGTGCGCCGCCTGCAGGGCCACACCGATATCCCGCTCAACGACGAGGGCGCCCGCCAGGCCGCCGCGCTGGCGCAGGCGCTGGCCGCCGAGCGGGTGGACGTGCTGGTCTCCAGCGATCTGCAACGCGCGATGCAGACCGCGCAAGCCGTGGCCGACCAGTACGACGGCCTGCGGGTGCAAACCGACGAGCAGCTGCGCGAGCGCTGCTACGGCGTGTTCGAAGGCATGCTGTACGCCGAGATCGAGCGCCAGTACCCGGCCGAGTACGCGCTGTGGCAGGCGCGCGATATCGATGCCGTGATGCCGTCCGGCGAGCGGGAGGCGGAAAGCTTCCGCCAGTTCTACCAGCGTGCCACCGACGGCATCGCCGATTGGGCGCGGCGCCACCCGGGCCGCACCATCGCCATCGTCGCCCACGGCGGCGTGCTGGAATGCGCCTACCGCGAGGCGGTGGGCATGTCGCTCGACAGCCCGCGCGACTTCCAGGTCAAGAATGCCAGCATCAACCGTTTCACGTGGTCGGACGGTAAGTTGGCGCTCACCAGCTGGGGCGAGGTGGACCACCTGAGTCTGGCCGCGATGGACGACATCATCTAATGTCAAGACTGCACAGGTGTCGTCCACATAAAAAATAGTGCTTATTAATTGAGCACCCCTTCGGTTAAAATAGAGGGTTCCTTCTTCACGTTCAGGTATCGCCAGTGCAAATCGGCCCTCATTTACTGCGCAACAACGTTTTCGTCGCCCCCATGGCCGGCGTCACCGATCGCCCCTTCCGCCAGCTGTGCAAACAGCTCGGAGCCGGCTATGCGGTGTCCGAGATGGCGGCCTCGAATCCGCGCTTGTGGGCGACCGAAAAAAGCTCGCGCCGCACCGACCACACCGGCGAGATGGAGCCCAAGGCGGTGCAGATCGCCGGCGCCGATCCGCAGGACCTGGCCGACTGCGCCCGCTTCAACGTCGAGCGCGGCGCCCAGATCATCGACATCAACATGGGTTGCCCGGTCAAGAAGGTCTGCAACGCCTGGTGCGGTTCGGCCCTGTTGCAGGACGAGGTGCTGGTCCGGCAGATCGTCGAGGCGGTGGTGGGCGCGGTTGACGTGCCCGTCACACTGAAGTTCCGCACCGGTTGGGACCGCGCCCATAAAAACGCGCTGAACATCGCGCGCATCGCCGAGGACGCCGGCATCGCCATGCTGACCCTGCATGGCCGCACCCGCGCCGACGGCTACACCGGCGACGCCGAGTACGACACCATCGCGGCGGTCAAGCGCTCGGTCGGCATACCGGTGGTGGCCAATGGCGACATCACCTCGCCGGAAAAGGCCCGGTTCGTGCTCGACTACACCGGCGCCGACGCCGTCATGGTCGGCCGCGCCGCCCAGGGCCGTCCGTGGATCTTCCGCGAGATCGACCATTACCTGCGCACCGGCACCCATCTGCCGGCGCCGTATGTGGACGAAGTGCGCGCCCTGATGGATGAACACCTGCGCGCGCACTATGCTTTCTATGGCGACTACCTGGGCGTGCGGACGGCCCGCAAGCACATCGGCTGGTATGTGCGCGACCTGCAGGGCGGCGAGGAGTTCCGCCAGAAAATGAACCTGCTGGAGTCCACTGAAGAACAACTGATTGCCGTCGATCAATTTTTCGAATCGCAGTGGAGACACGGCGAGCGGTTACAATACCGCCTCCCGGAAGAATTGGAAGCAGCGTAAGACGGCGTAGAGAGCCTAAAAAAGTCGGATCAGAAGGGTAAGCGCCGGGGCCACAAGCCCGCGCGGCGATTTACCAGCGTCAACAGATTAAAAGCGAACGATATAAAATGAGCAAAGAAAGTATCCAGGAAGTAGTCCAGAAGAGCCTCGAAGATTACTTCAACGACCTGGGCGAGCAGCAGGCTTCGAACATCTACGACATGGTCGTGCTGACCGTGGAAAAACCGATCCTGGAAGTGGTCATGACGCGCGCCGACGGCAACCAGTCGCACGCCGCGCAGATGCTGGGCATCAACCGCAACACCTTGCGCAAGAAACTGCAAGAACACGGCCTGTTGTAACAGCGCGCATTTTTCCGGCATGAGTGGCTGGGGACGGCCGCCGTTGCCGCACCCGCAATACCGAATACGTCGTACCTCTATTCAACCACTAGCCCTCTCAAGCCATGATTAAACAAGCTCTCATCTCCGTCTCCGACAAAACCGGTGTGCTGGACTTCGCCCGCGCGCTGTCCGCCATGGGCGTCAACATCCTGTCGACCGGCGGCACCGCCAAACTGCTGGCCGACAACGGCGTGGCCGTGACCGAGGTGGCCGACTACACCGGCTTCCCGGAGATGCTCGATGGCCGGGTCAAGACGCTGCACCCGAAAGTCCACGGCGGCATCCTGGCGCGCCGCGACTTCCCGGAGCACGTGGCCAAGCTGGAAGAACACAACATCCCGACCATCGACATGGTGGTGGTCAACCTGTACCCGTTCCAGGCCACGGTCGCCAAGGACACCTGCACGCTGGAAGACGCGATCGAGAACATCGACATCGGCGGCCCGGCCATGCTGCGTTCGGCTGCCAAGAACCACAAGGACGTGGTGGTGATCTGCGATCCGTCGGACTACGGCGTGGTGCTGGCTGAAATGAAGGCCACCGACAACGCCCCCGGCTACGTCAGCTACGACACCCGCTTCACGCTGGCCACCAAGGTCTACGCGCACACCGCCCAGTACGACGGCGCCATCGCCAACTACCTGACCAGCCTGGACGCGACCCGCGCCCACGCCAGCCGCAACGCCTATCCGAAGACGCTGAACGTGGCGTTTGAAAAAGTGCAGGACATGCGCTACGGCGAAAACCCGCACCAGTCGGCGGCGTTCTACCGCGACATCGTCAAGACCGAGGGCGCGCTGGCCAACTACCGCCAGCTGCAGGGCAAGGAACTGTCGTTCAACAACATCGCCGATGCGGACGCCGCGTGGGAATGCGTGAAGAGCATGGGCAGCTTCGACCAGAGCGCGGCCTGCGTGATCGTCAAGCACGCCAATCCGTGCGGCGTGGCGCTGGGCGCCAACGCGGCCGACGCCTACAAGCGCGCGCTGCAGACCGATCCGACCTCGGCTTTCGGCGGCATCATCGCCTTCAACGTCGAAGTGGACGCGGCTGCCGCGACCGAGCTGGCCAAGCTGTTCGTCGAGGTGCTGATCGCGCCGGTGTTCACGGCTGAAGCCAAGCAGATCCTGTCGGCCAAACAGAACGTGCGCCTGCTGGAGATCCCGCTGGGTAACGGCGTCAACGCCATGGACTTCAAGCGCGTCGGCGGCGGCCTGCTGGTGCAGTCGGCCGACTCGAAGAACGTGCTGATCGGCGACCTGAAGGTGGTCAGCAAGCTGCAGCCTACGCCGCAGCAGCTGCAGGACCTGATGTTCGCGTGGCGCGTGGCCAAGTACGTCAAGTCCAACGCGATTGTCTTCTGCGGTAACAACATGACGCTGGGCGTGGGCGCCGGCCAGATGAGCCGTATCGACTCGGCCCGCATCGCCTCGATCAAGGCGCAGAACGCCGGCCTGTCGCTGGCCGGTTCGGTGGTGGCGTCGGACGCCTTCTTCCCGTTCCGCGACGGCCTGGACGTGGTGGTCGATGCGGGCGCGACCTGCGTGATCCATCCGGGCGGCTCGATGCGCGACCAGGAAGTGATCGATGCCGCCGACGAGCGCGGCGTGGTCATGCTGTACACCGGCACCCGCCACTTCCGCCACTAATCGGTCGCTGAAACGCGGCCGCAGCTTCGTTGCGGCCCCTTGCCGTGCTAGCGCACTGTCTTCGGCGCCGCGCCTCGCTGCGACCACGTTTCAGCAACCTCATTTAGCATTAGAAGGCCCTCAAGTTTGCACAGTGCGGCGGATCTGCGGATCCGCCGCACTGTTTTTATATACAGCATTCAATGTTCCCGGTTACAATCCGGGAATGATTATTCTCGGCATCGACCCCGGCTTGCGCACGACCGGCTTTGGCGTCATCCACAAGCAGGGCGCCAAGCTGCGCTACATCGCTTCCGGCACCATCAAGAGCGGCGAGGGCAGCCTGCCGGCGCGGCTGAAGGTGATCCTGGACGGCGTAGTCGAGGTGGCGCGCCTGTACCAGCCCGAATGCGCGGCCATCGAGCAAGTCTTCGTCAACGTCAATCCACAATCGACCCTGCTGCTGGGCCAGGCGCGCGGCGCGGCCATCTGCGCGCTCGTGTCGGCCGAGCTGAGCGTGGCCGAGTATTCGCCCACGCAGGTCAAGCAGGCGGTGGTGGGAACCGGACGCGCGGTCAAGGCGCAGGTGCAGGACATGGTGGCGCGGTTGCTGTCGCTGCCCGGCCTGCCCGGCACCGACGCCGCCGATGCATTGGGCGTCGCCATCTGCCACGCCCACAGCCGCGAGACGCTGACCCTGATCGCCGGCGCCGGCCAGGGCACGACCACGGCCGCGCGCGGCCCGCTGGCCGGCTTGCGCATGAAAAACGGCCGCCTGGTCGGCTAAACCTTCCTCTTTAAAGGCTACAACACGATGATCGGTCGTCTCTCCGGTATTCTGCTTGAAAAAAATCCGCCGCAACTGCTGGTCGACTGCGGCGGTGTCGGCTACGAGGTCGATGTGCCGATGTCTACCTTCTACAACCTGCCCGGCGTGGGCGAGAAAGTGGTGTTGTTCACGCACCAGGCGATCCGCGAGGATGCGCATCTGCTGTTTGGCTTCGGCAACGCCGAGGAGCGCGCGGTGTTCCGCCAGCTGATCAAGATCACCGGCGTGGGCGCGCGCACCGCGCTGTCGATTTTGTCGGGCATGTCGATCGCCGACCTGGCGCAGGCGGTGACGTTGCAGGAGTCGGGCCGCCTGATCAAGGTGCCGGGCATCGGCAAGAAGACCGCCGAGCGATTGCTGCTGGAACTGAAGGGCAAGCTGGGCGCGGACATCGGCGCCGGCGGCGCGCACGCGGTGCCGGACTCGCAGTCGGACATCCTGAACGCGCTGCTGGCGCTGGGTTATTCCGACAAGGAAGCCTTGCTGGCATTGAAGACCGTGCCGGCCGGCAGCGGCGTCTCGGACGGCATCAAGCAGGCGCTGAAGGCGCTGTCCAAAGGCTGATCCGCCTCAATCGAATCGCAGGCGGCCCCGCCTATGCTCGACCATCGAGCCAAGCGGAGCCGCCGATCATGGACCAGCCGACACGTTTTCCGTGGGACCACTTCCCACCTGTCTACATCCACGCGTCGGAGAGCTTTGTACGGACGCACCATGCTTATATCGCCGCCAAGGCCGGCGATGGCTTGGCTGCAATGGAGCTCGTTGCCGATACGATGTCCCCGTACATACTGGAGCAGCTCTGGCGACGCTTTGACAGCCACGCACCCATCCTGGTGAACGCGCATGCGGAGGAAGTTTCAGGTGTCAATGCCGTACCTGATGCGATGGCGCGCGCTATTTCTGCTTTTCTTAAATGGCCGCGGGAGCGCAGAATCATTCAAACGAACAAAGTGAGCCACACCGGCGCAAGCGGTTATGAGCGCTGGCAACGCCAAGTGACTTTTGCCGGGCGCATTTTGATCGGGCTAAACTACCTCTTGGTGGACGATTTTGTAGGTCAGGGAGGAACTCTCGCCAACCTTAGAGGTCACATACTTGCGCAGCAAGGATATGTCATCGGCGCCACGGTTCTCAGCGGTAAGGATTACTCAGCGGAGTTGGCACTTACAGAGGCAAAACCATCTGAATTACGGAGGCAGCATGGACACATCGAATATTGGTGGAGACAGCGGTTCGGCTTCGGATTCGAATCCCTCACCGCGTCGGAAGCCCGATATCTTAGCCGAACTCGCTCAGCTGAAAGAATCATTGAGGGCCTGGAAGCAGTTGATCGCTGAAGGCAAGGTAGAATCACTGGTGGTGAAGATAGAATCTCCTCCGGAGCTAGAGGGCATTCCATACCGCATGTTGACCGAGTGCGAACAGCGACAACTCCGAATAAGCAAAAGACGGTTGCACAATTATTACAACCGCATGCTACAAACACCGAAATTTTAATAGGCAACCAGCACCTGCATGAGCATCCAGACCGACAGCTTCACCGAACAACGCATCATCGACGCGGCGCCGTCGTCGCCGAACGAGGAGGCGATCGAGCGCGCCTTGCGGCCCAAGCATCTCGATGAATATGTCGGCCAGTCCAAGATCCGCGACCAGCTGGAAATCTTCATCGCCGCCGCCCGCAACCGCAAGGAGGCGCTGGACCACACGCTGCTGTTCGGCCCGCCCGGCCTGGGCAAGACCACGCTGGCCAACATCATCGCGCGCGAGATGGGCGTGAACCTGCGCCAGACCTCCGGCCCGGTGCTGGAGCGCCCCGGCGACCTGGCCGCCATCCTCACCAACCTGGAAGCCAACGACGTCCTGTTCATCGACGAGATCCACCGCCTGTCGCCGGTGGTCGAGGAGATCCTGTACCCGGCGCTGGAGGACTACCAGATCGACATCATGATCGGCGAAGGCCCGGCCGCGCGCTCCGTCAAGCTGGACCTGCAGCCGTTCACGCTGGTCGGCGCCACCACCCGCGCCGGCATGCTGACCAATCCGCTGCGCGACCGCTTCGGCATCGTCGCCCGCCTCGAGTTCTACAACACCGAGGAGCTGACCAAGATCGTCACCCGCAGCGCCGCGCTGTTGAAGGCCAACATCGCCCCGGACGGCGCGGTCGAGATCGCCCGCCGCGCGCGCGGCACGCCGCGCATCGCCAACCGCCTGCTGCGCCGCGTGCGCGACTACGCCGAGGTCAAAAGCAACGGCGACATCACCAAGGCCACCGCCGACGCCGCGCTGGTCATGCTCGACGTCGACACCGTCGGCTTCGACGTCATGGACCGCAAGCTGCTGGAGGCGGTGCTGTACAAGTTCGGCGGCGGCCCGGTCGGCATCGGCAACCTGGCGGCGGCCATCGGCGAGGCGGCCGACACCATCGAGGACGTGCTCGAACCCTACCTGATCCAGCAAGGCTTCCTGCAGCGCACGCCGCGCGGCCGCGTGGCCACGCCGGCCGCCTACCAGCACTTCGGCGTCACGCCGCCGCGCACCAACCCCAACGGCGAACTGTGGGACCTGTGATGCAGATCTGGGTCGACGCAGACGCCTGTCCGGCGGTCATCAAGGACATCCTGTACCGCGTGGCCGACCGCGTGCCGCTGCAGGTCACGCTGGTGGCGAACCAGTTGCTGCGGGTGCCGCCGTCGCGCCACATCCGCTCGGTGCAAGTGCCGTCCGGCGCCGACGTGGCGGACCAGGAAATCGTGCGCCTGCTGGAACCCGGCGACCTGGTGGTCACCGGCGACATCCCGCTGGCCTCGGACGTGCTGAAGAAGGGCGGCTACGCGCTCAATCCGCGCGGCGAGTTCTACACCAACGACAACATCGCGCAGATGCTGACCATGCGTGCCTTCATGGACGAGCTGCGCGGCAGCGGCGTCGACACCGGCGGCCCGGCCGCCTTCAACCAAAGCGACCGCCAGAACTTCGCCAACAGCCTGGACCGCCACATCAGCAAGATGCGGCGCCAGGCTTGATCACTTCGCGGGCAGGCGCAGGGTCGGCACGAAGCGGGTCAGGTAGATGGTCACGCAGGTGCCGATCAGCGGCAGCATGATCTGTAGCCAAGGCTTGTTCACGCGCCACATCGAATAGCCCAGCGACGTCCACATGAAGACCAGCGTCCAGACCTTGCCGCGCAAGGGGATGCCCTTGCCGTCCTCGTAGTCGCGCAGGTATTTGCCGAACATTTGGTTGGTCAGCAGCCAGTGGTGCAGGCGGGTCGAGCCGCGCGCGAAGCAGGCCGACGCCAGCAGCAGGAAGGGAGTGGTCGGCAGCAGCGGCAGGAAGATGCCGAGCACGCCCAGCGCGACAGCCAGGCAGCCGACCAGGATCAGGAAGATTTTCATTCAAGCAGGCGTATGGGCTGGAGCCCCATTATCCATGCTGTTGCGCAGCATGGATAGTGCTTTACAGCGGCGCCGCAGCGTGGGATGTTAGCGCTATCTTTGATTGGAAGGATTCATGAGGAAAATCTTGACGGCGCTGTGCGCCGGGTTGCTGCTGGCCGCCGCCGCGCATGCCGACAACCAGTACAAGGTGCTGGTGCTGGCCATGCCCGGCAAATACCATTACGAGTACATTCCAATCGCCCGCGACAGTTTCGAACGGCTGGCCAGGCTGCACGCCTTCGAGCTGACCTACACCAGCGAGCCGGCGGCATTCGACGGCGACCTGGGCCAGTACGCGGCCGTGGTCTTCCTGAACACGCCGGGCGAGGAGCTGAGCGCGCCGCGCCGCAGGAAATTCGAGGAGTACATGAAGGCCGGCGGCAACGCCATGCTGGTGCACCGGGCGCTGATCATTCCGCCCAACACCTGGCCCTGGTTCGAGAAACTGGTCGGGCGCGCGATCGGCGTCCATCCGATGCTGCAGACCGGCGTGGTGGACGTGGTCGACAAAGACTTCCCGGCCGCCTACGGCCTGCCGCAGCGCTGGCTGTGGAGCGACGAATGGTATGTGTCCACCAACCCGTACAACATCAGCGTCAAGCCGGTGCTGAACGTGGACGAGAGCACCTACGACCCGGCCAAGATATGGCCGGGTCAGGTGGCGACGGGGATGGGCAAGGATCACCCGGTGGCGTGGTACCACCATGTTGAAAAGGGCCGCGTGTTCGTCACGGCGCTGGGCCACAGCGGCGAGATGTACCGCGACCCGCAATACCTGGCGCACCTGATGGGCGGCCTCTACTGGACCGCCACCGGCAAGGGCGCCGCGCCCTAGCTTACTTGCCGGCGCCTCGGGTGCCGACCACTTCGACCGTCACGCGGCGGTTCCTGGCGCGGCCTTCGGCGGTGTGGTTGTCGGCCAGCGGCTGGGTTTCACCCTTGCCCTCGGTGTAGACGCGCGACGCGTCCACGCCCTTGCTCACCAGGTAGGCCTTGACCGCCTCGGCGCGGCGCAGCGACAGTTTCTGGTTGTAGCCGGCCGCGCCGACCGAGTCGGTGTGGCCGACGGTGACCATCACCTCGGTGTCCATGCCTTGCAGCTTGGCCAGCAGGTCGTCCAGCGCGGCCTTGCCCTGCGGCTTGACGGCCGACTTGTCGAAGTCAAACAGCGCCTCGGCGGCGAACGAGACCTTCTCCGAGGTCGGCTGCGGCGCCTTAGGCGGCGGTGGTGGCGGCAGCGGCGTCACCGCGGGCGCCGGCGCCGGGGCCGGCTCGGCCGCCGGTGGCGGCGTGTAGACCGGCGCGCTGTGCGCAGGCCGGCCCAGCTTGTAGACCAGGCTGACCGACAGCAGGTCGACATTGCCGCGGTTGCCGACGGCATCGTTGACGCGGTAGCGCTCCACCTCGCCGCGCAGCGCCAGGGCTTCGTTGAATTTGTATTCGAGGCCCAGGCCGGCCTTGGGGTTGAACTTGCGCTCGCTCTGGTCGGGGCCGGTCACCGCCGCCAGGCGGTTGCCGTTGAAATGCGTGCTGGTCTTGGCGTAGTTCGCGCCGACCCGGCCCAGCAGCGATAGCCGCTCGGACAGCGGTAGCTGCGCCAGCAGGTCCAGGTTGGCGCCACGGAAGCCGGCCTCGCCGTTGAGCACGCCGTTGCCCGACGTGGTGGCGTTGAAGCCGAACTTGCCCAGGTCGAAGTAGCCCAGCTCCAGCGCCAGGTAGCGGTTCAGCTGCCGGCCGACAAACAGTTTGTAGCCGGTGTCGCGTTCATCCGTGTTGAAGGCGGTGACGCTGGCGCCGTTGGCCTGCAGGCTGGCGGTCAGGCGCTGCTGGTCGATGTTGGCGCGCGAACGGCCCACGCCGGCGCCCAGGTACCAGGCGCTGTTGGCCCAGTCCGGGTTGACGAAGGGTTCCTCGGCCTGCGCGGCCTGCATGGCGAGCATGGCGCAGGCAAGCGTGCCCAGTGTGCCGATTTTTTTTGCGATGGTCATGATGGTGTCCTGAGAGGTGAGCGTTTATTTGGCGATCTGGTTGTTGCGCAGCGTGACGGCGGCGGCGGTCAGCACGCGGCCGGTGAGCAGCGTGGTGTTGTCGCCCACCGTGATCGCGGCGGACTGGCCCAGGATCGAGCCCTTGAAGACGCTGTTGGCGGCCAGCGTGGTCGGGCCGACCGGCAGCCAGCTGACGTCGGCCGCGGTGGCGCCGTTGCTCAGGGCGACGATCGAATTGGCGCTCGAGTTGAGCGTGAGCGCGGTGCGGAAGATGTACACGCCGGGGCCGCTCAGCGTCAGGGTGCCGGTGATGTTGATGGCGCCGGCGTAGCAGTAGACGCCCGGTGCCAGGGTCAGGCCGCCGAGGTCGACGCCGCCGGCGAAGCTGACGTCGCAGCCGCGGCCGTTGGCGTTGCTGATCGCAACCTGCAGGTCGGCCAGGGCGCCGGACAGGATGGCGCCGGACTTGTAGTTGGTGTAGCCGGCCGCCAGGGTCGGATCGGTGGTTTGCGACGGCGAACCGACGTCGCCGGTGATCAGCGTGGTGCCGCCGGCGTTGTTGGTCAGCGAGGTGCCGGCCAGCACGGCGAAGCTGGCGGCGCTGCCCAGCGGAACCGCTTGGGCGACCGGCGGCACCGGTGGCAGCACGCCGGAAGTCACGGTCAGCGCGGTGCTGCCCGATTTGGCGCCGACGGTGGCGGTCACGGTGGTGGTGCCGACGGCGACGCCGGTGGACAGGCCGGTGGCGGCGGTGGTGGCGATGGCCGGGCTGCTTGAACTCCAGACGGCGTTGCCGGTGACGAAGGCGGTGCTGTTATCCGAGTAGGTGGCGGTGGCGACGAACTGCTGCTGGCCGCCGATCAACACGGTGGGGTTGGCCGGCGTGACCGCGATGTTGGTGAGCGTGACGGCAGGCACCGTGACGGTGGTGGTGGCGCTCTTGCCGTTGCTGGTGGCGGTGACCACCGAGGTGCCGGGCGCGACACCGGTGACCAGGCCGGCGGCGTTGACGCCGGCGCTGGCCGGCGTGGCCGACACAAAGGTCGAGCTGGTGGTCAGGTCGTGGGTGGTGGCGTCCGAATAGGTGCCGACCACGGCCAGCTGGCGCGTGGCGGCGATCTGCACGGTCGGCGCTTGCGGCGCGACGGCGATCGACAGCAGCACGGCCGGGGTGACGGTCAGCGTGGCCGAGGCGGTCTTGCCGTTGAAGGCGGCGTTGATCACCGAGCTGCCGACGCTGGCGCCGGTGGCCAGGCCGGTCGTGGCGCCGACGCCGGCGACGGCCGGCGTGGCCGAGCTCCAGGCGGCGGTGACCGCCTGCGTCGAGCCGTCGCTATAGGTCGCGCTGGCGCTGAACTGCTGGGTCGCGCCGAGCGCGACGGAGGGCGCCGGCGGCGTCACCGCCAGCGACACCAGCGTGGCGGCCGGCAGGCCGAGGATGGGATCGCGCCCCTGGTCGCCGCCGCCGCAGCCTGCGAGCAGGGCGGCGGCCAGCAGGCCGATGGAATAGAAGAGCGCCTTGGTGGATCTGGGCAGGAATTTCATGATGCTTCCTTTGTGCTGAAACAGTGGACCGACTGGTGGCCTGCGCGGTGTGCGCAAGGCAAGTGGTCCACGATGTCATGCACGGCAGGGCGGGTATGTGCGCTGGCGCTCTTAGTCGAGTTCGCTGCTACATCCTTACAACGGATACAAAAAATATAAAAATGAAATCTTTGTAAGGGCGGGGCGATGTCGTGTGACCAACATGGACCGCGCATCGGCGCGGCCTCGTTCACTCACCAGGGAAGACAATCAGATGAAACCTTACACTCTCGCCAAGGCTGTGCTGGCCGCATGCGTCGGCCTGTCCGCCTGCGCCGCCCAGGCGGCCGACGTCACCTTCACCTTCACCAACACCGCGCCGGCCGGCGGGGTCGGCGTCGCGCCGCTGTGGCTGGGCCTGCACAACGGCGGCTTCGACAGCTTCGACGCCGGCAGCGCGGCCTCGGTGGCGATCGAGCGCGCCGCCGAGGACGGCAACGCCGGCGTGCTCACGTCGAACTTCGCCAGCCAGGTCGCCGGCGGTCTGCAGACCACGCTGCCGGGCGGCCCGCGCTTCCCCGGCGCCAGCAGCACCTTCACGCTGCACAACGTCGACCTGAACGGCGCCAACCGCTACCTGAGCTACGCCGCGATGGTCGTGCTCAGCAACGATTTCTTCATCGGGAACGACAACGCCAAGGCCATCGACCTGTCGTCGCTGGCTGGTGGCGGCAAGCTGTCGCTGGCGCTGGGCGGCGCCGGTCATGTGTACGACGCCGGCACCGAGCAGAACAACTTCGCCTACTCGCTGGCCAACGGCGCCTATGGCATCGGCGGCGGCCAGAGCGGCCCCAACCAGGGCATCGACGAGCACGGCGTGGTGCATGTCGTTACCGGCAATCCCTACCCGAGCTTTGTCGACGACGGCCACTACGTGCCGGCCAACTTCGACTGGACCGCGCTGAATTTCAATAGCCAGCAATCCATCGGCCGCCTGGATATTTCGGTGACCGCCGTGCCGGAGCCGGAAACCTACGCGATGCTGTTCGCCGGCCTGGGCCTGCTGGGCGTGGTCGCGCGCCGCCGTCAGGGGCAGGGCACGGCCGCGGCTGGCGATATCGCCTGAGTCCGCGCCGGGCGGCGTCAATCCATGCCGGCCTTGCCGGGCGCCCAGTACGCCTTGCTTTGACGCCGCCCTGCCGCCGCACCTTGCTGGCGCAGCAGCCGGCTCATGTGCTGGATCGAGCCGGCCTGCCCGGTCAGCACGATCTCCGCCGCCGGGTGTGCTTGCAGCTGCGCCGACATGTGCGCGTCCAGCTCGTTGAAGTGCTCGCCGCCCTCAAGGCGGACGCAGAGGTGGGCGTCATCCAGCCGGAGCTGCCGGATGACGGGCGTCGCCTCGGCCAGGGCGCCCACCTCGAACACCATCCGCAGCGGCGACGCCTGGCTGGACAAGGCCACCGCCAGGCCCAGCGACGTTTCATCCCCGAACAGAATGGCGCGCCCGCGCGGCTGCTCCAGCCGGAGCGATCTGCGCGGACCGAAGACGGTGCAGGCGTCGCCCTTGCGCACCAGGCGCGCCCAGTGCGTGCCGGGGCCGTCGGCGTGCAGATAGACCAGGATGCGCGTGCGTCCGCTTTCAGCGTCCCAATCCATCGGCGTGTAGGTGCGCTGCACCCACCCGCCCAGCTGGATCTGGAGCTTGTCGCCCGGCGTCCATGCGACGTTGCGCAGCGCCTCGCCGCCGAGCGTGATGAGGCGGAAGGCGGGGCCGATATCCTCGACGTGCAGCACCTGCGCGTTGCGCGTAAACAGTTTCAGTACCGCCGCTTCAAGCCGGCCGGGGCGCCGCTGCAGAGGGGGCGGGAGGATGTCGTTCATTGTTCAGGCTCCGTGAAATATTCGGGTTGAGTGGAGGGCGCGTCCATGCTGATGCAGACGGGCCTTGCGCCGGAATATTGTGGAAGCCGCCACGCCCATGAAAAAACCCCGCAAGTTGACGTGCAACTTGCGGGGTTCGGTTTGGTTCGCGCGGTGGTGCTTATTCCTGGCGCACCCACACCTGCGAGCGGCCCAGCATCGGCACGCCGATGTAGCCGCGCACGCTGAGCTTCTTGCCGCCGTCGGTCAGGTGCATCTTGCTGCGGTAGACCTTGCCGTTGTCCGGATCGAGGATCTCGCCGCCGTTGTATTCGTCGCCGTCCTTTTTCAGGCCGGTCATGATCACCAGGCCGATGACAGGCTGGTTCTTGCGAGCGTCTTCGCACTTCTCGCATTTGGGATTCTGGTCTTCGGACGGCGCACGGAACAGTTGCTCGATCTTGCCTTGCAAGACGCCGTTGGTGTCGGTGATGCGTATCAGCGCTTTCGGCTTGCCGCTGACGTCGTCGATGTTTTTCCACAGGCCGACCGGGGAGCTGTCGTCGGCGAAGGCCGGGGCGATGGACAGCGCGGCGGTGATGAGCAAAGCGAGGAATTTCATGTGGGGTCTCCAAGGTTGTTGTATCCATCGAGTGTAGCAAAAAAATGACCGGTCGTACTATTTTCATCGCGTTTACACAAATTATCTAAAACAAGATAATATGTGCAAATGAAAAAGACATCCGAACAGCAAAATTTGATCGAGCAGTTGAAGCAGATCGCCGACGGCCTGGGCAAGACCCTGGCGCCGTTCTGCGAGGTGGTGCTGCACGATCTGACCAATCCCGAGCACGCCATCCTGGCGATCCACAACAACCTGTCCGGGCGCGAGGTCGGCGCGCCGGCAACCGAGCTGGGCCTGGCGCGCGCCGCCGACCCCGACGTCGCCCAGGTCATCGCCAACTACCCGAACATCTTCGCCGACGGCCGCCGCGCCAAGAGCACCTCGATCGGCATCAAGGACAGCAGCGGCCAGTACGTGGCCGCGCTGTGCATGAACGTCGACCTGACGGTGTTCCGCAGCCTGAACACCGTGCTGACCCAGTTCAGCGCGGTCGACAACGACTCGGCCGTGCGCGAGACGCTGGAGCCGGCCGGCGCCGACGCCCTCCGGGCCCGCATCGACCAGTTCGCCGCGCGCCTGGCCACCACGCCGCGCGCGCTCAAGGCCGACGAGCGCAAGGCGCTGATGCGTGAACTGAAGGAGTCCGGCCTGAGCGACGTGCGCCGCGCCATGGACATCGTCGCCAACTACCTGAACGTCTCGCGCGCCACGGTCTACAACGATGTGCGCGATGGCCAATAACGCCGCCCAACTGTTGCTGCTGGACCGCTACCAGGCCGCCGCGCTGCTGCGCCCGGACGAGGTGCTGGCGTCCGTGCGCGCGGCCTTCCTGCTGCACGCGGTCGGCGAGGGCCGCAACTTCCCGCTGGTGCGCGAAGCGCTGCCGCAGG
Organism: Duganella sp. BJB1802; assembly: GCF_013369445.1. NCBI lineage: Bacteria > Pseudomonadati > Pseudomonadota > Betaproteobacteria > Burkholderiales > Oxalobacteraceae > Duganella > Duganella sp. BJB1802. Next base: position 339,057 of record NZ_JABWEF010000003.1, on the reverse strand, counting down.
GTGTGTTCGGCATCAAGTCCGGCGGCGTGGCGCGCATGGAGCTGCTGGGCATGAAGGCGGCCGGTTTCTGGCCCGGCAACCGCCGCTACGGCGCGGACGGCCACCAGGCCACGATCATGCTGTTCGATCCGGCCAGCGGACGGCCGCAGTGCCTGATCGACGGCGTCGCCGTCACCACCGAGCGCACGGCTGCGGCCGGCGCGCTGGGCCTGCTGGCGCTGGCGCGCCCGGACAGCGCCGCGCTGTGCGTGTTCGGCACCGGCGTGCAGGGCGGCGCGCAGCTGGACTATGCGCTGCGCGCGCTGCCCGGCCTGCGGACGGTGCGCTACCGCACCTCCGACGGCCGCCGCGACGCGAAGTTCGAGGCGCGCTTCGCGCAGCGCTGCGACATCGCGCCCGGCGGTGGCGCCGACGCGATGGTGGCCGACAGCGACATCGTCATCACCGCCACCACCGGACGCGGCCCGCTGTTCTCGCCGCAGGCGGTGCGTCCCGGCACCCACCTGAACTGCGTCGGCAGCGACACGCGCGGCAAGCGCGAACTGCCGGCCGGCCTGCTGGCGCGGGCCAGCGTCTGGGTCGACGACCTGACGCAGGCGCTCGCCATCGGCGAACTGCAGTGGGCGCCGCAGACGCCGGGCAAGGAGTTCGGCGACCTGCTGGCGGCCGGCGGTCCCGCGCGCCAGGGCGTCGCGGCCGGCGCCGTCACCATCTTCGACATGACGGGCATCGCCCTGCAGGATCTTTTGGTGGCGCGCATGCTGCAGCAGCGCGCCGTGGCAACCGGCACAGGCACCAGTGTGGCCTGGCCATGGCAATGACAAGGACTATGATGAACGATTTGACTCTCCCAACCTACGCCGACGTGGTCGCCGCATCGGAACGCATCGCCGGCCACGCGCATCACACGCCGGTGGCCACCTCGCGCACCGCCAACGAGGAGCTGGGCGCCGAGGTGTTCTTCAAGTGCGAGAACATGCAGCGCATGGGCGCCTTCAAATTCCGCGGCGGCTACAACGCGCTGGCGCGCTTCACGCCCGAACAGCGCCGCGCCGGCGTGGTGGCGTTCTCGTCGGGGAATCACGCGCAGGCGATCGCGCTGGCGGCCAAGCTGCTGGGTATTCCGGCCACCATCATCATGCCGCTCGACGCACCGGCCTCGAAGGTGGCCGCCACGCGCGGCTATGGCGCGCAAGTGGTCACCTACGACCGCTACACCGAGGACCGCGAGCAGATCGGCCGCGATCTGGCGCAGAAGCACGGGCTGACCCTGATCCCGCCGTACGATCACGCCGACGTGATCGCGGGCCAGGGCACGGCGGCCAAGGAATTGCTGGAGACGGTGGGACACCTGGATGCGCTGTTCGTCTGCCTGGGCGGCGGCGGTTTGCTGAGCGGCTCGGCGCTGGCGGCGCGCGCGATCTCGCCGTCGACCCGCATCTACGGCGTGGAGCCGGAGGCGGGCAACGACGGCCAGCAATCGTTCCGCAGCGGCAGCATCGTGCACATCGAGACGCCGAAGACCATCGCCGACGGCGCGCAGACGCAGCACCTGGGCAATCTGACTTTCCCCATCATCCGGCGCGACGTGGACGACATCCTGACCGTCAGCGACGAGCAGCTGCGCCACGAGATGCGCTTCTTCGCCGGCCGCATGAAGATGGTGGTGGAGCCGACCGGCTGCCTGGGCTTCGCCGCCGCGCGGGCGATGAAGGATCAGCTGCAGGGCAAGCGCGTCGGCGTGATCATCAGCGGCGGCAATGTCGACATCGACCGCTACGCCGAGCTGCTGCGCCATTGATCAGGCATATTTTTTCTGCTTGAAATCGCGCAGCACCTCGTGCGCCGCGTTGTGGCCCGGTGCGCCGGTCACGCCGCCGCCGGGGTGGGTGCCCGCGCCGCAGGTGTACAGGCCGGCGATCGGGCCGCGATAGTCGGCGTGGCCCAGCATCGGCCGCGCCGAGAACAGCTGGTCCAATCCCAGCGCGCCGTGGAAGATGTCGCCGCCGACCAGGCCGAAGGTGCGTTCCAGGTCGAGCGGGCTCATGATCTGCCGGCCCAGCACGGACTGCTTGAAGTTGGGCGCGTAGGTGTTCACGGTGTCTATCATCAGGTCGGCCACGGTGTCGCGGTGCTGGTCCCAGCTGGCGCCGTCGGGCAGCTGCGGTGCGACGTGCTGGCAGAACAGGCTGGCGACGTGCTGGCCGGGCGGCGCCAGGCTAGTGTCCAGCGTCGAGGGGATCAGCACCTCCACGATGGGCTTGCGCGCCCAGCCCAGCGCGCGGGCGTCGTGGTAGGCGCGCTCCATGTAGTCCAGGCTGGGCGCGATGATGATGCCGCTGCCGTGATGCTCGGCCATCGTCTTGCCGGGCAGGCAGCTGAAGTCCGGCAGTTCCGACAGCGCCACGTTCATGCGGAAGGTGCCCGAGCCGCAGCGCCAGCCTTCCATGCGGCGCAGGAAGTCGGCGGGCAGGGCGGACGCGTCGACCAGCGACGTGTACAGCAGGCGCGGGTTGAGGTTGGACACCACCACCCGCGCATCGAGCCGCTCGCCCTTGGCGGTGACCACGCCGACCGCGCGGCCCTTATCCAGCAGCACTTCGCGCACGCCGCAGCCGGTGCGGATCTCGACGCCGCGCGCCTCGGCCGAGCGGGCCATCGCCTGCGTGATCGCGCCCATGCCGCCGATGGCGTGGCCCCACGCGCCTTTCTTGCCGTTGACCTCGCCGAAGACGTGGTGCAGCAGCACGTAGGCGGAGCCGGGCGTGTAGGGGCTGGCGTAGTTGCCGACGATGCTGTCGAAGCCGTAGGCGGCCTTGATCGGCGCGCTGTCGAACCAGCCGTCCAGATAATCGCCGGCCGACTTGGTGAACAGGTCGAGCAGCTCGCGCTGGGTGGTTAGTGGAAGCTTGCGCATGCGGTTGCCCAGGCCGCCGGCCTTGATCAGCTCGGGCAGGGCGCTGAGCCAGCCGCCCTGGACCAGGTTGGGCGGCGTCTGCAGCACGGTGTCGCGCAGCAGTCCGGCGGCGGTCTCCAGATGCTGGGCGTAGGCTTGCAGGCGGCTGGCGTCGCGCGGCGAGAACTTCGCCACCTCGGCCTCGGTCTGGCCGGCGCCTATCTTCAGGTAGCGGCCGTCGTCCAGCGGCAGGAAGTTCGACAGCGGGCGCTCGACGATGTGCAGGCCGTGTTTTTTGAGCTCCAGATCGTTGATCACCTTGGGGTTGAGCAGCGACACGGTGTACGCGGCCACCGAATTGCGGAAGCCGGGATGGAATTCCTCGGTCACGGCCGCGCCGCCGACCACGTTGCGCTGCTCCAGCACCGTGACCTTCAGACCGGCCCTGGCCAGATAGTGGGCACACACCAGGCCGTTGTGGCCGCCGCCGATAATGATCACGTCGCGCATCGATAATCTCCTTGGATTCAGAAGCATCATTGTGCGGACGGCGTCGGCAAATTGCATTGCGCAGGCCGACGAATTGCGGGAATATACTGAGCAAAATGACGAATATTTCGGCAAAAGGAAATCATGGACGATATCGATCAGCAGTTGCTTGCCCTGTTGCGCGAAAACGCGCGGGCCACCACGAGCGAGCTGGCGCGCAAGCTCGGGCTGTCGCGCACGACGGTACAAAGCCGGATTGAGCGGCTGGAGCGATCCGGCGTCGTGATCGGCTACACGGTGCGCACCAGCGCGGATCATCGTGCCGGGCTGGTGCGGGCGCTGGTGATGATCACGGCCACGCCCAAGCTCACGCCCGGCATCGAAAGCGCCTTGCGCAAGTTCGCCGCCGTGCGGACGTTGCATTCGGTGAACGGGATCTACGACTTCATTGCCGGCGTCGAAGCCGGCTCGGTGGAGGGGCTCGATGCCGTGGTGGACCGCATCGGCGCGCTCGACGGCGTGGAGCGCACCACCACCTCGATCCTGATGACGACCCGCATCGATCGCTAAAGTGGGGTCAAGTCTGGCATTCGGACACGGCCTCTGCCGTGGGTCATCTGGACACGAGCCGGCCAAGCGGGCGGTTACGGCAGAGCTCGTGTCCGAATGTCAGACTTGACCCCCCGTGTTATGCGCCGAGCTCGTGTCCGAATGCCAGACTTGACCCCAGTTGTTCGGAGTAAAAAAAAGCCGCGCGGCTTGCACCGGGCGGCTTTTGCTTGCTAGCTGAACCTATCAGGCGGCTGGCAGCTTGGCGAATTGCTCGCGCATCTTGTCCAGCGTGGCGGAGAAGTTGGCGACGCGTTCCTTCTCTTGCGCCACCACCTCGGCCGGCGCGCGGGCGACGAAACTTTCGTTTGACAGCTTGCCGTTGGCCTTGTTGATCTCGCCTTCTACGCGGGCGATCTCTTTCGACAGGCGCTCACGCTCGGCCTTCACATCGATCTCCACCTTCAGCATCAGCTTGGTCGTGCCGACGATCGATACGGCGGCCGGCGATTCCGGCAGCGCGTCGACGATTTGCACCTCGGACAATTTGCCCAGCGACTGAATGTATGGTGCGAACACTTCCATCGCCGCCTTGTCGGCCGCGTTGGTCGGCTCGACGATCAGCGGCACGCGCAGCGATGGCGCCAGCTGCATTTCGCCGCGCAGGTTGCGGGTCGCGTCGGTCAGCGCCTTCAGTTGCTGCATCCACGCCTCGGCCGATTCGTCGATGGCGGCGGTGTTGGCGATCGGGTAGGGCTGCATCATGATCGAGTCGCCCGTCTTGCCGGCCAGCGGCGCAACAGCCTGCCACAGCGCTTCGGTGACGAACGGGATGACCGGATGCGCCAGGCGCAGCACCACTTCCAGCACGCGCAGCAGCGTGTGGCGGGTGGCGCGTTGCTGGCCTTCGGTGCCGCTCTGCACCTGCACCTTGGCCACTTCCAGATACCAGTCGCAGTACTCGTCCCACACGAACTTGTAGATGGTCGAGGCGATGTTGTCGAAGCGGTAGTCTTCGAAGCCCTTGGCCACGTCCAGCTCGGCCTTTTGCAGCAGCGAGATGATCCACTTGTCGGCGTTCGACAGGTCGGCCACGCTGGCGCTGCAATCCTTGCCCTCGGTGTTCATCAGCACGAAGCGGGTGGCGTTCCACAGTTTGTTGCAGAAGTTGCGGTAGCCTTCGGCGCGGCCCAGGTCGAAGTTGATGTTGCGGCCCAGCGAGGCGTACGAGGCCATCGTGAAGCGCACCGCGTCGGTGCCGTAGGCGGCGATCCCTTCAGGGAACTCCTTGCGCGTGGCCTTGGCGATCTTCTCGGCCGCTTTCGGGTTCATCAGGCCGGTGGTGCGCTTCTCCACCAGTGCTTCGACGCCGATGCCGTCGATCAGGTCGATCGGGTCCAGCGTGTTGCCCTTGGACTTGGACATCTTCTGGCCGGTCGAGTCGCGCACCAGGCCGTGCACGTACACGGTCTCGAACGGCACCTTGCCCGTGAAGTGCGCGGTCATCATGACCATGCGCGCCACCCAGAAGAAGATGATGTCGAAGCCGGTCACCAGCACCGACGATGGCAGGAAGGCCTTGATGTCGGGCGTTTCCTCAGGCCAGCCGAGCGTGGAGAACGGCACCAGCGCGGACGAGAACCACGTGTCGAGCACGTCGTTGTCGCGGCGCAGCGGGCCGGTGCTGCCCTTGGCGGCGGCCTGCGCGATGGCTTCGGCTTCGGTCTTGGCGACGAAGATGTTGCCGGCGTCGTCGTACCACGCCGGGATCTGGTGGCCCCACCACAGCTGGCGCGAGATGCACCAGTCCTGGATGTTGTTGAGCCACTGGTTGTAGGTGGTGCTCCAGTTTTCCGGCACGAACTTGATTTCGCCGTTGGCGACCTTGTCCAGCGCGGTCTCGGCGATCGATTTGCCCGGGAAGAAAGTGCCTTCCGGCGCCGGCTTGCTCATGGCGACGAACCACTGGTCGGTCAGCATCGGTTCGATGATGACGCCGGTACGGTCGCCGCGCGGCACCATCAGCTTGTGCGGCTTGACCTGCTCCAGCAGGCCCAGCGCGTCCAGGTCGGCGACGATCTGCTTGCGCGCAACGAAGCGGTCCATGCCGCGGTAGGCGACCGGCGCCTCGTCGTTGATCTTCGCTTCCAAGGTCATGATGGTCAACAGCGGCAGCTTGTGGCGCTGGCCGACGGCGTAGTCGTTCAGGTCGTGCGCGGGCGTGATCTTCACGCAGCCGGTGCCGAATTCCTTGTCGACGTATTCGTCGGCGATGATCGGGATTTCGCGGTCGGTCAGCGGCAGCTTGAGCATCTTGCCGACCAGCGGCAGGTAGCGCTCGTCGGTCGGGTCGACCGCCACGGCGACGTCGCCCAGCATGGTTTCAGGACGGGTGGTGGCCACGGTCAGCATGCCGCTGCCGTCGGCCAGCGGGTACTTGATGTACCACATCGAGCCGTCTTCCTCTTCCGACACCACTTCCAGGTCCGAGACGGCGGTGCCCAGCACCGGGTCCCAGTTGACCAGGCGCTTGCCGCGGTAGATCAGGCCCTGTTCGTGCAAACGCACGAAGACGTCGGTGACGACCTTGGAGCGCGGCTCGTCCATCGTGAAGTATTCGCGCTGCCAGTCCGGCGAGGCGCCCAGGCGGCGCATCTGGCCGGTGATGGTGGAGCCGGATTTCTCTTTCCACTCCCACACCTTCTTGACGAACTCTTCGCGGCCCAGGTCGTGGCGCGAGATTTTCTGCGCGTCCAGCTGGCGCTCCACCACGATCTGCGTGGCGATGCCGGCGTGGTCGGTGCCGGGGATCCAGGCGGTGTTGTGGCCCAGCATGCGATGGTAGCGGGTCAGGCCGTCCATGATGGTCTGGTTGAAGGCATGGCCCATGTGCAGGGTGCCGGTCACGTTCGGCGGCGGCAGCTGGATGCTGAACGAAGGTTTGCCGGCGTCGAGGGTGGCGGTGTAGTAACCGCGCTGTTCCCACTCGGTACGCCAGAATTGTTCAATGTCGGCAGGCTCGAAAGACTTGGCTAATTCCATGATTTGGCTGATTAAATTTGGAGAAACAACCATTATAGATGACGCGGCAGGCCAAGCGCACATCGCCGCTTGTTAAACTCTGGACATTTCCCGCCCGGATGTCGAATTCCGCAAGTTTTTTGACTCGCCCCGCCGAAGAGCATACCGTTGCCCGTCCCAACAATGTTTTTTTGACATGGAGACGGAAATGACAACTCGACTCATTGCTGTGCTGGTCGCTGGCTTACTGGCCGGCGCATCGGCTTCCGCGCTGGCCCAGTCCGACAAGATCTGGATCAGCGTCGGCGACGCCGCCTATGCCCAATTGCAGAAAGTGGCGCCGCAGGCGCTGGCGCGCGAGAGCCGCGCCAGCTTCGCCGTCCGGCCCGGCCACGAGCGGGTCCACCTGGTCGAGGTCGACGAGCAGCAGATGCTGGCGCTGTCGGCCGCCGTGCACCGCAAGCTGCGCCGTTGCGGCGGCTTCATGTTCCACGCCAGCGAAGCGGCCGGCATCGCCGCGCTGACGCCGTCCAAGGCCGGCGTCGCGCAACTGGCCGTGGCGCGGCCGTCGTACGTGATCGACCAGCAAAGCGTGGTCAATCCCATGCTGACGCAGATGCAGGCCAGTAACATCGGCCAGACCATCGTCGACATGTCGGCCTACGCCAACCGCTACTACACCACCAACAACGGCGTGAACGCGTCGAACTGGCTGATGCAGCGCTGGGCCACGATGGCCGCCGGCCGCAGCGACATCGCCGTCACCCAGTACACGCACGCGTCCTGGCCGCAAAAGTCGGTGATCCTGACCATCACCGGCACCGACAACCCGAACGAAGTGGTGGTGCTGGGCGGTCACCTTGATTCGATCAACCAGGCCGGCACCAGCGAGACCACCAAGGCGCCCGGCGCCGACGACGACGCCTCCGGCATCGCCAGCCTGACCGAGGTGCTGCGGGTGATGATCGCCAGCGGCTACAAGCCGCGCCGCACGATCAAGCTGATCGGCTACGCGGCCGAGGAGGTGGGCCTGCGCGGCTCGCAGGACATCGCGCAGAACCACAAGGCCAACAACGTCAACGTGGTCGGCGTGATGCAGCTCGACATGACCAACTACAAGGGCTCGGCCGACGACATCTACCTGTTCACCGACTACACCGACAGCGCCCAGAACACCTTCGTCGGCAACCTGATCACGACCTACCTGCCGACCCTGAAGATCGGCCACGACCAGTGCGGCTACGCCTGCTCCGACCACGCCTCGTGGAACGCGGCCGGCTACTGGACGTCGATGCCGTTCGAGACCGCCATGGGCGAGGACGACCCCTACATCCACACCGCCAACGACACCTACGCCAACAGCGGCAACCAGGCCGACCATGCGCTCAAGTTCGCGCGCATGGCGCTGGCCTACGCGGTCGAGCTGGGCAGCGACGGCCCCGGCGTGGCGCCGCCGGCCGACCACACCGAGACCTACACCGGCACCTTGACCAGGGGCCAGACCCGCGCCTACGGTCCGTTCGCGGTGGCGGCCGGCGGCAGCTTCAAGGCCGCGCTCAGCGGCAGCGGCGACACCGACCTGTACGTGCGCAAGGCCGGCGCGGCCAGCACCACCAGCTACGACTGCAAGTCCGACGGCCCGACCAGCACCGAGAGCTGCACCGTGTCCTACGCGGCCAACGGCAACGCCTACGTGCTGCTGAACGGCTACGCTGCATCGAGCTACACGCTGACCGTCACCTATCCGCAGCAGTGAGGACGGCGGGGCGGCCGGCTTGTTGCGGCCGCCCCATCTGGGTTATTCTTGAGCGATACCCAACAGGAGACCCCGATGCCCAGCTTTGAAACCGTCACCCTCGACGTTGCCGACCATATCGCCACCGTGCGCCTGAACCGCCCGGAAAAACTCAACGCCATGAACCTGGCGATGTGGAACGACATCCGCAGCGCCTTCCAGCACATCGACGCCACGCCGGAGATCCGCGTGGCGATCCTGGAGGGCGAGGGCAAGGCCTTCACCGCCGGCATCGACCTGCAGATGATGATGGGCCTGGGCGCGCAGATCCGCGACGAATGCGACGGCCGCACGCGCGAGAACCTGCGCCGCATCATCCTCGACCTGCAGGACACCTTGACCAGCCTGGAGCGCTGCCGCAAGCCGGTGCTGGCCGCCGTGCATGGCGCCTGCGTGGGCGGCGGCATCGACCTGATCTGCTGCGCCGACATGCGCTACTGCGCGGACGACGCCTGGTTCAGCATCAAGGAAATCGACATCGGCATGACCGCCGACGTGGGCACCCTGCAACGCCTGCCGCGCCTGATCGGCGAGGGCATGGCGCGCGAGCTGGCCTACACGGCGCGCAAGGTCGACGCCGCCGAGGCGAAGGAAATCCGCTTGGTCAACCGCGTGTTCGAATCGCCCGAGGCATTGCGTGCGGGCGTGCGCGCGATCGCGGCCGACATCGCGGCCAAGGCGCCGCTGGCGATCCGCGGCGTGAAGGAAATGATCAGCTACGCGCGCGACCACTCGGTGGCCGACGGCCTCAACTACAACGCCACATGGAACGCCGCCATGCTGATGTCGGCCGACCTGCAGGAGGCGATGATGTCCGGCATGAGCAAGCGCCCGCCGGCGTTCAGGGACTAGCGTCCAATCGCCGCGCCGGCGGCGCTGCCGCCCAGCGCGGCCTGGGCCAGCGCGTCGAGCTCGCGCTGCATGGTGGCGATCGGCGGCGGTTCGGGCGCGTCCACCCACCAGGTCATCGCCTCGACCACGCCACCGGCCACGAAGCGGGCCACCCATGGATGGGCCGCCGCCGGGTGGGGCCGCCGTTTCAGTTCGATCTCCACCAGTTGGCACACCATGTGCCTGAAGCGGCGTGCGACGCCCTGTCCGCCGCGCCGGCCGATGGCGGCGCGGAAGACGTCGCGCTGCTGCGCCATGTGCTCCAGCAGGCCGGCCAGGAAGTGGACGTTCGCGTGCCCCGCCTCCGCGGTCTGCGCCGCGATCATGTCGCGCAGATCGTTCAGCCCCTCGGACAGCAGCTCGTCCTTGCTCTGGTAGTGCACGTAGAAGGTTGAGCGGCCCACGTTCGCGCGGTCGCAGATCTCCTGGATGGTCATCTGGTCCCAGCCGCGCAGCGCCATCAGGTCCAGCATCGCGTCGCGCAGCGCGGCCTTGGTCTTGAGGACGCGGCGGTCCGGTTCGGGTGGGCGGTCGGTCATGGCGTTCCTGGACATTGAGCGGCGGATTGTCTGCTATCGGACATCGGCCCGGCCTGCGCGCTGTCGCGGACGGCGGGCGGGGGGCGATCATGGACACCTGTCCACTTCAGGAGTGTAATCCATGTCCTCTTCCCATGCTGCCGCGCGCTGGCCGCGCTACCTGTTCTATCCGCTCGCGCTGGCCGCCACGCTGGCCTTCATCCACGCCTCGGTCGGCGGCCTTCTCGGTCCGCTGGGCAAGGCGTATCCGGCCTACCTGGCGGCCATGATCGCGACGATGGTGACGCTCGAACGCCTCATGCCGATGCGCCGCGAGTGGAACATGACCAAGGCCTCGTTTTTCACGCGCGACCTGCCGATGCTGGTCGTCAACGGCGCGACCATCGCCGCGGCCACCTGGGCCGTCACCTGGCTGGCCACCCATCACCGCGGGCTGCCGGTGCTGCGCAGCAGCTTGCCCTGGCAGGGCGAAGCGGTCTGCGCGGTGCTGCTGTCGGATTTCCTGTGGTACTGGCTGCACCGCTACAGCCACGAGGGACGCGGCCCGCTGGCGCGCTGGTTGTGGAAGACGCACGCGATCCATCATTTGCCCGGCGAGGTCTACGTGTTCATGCACGTGGTGGGACATCCGATCAACAGCGCCTACGTGCGCGTGCTGTTGATGCTGCCGGCCATCCTGTTCGGCTTTTCGCCGGAGGCGGTGTTCGCGGCGTCGGTGTTCAACGGCTTCCAGGGACTGGTGTCGCACTTCAATGTCGACGCCAGGGCGGGATGGTTCAACCGCCTGCTGACCGGCACCGAGCTGCACCGCTTCCACCACAGCGCCAACCGGGACGAGGCCGGAAACTACGGCGCCACCGTCTCGATCTGGGACCAGTTGTTCGGCACCTTCCGCCTGCCGGCCGCCGCGCCGCGCCAGCTCGGCGTCGACGACCGCGCGCAATATCCCGGCGACCGCAAATGGTTGCGGCTGCTTGGCTTGCCCTTCAGGTAGTCGGGCCGGTGGTGCTGGCTGGCATGAGCAGGCGCCGCCGGCGTTCAGGGGGAGTGGTGCGCCTTATCCCGTCTTTCTGCTTCTTCGGCTGTGAGGGGCAGGTACCGGCAGGTTCTCGGCCCTCATGACTTCAAGGGTGGCAGCCAGCGCGTCGCGACCGTTGATGATGGCCTTGTCGATGGTCTCGCCATCCGAAAAACATCCCCAGAAATCGGTGTAGGTAATCAGGAATCCGCCTCCCTCGTCCTGAGTCAGCGGGCGGATCTCGTAAGGGTACTCGTCAAGGATGTCCATGTTCAGATTCCCTCGGCAAACACACGCAATGGCTTCCTGCCATATGCCAAGTCATATTACGCCGTTTTGCGACCGTTTGGAGATCACGCAGATGCCAGTCTTGTGGGTTTGCGCGCATGGCGGCATACATTTTTTCCGCAGTGTTCGTTGCATCGCTCTCATGTAAGCCTAACGCCCATCAGAGCTGATTTTTCGACTGGATGTTTTGCTGCCGCGCAGAGAGTCTTAGATTGCGCCCGCAACGGCCGCCGCGTGATCCCGGCGACCGTCAGCGGGGCGAGTCGCTGGCTTGCCCTTCAAGTAGCAGGGCAAGCCGCGCGGCGCGTTTACGGTTTCAGGCTGAAGTTGACGTTGCTTTGGTTGGCCAGCGAGATGTCGACCAGCGGCAGGCTGGCCGTGGTGTAGCCCTCGGCGGACGCCTCGGCGATGTATTTGCCAGCTCCTGGCAGCACCGTGGCGGCGCTGGCGAATTGCAGCGGCAATGTGGCGCTGTACACCGCGTACTGCGGGGCGCCGACCGGCAGGCCGCTGAGCGTGTAGCTGCCGCTGGCCAGGTCGGCGCCGCGGTACTTGATGGTGACGGTCGGTCCGGCCATGAAGCTCTGCTTGGCCGCGACATAGGCGGTGGCGGTGCTGCTGGCCGGCGTCAGCGTGACGGTGCCGCCGATGCTGCCGGTGACGCTGGCCGGCAGCGCGATCGGCGCGGCGGCCGTGCTGATGGCCACCGTGGCCGAGGTGCTGGTCACCGGCACCGCGCCAACCACGGCGGCGGCGCTGTCGTCGGCCGTGACCACCACGTCGTAGTTCCCCAGCGGCAGGCGGCTCAGCGCGAACTCGCCGGTGGTGGCGTTGGGCGCGGTGGCGCTGACGATGACACCGTTCTGCTGCGCCGACACCATCACGTGGCGGCTCAGCAGCGCGGTCGAGACGAAGCCGCCGATGCCGTTGAGCGTGGTCGGGATCACCTTCACCACGGGCTTGAGCGCGTATTTGCCGTTGCCCTTGGTGACGATGGATTTGCAGGCGTCGAAGTCCAGCACCAGGTCGACCCGCTGGCCGGCCGCCACGTCGAAGGAGTTGACCAGCTTGATGCCGCTCTGCACCGCGCTCGGCGTGTCGAGCGATACCTCGGCGGTGCTGCCGCTGACCACCACGGAGTTGGCCAGGCCGGTGCCGGTGTTGGGATCGAGCACCAGCCGCAGCTGGTTGTAGTGGCCCGCGCTCAGCGAGGTCTGGCCCAGCGCTTCCAGCGCGCCGTTGGTCAGGTTCAGCAGGTTGATCTTGCGGGCCGGGCTGAGCGTGATGTCGGTCCAGCCGGCGTCGGTGTCGCTGGCCGTGCTGCTCTGGTTGACGCGCACCTTGTTGACGGTGACGTTGACGGCGTCGAAGCCGCACGATGGCGCGTCCGTCAGCGACACGGACAGCGTGCCCAGGGTGCTGGCCGGCGTGCTGTCGCCGCCGCCTCCGCCACCGCCGCCGCAGGCGCTCAGGCCGGCTGCGGTAAGGGCCGCCACGGCGGCCAAGTAAAGGGTTGGGTGTGCTGGCTTCATGATGAATCTCCCGATAATCGCGCGTGTGGCGCTTGTTGTGGCGACCGAGGATGTCGCTGTGGAGATATTGTGAGTTCCTTTCAGAAACTATTATGTGTGATGCCGCACATAGCGCGCGGCTTTTACATCTGTTACACATCGGCTCGTTATACCGGGTATTGTGGTTTTTTTCACGCCGACATTGTCCGCGCGGCGCGGCCGGGCGTATAATCGGCCCCGCTGCCGCAAGGTGGCACACGCTAGGGGTCCTGCGCATTGCGATGCGCGGGTGAGAAATACCCTCCGAACCTGATCTGGATAATGCCAGCGAAGGGAAGCTTAGGATTTTGCCGCCACCTCCGATGGCCGGCGCCGTCCAACCTCCTTTGCTGGCTCCTGTAGCTAACGAAGGAGCCAAATGAACGCCAATCCCAAATTCCTCTCCGCCACCGCCACGGTGGACGAGGCAGCCATCAAGCCATTACCGAACTCGCGCAAGGTCTACGTCGAAGGCAGCCGTCCCGACATCCGCGTGCCGATGCGCGAAATCACCCAGGCCGACACGCCGGCCTCGTTCGGCTTCGAAGCCAATCCACCGATCTACGTCTACGACACTTCCGGGCCGTACACCGATCCGGAAGCGGTGATCGACATCCGCTCCGGCCTGGCCGCGACCCCGCGCCTGCCGTGGATACTGGAGCGCGACGACACCGAGGAGCTGGACGGCCCGACCTCCGAATACGGCCAGGCGCGCCTTGCCGATCCGGCGCTGGCCGAGCTGCGTTTCAACCTGCACCGCAAGCCGCGCCGCGCGCGCGAAGGGAAGAACGTCACTCAGATGCACTACGCGCGCCAGGGCATCATCACGCCCGAGATGGAATTCGTCGCCATCCGCGAAAACCTGCGCCGCCAGGAATACCTGGAAAACCTGAAGAACTCCGGCCCGATGGGCCAGCGCCTGGCCGACCTGATGGGTCGTCAGCATCCGGGGCAATCGTTCGGCGCCAGCATCCCGGCCGAGATCACGCCGGAATTCGTGCGCGAGGAGATCGCCCGTGGCCGCGCCATCATCCCGGCCAACATCAACCACCCGGAAATCGAGCCGATGATCATCGGCCGCAACTTCCTCGTGAAGATCAACGCCAATATCGGCAACTCCGCCGTCACCTCGTCGATCGGCGAGGAAGTCGAGAAGATGACCTGGGCCATCCGCTGGGGCGGCGACAACGTCATGGACCTGTCGACCGGCAAGCACATCCACGAAACGCGCGAATGGATCATCCGCAACAGCCCGGTGCCGATCGGCACGGTGCCGATCTACCAGGCGCTGGAGAAGGTCAACGGCAAGGCCGAGGACCTGACGTGGGAAATCTTCCGCGACACCCTGATCGAGCAGGCCGAGCAGGGCGTCGACTACTTCACCATCCACGCCGGCGTGCTGCTGCGCTACGTGCCGATGACGGCCAAGCGCCTGACCGGCATCGTCTCGCGCGGCGGCTCGATCATGGCCAAGTGGTGCCTGGCGCACCACAAGGAATCGTTCCTGTACACGCACTTCGAAGAGATCTGCCAGATCATGAAGGCGTACGACGTCTCGTTCTCCTTGGGCGACGGCCTGCGCCCCGGCTCGATCTACGACGCCAACGACGAGGCGCAATTGGGCGAGCTGAAGACCCTGGGCGAACTGACCCAGATCGCCTGGAAGCACGACGTGCAGGTGATGATCGAAGGCCCCGGCCACGTGCCGATGCAGCTGATCAAGGAAAACATGGACCTGCAGCTGGAGCAGTGCCACGAGGCGCCGTTCTACACGCTGGGGCCGTTGACCACCGACATCGCGCCCGGCTACGACCACATCACCTCCGGCATCGGCGCCGCGCAGATCGGCTGGTACGGCACGGCCATGCTGTGCTACGTCACGCCGAAGGAGCACCTGGGCCTGCCGGACAAGAACGACGTCAAGGACGGCATCATCACCTACAAGATCGCCGCGCACGCGGCCGACCTGGCCAAGGGCCATCCGGGCGCGCAGATCCGCGACAACGCGCTGTCCAAGGCGCGCTTCGAGTTCCGCTGGGACGACCAGTTCAACATCGGCCTCGATCCGGACAAGGCGCGCGAGTTCCACGACGAGACCTTGCCCAAGGACTCGGCCAAGGTGGCGCATTTCTGCTCGATGTGCGGCCCGCATTTCTGCTCGATGAAGATCACGCAGGAAGTGCGCGAGTTCGCGGCGGCCAACGGCATGTCGGACGGCGCGGCGCTGGAGCAGGGCATGCAGGTCAAGGCGGTGGAGTTCATCAAGAACGGCGCCGAGCTGTACCGCAAGCTGTGAGGCCGGCATGATCGACATCGAATTGAACGGCGCCCCGTACCGGGTGCCGCCGCGGCAGACGCTGGACCAGTTGATCGACG
Organism: Duganella sp. BJB1802; assembly: GCF_013369445.1. NCBI lineage: Bacteria > Pseudomonadati > Pseudomonadota > Betaproteobacteria > Burkholderiales > Oxalobacteraceae > Duganella > Duganella sp. BJB1802. The sequence continues at coordinate 323,645 of NZ_JABWEF010000003.1, read as the reverse complement.
CCTTGTCGCTGACCGGCCAGGCGTTGGCGCTGGCGGTCAACCGCGCGGTGGTGCCGCGCCAGCAGTGGCCGCAGCGCGAGCTGCAGCCGCAGGACCAGGTCGACATCGTCCGCGCCATCGGCGGCGGCTAAATAGGGGCTAGTCGACATGTCACGAGCCTGCCGTAAGCGGCCGCTTACGGCAGAGCTCGTGTCCGAATGTCAGACTTGACCCCACAAGGAGAGCAACATGAACGCATCATCCCAGGACCTGCTGACCATCGCGGGCAAGAGTTATAAGTCGCGCCTGCTGGTGGGCAGCGGCAAGTACAAGGACCTTCAACAAACCCGCGAGGCGACCGATGCCGCCGAGGCGGAAATCATCACCGTGGCGATTCGCCGCGTTAACATCGGCCAGGATCCGAAGGCGCCGAGCCTGCTGGATGTGCTGCCGCCGTCGCAGTACACCATCCTGCCCAACACGGCCGGCTGCTACACCGCCAAGGACGCGGTCTACACGCTGCAGATGGCGCGCGAGCTGCTCAACGGCCACAAGCTGGTCAAGCTGGAGGTGCTGGGCGACGAGAAGACCCTGTTCCCCCACATGCCGGAAACCCTGCTCGCCGCCGAGGCCCTGGTCAAGGACGGCTTCGACGTCATGGTCTACTGCAGCGACGATCCGATCCAGGCCAAGCTGCTGGAGGACATCGGCTGCGTCGCGGTGATGCCGCTGGCCTCGCTGATCGGCTCGGGCATGGGCATCCTCAATCCGTGGAACCTGTCGCTGATCATCGAACAGGCCAAGGTGCCGGTGCTGGTCGACGCCGGCGTCGGCACGGCTTCGGACGCGGCCATCGCCATGGAGCTGGGCTGCGACGGCGTGCTGATGAACACGGCCATCGCCGGCGCGCGCGATCCGGTGCGCATGGCGCGCGCCATGAAGCTGGGCGTGCAGGCCGGCCGCGAGGCCTTCCTGGCCGGCCGCATCGCCCGCAAGTTCGCCGCCTCGCCGTCCTCGCCGATGGCGGGCCGGCTGGCATGAGCGAGCGCTTGTCTTCGCAAGTGGCGGCGCAGCTGATGGCGCAACTGGTGGCGCGACCTTGCGTGCTGGTGTTCGCCGGACTCGATCCGTCCGGCGGCGCCGGCATCGCCGCCGACCTGCAGGCGGTGGCCGGGCAGGGCGCGCACGCGCTCACCGTGGCCACCGCGTTGACGGTGCAGGACAACGACCGCGTCTACGGCGTGCAGCCGGTCGACGGCGCCATGGTGCTGCGCCAGGCGCAGGCGCTGGTCGACAAGATGACGGTGCGCGCGGTGAAGATCGGCATCCCCGGCAGCGCGTCCAACGCGCTGGCCATCGCCGAGATCATCAGCCGCCTGCGCCAGCGCCAGCCGGAGCTGCCGGTGGTGCTGGACCCGGTGCTGGCCAGCGGCCACGGCGACCTGCTCTCGCGCGGCGACGCGGTGCAGGCGCTGGCGCCGCTGCTGCCGCTGGTCACGCTGCTCACGCCCAACGGCCCGGAGGCGCTGGCGCTGACCGGCGTCGACGAGCCGTCCGCGCAGGCGCAGGCCTTGCGCGCGCGCGGCTGCCGCCACGTGCTGAGCACCGGCGGCCACGGCAGCGGCGAGGAAGTGGTCAACCGCTGGGTCGGCCCCGGCTCGGCGCCGCCGCAGCGCCTGTCCGATCCCGCCCCGCAGGACGATTCCCGCGACTGGCGCTGGCCGCGCCTGGGCGGCGAGTTCCACGGCAGCGGCTGCACGCTGGCGTCGGCCATCGCCGGACAGCTGGCGCTCGGCATGTCGATGGAACGCGCGCTGGAACTGGCGCAACAGTACTGCTATCGCGCGCTGCGCGGCGCCTACACGGTGGCCGCCGGCCAGCGCATCCCGCACCGCCTACCCCTCATTTGAGAGCACATCATGCAAGGACTTTATTTGGTTACGCCCAACTGGGACGACACCGGCCGGCTGCTGGAGCTGACCGAGCGCGCGCTGGCCGCCGCCCGGCAGGCCCAGCCCGGCGTGGCGCTGCTGCAGTACCGCCACAAGGAGGCCGGCCCGCAGCAACGCCTGGATCAAGCCGGCGCGCTGCTGGCGTTGTGCCGGCGCTACGGCGTGCCCTTCATCGTCAACGATCACGTCGACCTGTGCGAGCAGACCGGCGCCGACGGCGTCCACCTGGGCGGCACCGACGCCGAGGTGGCGCAGGTGCGCGCCCGGCTGGGCCCGGACAAGATCATCGGCGCCTCCTGCTACGGCGACCTGCCGCGCGCGCTGCAGGCGCAGGCGGCCGGCGCCAGCTACGTGGCCTTCGGCGGTTTCTACCCGTCGCGCGTGAAGCAATACGCGGTGACTACCAAGATGGAGATCCTCGACCAGGCGCGCGCGGTGATCCATGTGCCGACCGTGGTGATCGGCGGCATGACGCCGGAAAACGCCGCGCCGCTGGCCGCGCGCGGGGCGTCCATGGTGGCGGCCATCAGCAGCGTCTACCAGGCGGACGATCCGGGCGCCGCCGTGGCCGCGTTTCTCGCGCTGTACGCCGGCGATCGGACGGCCGCATAAAACGCTAGCGGCTTGGGGGGATTTCCGCCTTATAATTGGGGCGTTAGCTTAAGCCTAAGGTGGCCGCCACATGAATGTCCCTTCCAGCCAGAAGCGTCTGATCCTGATCGTCGACGACGACCCATTGCTGCTCGATTTCCTGGGCGAGGTGCTGGGCCACGCCGGCTACGACATCCTCAAGGCCTCGTCGGCCGAGCAGGCCCTGCAGCATATCGCCCAGCGCGAACCGGACCTGGCCCTGCTCGACATCCACATGCCCGGCATGAACGGCCTGGAACTGGCCAAGCAGCTGCACGCGACCAGCTCGGTACCGTTCATGTTCCTGTCCGGCCGCGGCGACGCCGACGCCGGCAAGCAGGCCGCGTCCTACGGCGCGGTAGGCTTCCTGGTCAAGCCGGTCGACGAGAAGCACCTGATGCCGGCCTTCGCCGCCGGCCTGGCGCGCGCCGACGAGATCCGCCAGCTGCGCCGCACCGAGCTCAATCTGAACGCCGCGCTGGCCGCCGGCCGCGAGACCAGCCTGGCCGTTGGCCTGCTGATGTGCAAATTCCAGACCGACCGCAACACCGCCTTCGAGGTGCTGCGCGACCACGCCCGCTCCAACCGCCGCAAGGTCAACGAGGTGGCAGACCAGTTGCTGGCCGCCGAGGAAATGTTGAACAGCTTGCACGCCGCCTTCAATCAGCGTCTGAAAAAGTAAACGCCGGCGGTATTTTTATCGGCATTTTATTGCTTTGCATCACCTTTCATGTAGACTGTGTCTATAGCGGCAGGCCGGTCCTGCCCGCTTTGTGCTAGTGCGGCGGGGCCTCCAACCTGCGCCTGCCGCCTCTTCGGCCGCCTGTCCCCTGCGACCGTCATCGTTCCTTCGGCCCAACTCCGCCGACTTCCGCGTTGCCATGACCGCCCCGTGCTGCCGGCACCGCATTCCTCTCAGTTTTGTGTGCGGAGACACTTATGACGACCGATTTTTCCCAGGATACCTACCGTCCCTTCAGCGAGCAGGATGTCGGCGCCGCGATCGGCTTTTCGGTGTTTGCCGAGGCGCCGCGCGTGCTGCACGTGGACGCCGACCTGGACACCGCGCTGGTGCTGTCGATGCTGCTGGTGCCGGAGACCCACGTCACCCACGTCGGCTCGCTGGCCGCGGCCGAGCTGATGCTGCTGGAGCGCCGCTTCGCGCTGGTGGTGATCGATCCCGATCTGCCCGACGGCGACGGCACCAGCCTGGTGATGCAGCTGCAGCAGCGCCATCCCCATGTGCGCGTGCTGACGTACTCGGCGCGTCATCCCGAGCGCCACAACGCCGGCGGCGCCTTCCTGCCCAAGCCGTGGACCTCGCCGCGCCAGCTGTGGCGCACGGTGTCCGAGCTGCTGGGCATCGGCGCGTCGATGCCGGCCGAACCGCAGTAATCGTCCGCGCCACAGATCGTCCGCGGCTTGCTATCATGGCGAACCACCGGAACGGCCCTCCGTTCCGGTCTCCCGAACAACGCAGCCACAGGACGAACAATGAAAACCAAAGCAGCCATCGCATGGCAGGCGGGCAAACCGCTGACGATCGAGGAAGTGGAACTGGGCGGCCCGCGCGAAGGCGAGGTGCTGGTCGAGATCAAGGCCACCGGCATCTGCCACACCGACTACTACACCCTGTCCGGCGCCGATCCGGAAGGCATCTTCCCGGCCATCCTCGGCCATGAGGGCGCCGGCGTGGTGGTCGACGTCGGCCCCGGCGTCAAGTCGCTCAGGAAGGACGACCACGTCATCCCGCTGTACACGCCGGAATGCCGCCAGTGCAAATTCTGCCTGTCGCAAAAGACCAACCTGTGCCAGTCGATCCGCTCGACCCAGGGCCGCGGCCTGATGCCGGACGCCACCAGCCGCTTCTCCATCGACGGCAAACCGATCTACCACTACATGGGCACGTCGACCTTCTCCAACTACATCGTGGTGCCGGAGATCGCGCTGGCCAAGATCCGCGAGGACGCGCCGTTCGACAAGGTCTGCTACATCGGCTGCGGCGTGACCACCGGCGTGGGCGCGGTGCTGTTCACGGCCAAGGTCGAGGCGGGCGCCAACGTGGTGGTGTTCGGCCTGGGCGGCATCGGCCTGAACGTGATCCAGGCGGCCAAAATGGTGGGCGCCGACAAGATCATCGGCGTCGACATCAACCCGGCCCGCCAGGAGATGGCGCGCAAGTTCGGCATGACCCACTTCGTCAATCCGAAGGAGGTGGAGAACGTGGTCGACGCCATCGTCCAGCTGACCGACGGCGGCGCCGACTACAGCTTCGAGTGCATCGGCAACACCACCACCATGCGCCAGGCATTGGAGTGCTGCCACAAGGGCTGGGGCCAGTCCATCATCATCGGCGTGGCGGCGGCGGGGCAGGAGATCTCCACCCGGCCGTTCCAGCTGGTCACGGGGCGGGTGTGGAAGGGTTCCGCGTTCGGCGGCGCGCGCGGCCGCACCGACGTGCCGAAGATCGTCGACTGGTACATGGAAGGCAAGCTCAATATCGACGACCTGATCACCCACCGCCTGCCGCTGGAGCGCATCAATGAAGGCTTCGACCTGATGAAGAGCGGCGAATCGATCCGCTCGGTGGTGATCTACTGACGTCCGTCGCGACGGATTGCGGCTGGCTCCGCCAAAGCTGCATTCCGTCGCAATCCGCAGGCGTTCGGCGAGGTGTTTGACTACAGTGGAGTCATGGAAGCAAGGCCCACCACTGAAGGAGAAACATCATGAACGTACTGAAAAACATGGAACTGATCTTCGTCGCCAGCGCAGTCGTCCTGTGCGCCACCGGCTACGCCAGCGCCGAAGGGCGCGCCACCCCGGCCATCGACGCCGGCTCGGTCAAGATGGCGGTGGTGGACGGCGTCAAGATGCCAGTCGTCACCATCAGCGCCAAGCGCGCCCACTGATCCCGGTGCGATGCATGTAGAAAAAAAGTTCTAGACATCGAGATCTAGATAATTTATTCTACATCCATCAACTGGGGAGTGCGGCATGGAAGCAATACGCAGTCATACGAATTCACGGCAGGCGGGGCGCGCATGAACGGCGTCCTGGCCGCCCTGGTGCCCGCCGTCGGCTGGGCGCTGTTGCACTTCATTTGGCAAGGCCTGCTGATCGGCTGGGCCGTGGCGCTGGCGATGTCCGCGCTGCGCGGCGCCCGCCCGCAGACCCGCTACGCGGTGGCCTGCGCCGGCATGCTGCTGTGCGCGGCGCTGCCGCTGGCCAGCATCCTGATGCAACTGTCGGACACCGGAGCCGGCGCGGGTACGCCGCAGATCCTGCGCGTGCTGGCGGGGCAGGGCGCCGGCGCTGCCGATGTGGCCGGCCAGGGTGCCGCTGCTGCGGACCAGGGCGCCGTTGCCGCCGTCGTGCCGGCCCTGTTCGGCGAGGGCACGCTCTCCACCTTTGAAACCGTCTTGCGCCGCCAACTGCCGTGGGTGGTTGGCCTGTGGCTGGCCGGCGCGGCGCTGATGTCGCTGCGCCTGGCGCTGGGACTGCAATGGGTGGCCGAGCGCACCCGCGCCGGCGCCTACACCGTCAACCACTACTGGCAGCGGCGCCTGTCCGAACTGGCGCGCCGCTTCGACATCGAACGTCATGTGCGGCTGGGCGTGGCCGATCTGCTCGATAGCCCGATCACGGCCGGCTGCTGGCGTCCCATCGTGCTGGTGCCGACCGCGCTGGTGAGCGGCATGCCACCCGACCTGCTGGAAGCCCTGCTGGCGCACGAACTGGCGCACATCAAACGACATGACTACCTGGTCAACCTGATTCAAAGCGCGATCGAGATCGTGCTGTTCTATCACCCTAGTGTTTGGGCCTTGTCACGCAGGATACGGATCGAGCGGGAACAAATCGCCGACGACCTCGCGGTGGACATGCTCGGCCAGCCCCAGAGGCTGGCGCAGGCCCTGTCGGAACTGGATCGGTTTCAGTTCGACACCACACAACTAGCCCACGCGGCTCACGGAGGAAATCTCATGTCACGTATCAAACGCCTGCTGCGTCCCGATGTTGAACCGGTCAGCTGGAAAATGGCCTTGCCCCTGATGGGGCTGTTTGCCGCCGGCGCGGTGTTCTACGCCCACGCCGCGCCGCCGGCGCCGGACGTCGCCGCCGTCGCGACGGTCGAACAGGTCAGCCAGATGGCCGACGTCGCCCAAGTCGAGCCGGTGCAACCGCCCGCAGCGCCGGCTGCCGAGGCCGAACCAGCGGCACCGGCGGCGCCAGCGGCAGCAGCCGCGCCAGCCGCACCAGCCGCAGTCGCAGTCGCCGAACTTGCGGTGCCAGCTGCACCGGCCAAGCCCGCACTCGCGATGGCTGCTGCCGCGATGCCAGCAATGCCGGCCGCCCCGGCAGCGCCTGCAATCCTGCCAGTGCCGCCAATCCCGGCAATTCCTGCCGTGCCGGCGATTCCAGCAATTCCAGCTGTGCCGGCGATTCCAGCAATTCCAGCCGTGCCAGCGATTCCAGCAATTCCAGCAGTGCCGGCTATTCCACCGATTCCGGCGGCGCCGGCCGGAGCGCAAAGCCGCCACTTTGAACACAACATTACCCTAAGTCGTGACGGCCAGCGTTCGGGCTACGCGCTGGTGCACGCCAACAAGGAAAACATCACCGTCTCGGCCGCCTACCTGGACCTGTCGAAGATCGAAGCAGCGCGGCGCAACGTCAAGGGCGACTTCATCTGGTTCCGCGACGGCGACAAGGCCTACCTGATCCAGGATCCGGCCGCGATCGCCAAGGCCGACGAAGCCTGGGCCGCCGTCAATCGCATCGGCGAGAAGATGGACGCGCAGGGCAAGAAAATGGATGCCCAAGGCAAGGTCATGGACGCGCTGGGCCGACAGATGGAAAAGCTGGGCCGTGATGCCGAAGGCAAGGCCCAGCTGGACACGGACCGGCAGCAGCGGCTGATTGAACGCGTCGCCCGCCAACAGGAAGCGATCGGCCGCCGGATCGAGCAGGCCGCGCGCGAACTGGGCGACGACCCGACCTCGGAAAAGCTGCGCCGCTTCCACGAACGCCAGGCCGCGCTGCAGGCGGAGATGGCGCCATTGCAAAGCCAGATCGAGAAAGCCCAGCGCGACATGGCGCCGCAACTGGCGAAGATCCAGGCCATGCAAGAGCCGATGAGCGCGCTGAGCAAGCAGATGTCGGAGGCCGGCAAGCCGATGGCTGAATTAGGCCAGGCCATGGGCGAGCTGGGCCGCGAGCAAGCCAAGGCCAGCCGCGAAGCCGAGCGCACCATGAAAGAGCTGATCAAGGACGCCGTCAAGGCCGGCAAAGCGGTGCCAGCCCCGTCCGCATAAAATTGGGGTCAAGTCTGACATTCGGACACGAGCTCTTCCGTAGCGGCTGCTACGGAAGAGCTCGTGTCCGAATGTCAGACTTCGTATATTGAGCGTACCGCATCTCCATCGGATAATAACGAAGTAAGTGCGGCCGGGCGGAGTGACGCTGATCAGACTTAGTGCCATGGAGCACGTGGGTCAGATAGGTGCCTCTGCCTGTTTCATTTGATAAGTCCGAACGGTATCTTGGGCCATCGCGTCAATGCGTAAGCCTGCATACGAGGAAGGTCAAAAAATGGATGCGATATACGCAGCAGTAGGTATTGATGTCAGTAAGAGAAAATTAGATATTGCACTGCTGGTCAACGGAAAAACCAAGACCAAGGTGCTGGAAAACTCCATCGAAGGTCACCGAGCGCTGCTCGATTGGCTGGGCAAATCCAAGGTGCCGTTATCGGCCTTGCACGTTTGCATGGAGGCGACCGGGGTGTATTCCGAGCCGGTGGCGCTTGCGTTGCACCAGGCCGGCCTGATGGTGAGCGTGGAGAATCCGGCCTGCATCAAAGGCTTTGGCCACAGCGAGAATATTCGCAACAAGAACGATGCCATCGACGCCGGCCTGATCGCTCGCTACTGCGCAGCAATGCGGCCTGCGCCCTGGAGTCCGCCGCCGCTGGAACAGCGCCAGTTGCGGGCATGGACACAGCGCGTTCAAGCCTTGAAGGATATCCGCCAGCAGGAAGAGAACCGGCTGGAGGCGTTAGCCATCGGTGGAATGGACGAGGTGGTGCAGCACGTGCGGCAGCATATCACCTGGCTCAGCGCAGAAATTGAGAAGCTTGAAAGCGACATCGACGATCACATCGATCGCCATCCTGGCCTGAAGCACGATGCGGAGTTGCTCACCACAATCCCCGGCGTAGGGATGACCACGGCGGCCAAAGTATTGGGGAGTTTGGGCGATATCCGCCGCTTTGGCAGTGCGAAAGCCTTCGCCGCCTTCCTTGGCGTAACGCCCAAGCAACGCAGCTCCGGAAGCTCAGTGAGGGGACGAACGACCATCAGTCGAACAGGCAATACATCATTGCGCGCTGCGCTGTATATGCCTAGCCTGGTGGCGCGCCGTCATAACCCCATCCTGCGCCAATTCGCCGAGCGGCTTGCCGCGACTGGCATGGCACAGAAAGCCGTGATCGGTGCCGTCATGCACAAACTGGCTCACTTGATTTATGGGGTGATACACAATGACAAGCCTTTCGATCCTAATTACTTATCGAAAGGGCTTGCCATTCAAGACGGTATCTGACCCCACCGCTGTTGGCCGCCAAGGCCGGTATAATCACGGGATGCACAATCTTCTTCACAACCTCAACGACGAACAACTCGCCGCCGTGACCCTGCCGGCACAAAGCGCCCTGATCCTGGCGGGCGCCGGCTCCGGCAAAACCCGCGTCCTGACCACCCGCATCGCCTGGCTGATCCAGACGGGGCAAGTCTCGCCGTCCGGCATCCTGGCCGTGACCTTCACCAACAAGGCCGCCAAGGAAATGATGACGCGTTTGTCGGCGATGTTGCCGATTAATACGCGCGGCATGTGGATCGGCACCTTCCACGGCCTGTGCAACCGCCTGCTGCGCACCCATCACCGCGACGCCGCGCTGCCGCAGACTTTCCAGATCCTCGATAGCCAGGACCAGCTGTCGGCCATCAAGCGCCTGATCAAGGCCAACAATATCGACGACGAGAAGTTCCCGCCGAAGGAGGTGATGTACTTCATCAACGGCGCCAAGGACCAGGGCCTGCGCGCCGACAAGATCGAACCCTACAACGCTGACGAGCGCAAGAAGTGCGAGCTCTACCAGCTGTACGACGACCAGTGCCAGCGCGAAGGCGTGGTCGACTTCGCCGAGCTGCTGCTGCGCACCTACGAGCTGCTCAGCCGTAACCAGCCGCTGCGCGAGCACTACCAGCAGCGCTTCAAGCACATCCTGGTCGACGAGTTCCAGGACACCAACGACCTGCAATACAAGTGGCTCAAGCTGCTGGCCGGCCACGGCGAGCGCGACGGCGGCAGCGCGCTGTTCGCCGTCGGCGACGACGACCAGAGCATCTACGCCTTCCGCGGCGCCAACGTCGGCAACATGAGCGCCTTCGAGCGCGAGTTCAAGGTGCAGAACCTGATCAAGCTGGAGCAGAACTACCGCTCCCACGGCCACATCCTGGACGCCGCCAACGTGCTGATCGCCAACAACAGCAAGCGCCTGGGCAAGAACCTGCGCACCGACGCCGGCCACGGCGAACAGGTGCGCGTGTACGAGGCCAGCTCCGACTTGGCCGAGGCGCAGTGGATCATCGAGGAAACCAAGAACCTGATCGCCGACGGCGCCGCCCGCAGCGAGATCGCCGTGCTGTACCGCTCCAATGCGCAGTCGCGCGTGATCGAGCATGCGCTGTTCTCGGCCGGCATTCCATACCACGTGTACGGCGGCCTGCGCTACTTCCAGCGCGCCGAGGTCAAGCACGCGATCGCCTACCTGCAGCTGATGGACAATCCGCACAACGATTCGGCCTTCCTGCGCGTGGTGAACTTCCCGACACGCGGCATCGGCCTGCGTTCGATCGAGGCGCTGCAGGCGGCCGCCGACCAGCACCATATTTCGCTGTACGCCGCCGTGCCCTACGTGGCGGGCAAGGCCGGCTCGTCGCTGGGCGGCTTCGTCAAGCTGATCGAGGGCGCGCGCTTTGAAACGCAGCAGATGGCCCTGCCCGAACTGGTGCGGGTGGTGCTGGAGACCTCCGGCCTGCTGACCCACTACCAGACCGAAAAAGAAGGCGCCGACCGCATCGAGAACTTGGAGCAGATGGTCAGCGCGGCCACGCAGTTCGTGTCCGAGGAAGGTTTCGGCCAGGGCGCGCCCGCCCACCTGGGCCCGCAGGCGCAGGCTCAGGCCGGCGCGCCCATCGTCAACGAGGACGGCTTCGAGATCCTCGACGCCGACGCCGCGCTGCCGACCGTGATGTCGCCGCTGTCGGCCTTCCTGTCGCACGCCTCGCTGGAGGCCGGCGACAACCAGGCCACCGCCGGCCAGGAAGCCGTGCAGATGATGACGGTGCATTCGGCCAAGGGGCTGGAGTTCAACAACGTCTTCATCACCGGACTGGAGGAGGGCTTGTTCCCGCACGAGAGTAGCTCGCGCGAGCACGACGGGGTGGAGGAGGAGCGCCGCCTGATGTACGTGGCGATCACGCGCGCGCGCCAGCGCCTCTACATGTGCTTCGCGCAGACGCGCATGCTGCACGGCCAGACCCGCTACAACATGAAGTCGCGCTTCTTCGACGAGCTGCCGGAGGAGTCGCTGAAGTGGCTCTCGCCCAAGGTGCAGTCGCACTGGTTCGCCAACAAGAAGTCGGCCTGGGACGAGGCGCCGCTGGTCGGCTCGGACAACGCGATCGCGCAGAAGATCGCGCAGAAGTCGCCGGGCAGCGGCTGGCGCATCGGCGAGTCTGTCGCGCACGGCAAGTTCGGCGAGGGGGTGATCGTCAACATCGAGGGCAGCGGCAACAACGCCCGCGCGCAGATCAACTTCGGCAGCCACGGCATGAAGGTGCTGGACCTGAGCATCGCCAAGCTGGAGCGGCTGGGCCGCTGAGACGGTCGATAAGAAAGGCGGCCATGGCCGCCTTTCTTTATGCCCCCGGTACGGGCGCCGGCGGCGCGCTGGCCTCCGGCATGCCGAAGAACTGGCGATAGCTGGCGTACAGCGTGCAATGCATCAGCACCACCATCATCAGGAAGATGGTGAAGATCACCATCACCTGCAGCTGCGCCGAGTCCAGCAGCAGCACCGGCACCGCCGCGCCGACCTGGAACATCAGGAACAGCACCACGGCCGCCATCAAAAAAGCCTTGAACTCGCGGCACACCGTCACCACGCTGAAGAACAGCGCCTTGGCCAAGGTCATCTTCTGCCAGTAGATCAGCGGCGCGGCCAGGCTGCTGAGCATCCAGCCCAGCATGTAGATCCCCGACGAGACGAACAGCGCGCCGCGCGAATTCTCCAGCAAGTCCTTGTCCATCGGGATCTGGCGCGTGGCCATCTTGATCAGCACGCCGTCGTCCAGCAAGGTCAGCACCGCCAGCGCGAGCAGCATCACCAGCAGGTACAGCACGCCCAGCCCCAGCAGCGGCTTGCGCACCGGCTTGCGGAAGCCGCTGAACACCAGGTTCGGCAGCGCGCGCTTGTCGTGGTCGACGTCGGCGCAGGCTTGCAGCAGGGCAATGGTGAACATCGGCGCCAGCAAGGTCGGCGCCACCGAGCCGAGGAAGGGCACCACCAGCGAGAACAGCGACAGGAACATGCAGCAGAAGAACAGCGCCATCAGCGCACCCGGCTGCTTGCGGAACAGCTGCATGGCCTGCTTGACCCAGTGCCAGCCGGTGCGTGCGGGAAGTCGGCTCATCCGCGCAGTCCCGGCGCCGGCGTGGCGATGCGCTCGCGCAGGATGCGCTCGAAGTGGGTCGGATCGTGCGGCGTCAGCATCTCCGCCTCGCGCGGCTGGTGGAAGTCGTACAGGCGCGACAGCCAGAAGCGCAGCGCCGCCGCCCGCAGCATCGGCTGCCAGGCGGTCTGCTCGGCGTCGGTGAACGGGCGCACGGCGTGGTAGGCGTCGAGCATGGCGCGCACGCGGGCCGTGTCCAGCACGCCGGTGTCGAGATCGATGCACCAGTCGTTGACCGTGACCGCCACGTCGAACAGCCAGGTGTCGCAGCCGGCGAAGTAGAAGTCGAAGAAGCCGGTCAGGCGCTCGCCGTCGAACATGACGTTGTTGCGGAACAGGTCGGCATGCACCGGGCCGCGCTGCAGCAGGCGGTAGGTGTCGCAGGCCGCGAACGCTTCCTGGAAGTGCATCTCGGCGCGCAGCAGGTGGGCGCAGCTGTCGTCCAGGAAGGGCAGCACGTGCGGCGTGGTCTCGTTCCACCAGTCCAGGCCGCGCAGATTGGGCTGCGCCAGCGGATAGTCGACCGCCGCCAGGTGCATGCGCGCCAGCATGGCGCCGACGGCGGCGCAATGCACCGGCTGCGGATCCATCTGCGACTTGCCTTCGAGCTTGGTGACGATGGACGCCGGCTTGCCATGCAGGGCGACGATCAGCTCGCCCTGGTCGTTGCCGATGGGCGCCGGCACCAGCACGCCGCGGTCGGCCAGGTGGTGCATCAACTTGAGGTAGAACGGCAACTGTTCGAAGGACAGAATCTCGAAGATCGTCAGCACGAACTCGCCGCGCTCCGTCGTCAGGAAGAAGTTGCTGTTTTCAATGCCGCTGGCGATGCCTTTGAGCGCCAATGGCTGGCCGAGGGGAAACTGCTTGATCCACGGGGTAAGGTCATCCAGGCTGACCGGGGTAAACACTGCCATGAGAAAACTTGATGAGGTTCGGTGAGCGGCGCCGCCGTCGGGGCGGGCGCCGGGGGACGCCCGCGCAGGGCGGGCGCGCGTTATTTCACGGCGGGCGGCGCGGTGGTGTCCGTCGAGCCGTCTTCTTCCGTGGTCTTTTTCTTTTTCTTGCCGATGTCGAATTCCATCACGGTCCATTGCGGGCCGCGGTTGGCGCCCCCCATCGCATCGCCGGGTAGGGCGGTGCCGGCCGGGCGGTTCGGCTTCAGCGTGTAGGTGCTTGGACCGCTTTTGACGGTCGCTTCCACCACTTGGCCGCTGTTGTCGCGTTTTTCGGTGATCTTGTGTTCCGGCGCCGGCTTGGCCGTCACCGTGATCGGATCGTCCGCCACTTCCTCTATTTTTTCCAGTTTTGGCGGCGCCTGGCTCGGAGTCGACTGGGCAAACGCCGTGTGGGCGCTGAGCGTCAGGAGGAGGGCAGGCCAGAGGGTAGAGGTGCGCGTCATGATGAATCGCCTTAGAGGTGAAAAACGGCGGTGAAAAACCGTCAAAATTTTATGTATGATCCATTGTAACAAACAGACACGCTTCGCTGTTTTTAAAAGCCGTTTTCCCTGTATTGTTAATTTGAAAAGACCGTGGCGGGCGGGCGAAACCCGGCCAAAACCTGCGATAATGCGCCATCCATGGCCTGGCCGACATTGTTGCGCGCCGCCCCCACCCATATCTAGTGTCTATGCAAAATACCCTGCTGTTAGTTGACGGTTCCAGTTACCTCTACCGCGCCTTCCACGCGCTGCCCGACCTGCGCAGCCCGGATGGCTATCCGACCGGCGCCATGCACGGCATGGTCAACATGTTGCGCCGTTTGCGCGCCGACTATCCGGCCGCCTATATCGCCTGCGTGTTCGACGCCAAGGGCAAGACTTTCCGCGACGACATGTATCCCGAGTACAAGGCCACGCGCGCCTCGATGCCGGACGACCTGCGCCTGCAGATCGAACCCATCCACGAGGCGGTCAAGGCCATGGGCTGGCCGATCCTGATGGTCGAGGGCGTGGAGGCGGACGACGTCATCGGCACGCTGTCGGTGCAGGCGGCGCAGGCCGGCATGAACGTGGTGGTGTCCACCGGCGACAAGGACCTGGCCCAGCTGGTCAACGACAAGGTCATGCTGATCAACACCATGACCAACGAGAAAATGGACGAGGCGGGCGTGCTGGCCAAGTTCGGCGTGCCGCCCAACCGCATCATCGACTACCTGACCTTGATCGGCGACACGGTCGACAACGTGCCGGGCGTGTCCAAGTGCGGCCCGAAGACCGCGCTCAAGTGGCTGTCAGCCTACGACTCGCTGGACGGCGTGATCGCCAACGCGGAAAAGATCACCGGCGCGGTCGGCGAGAACCTGCGCAGCGCGCTGGAATGGCTGCCGAAGGGCCGCGAGCTGATCACCGTGAAGCTGGACTGCGACCTGTCCGAACACATGGCGACGATCAGCGAATCGCTGGTGGCGCGCGGCGAGGACAAGGAAACCTTGCTGGCCTTCTTCGGCAAGTACGGCTTCAAGACGCTGCTGCGCGAGCTGGGCACGCCATCGGCGCCGGTCGGCGCACCTGGCAAGGCCGCAGCCGCCGAACCGGCCGCCGGCGGCGCCGTCTCCGCCAACATGGACATGTTCGGCGAAGCGCCCAAGCTCAGCACCAACTACGAAACCGTGCTGACCGATGAACAGCTGGACAAGTGGATCGCCCTGATCGACGCCGCCAAGCTGACCGCGGTCGACACCGAAACCACCTCGCTGGAGCCGATGACGGCGCAGATGGTCGGCATCTCGCTGTCGGTGGAGCCGGGCGTGGCCTGCTACATCCCGGTTGCACACAGCTACCAGGGCGTGCCCGAGCAACTGTCGCGCGAGCACGTGCTGGCCAAACTGAAGCCATGGCTGGAGGACGCCACCAAGCTCAAGGTCGGCCAGAACCTGAAGTACGACAGCCACATCTTCGCCAACCACGGCGTGAAGCTGCAAGGCATCCAGCACGACACGCTGCTCGAATCGTACGTGTTCGAATCGCACCGCACGCACGACATGGACAGTCTGGCGCTGCGCCACCTGAACCACACCACCATCCCGTTCGTGGACGTGTGCGGCAAGGGCGCCAGCATGATCACCTTCGACAAGGTGGAGATCGGCCGCGCCACCGAATACGCGGCGGAGGACGCCGACATCACGCTGCGCCTGCACCAGGCGATGATCGGCGAGGTGGAGAACGACGCCAAGCTCAACTTCATCTACCGCAACATCGAGCTGCCGACCGCCGTGGTGCTGCAAAAGATCGAGCGCAACGGCGTGCACATCGACGCCGAGCTGCTCAACATCCAGTCGGCCGAGCTGGGCGCGCGCATCGCCGAGCTGGAGGCCAAGGCGCACGAGCTGGCCGAGCAGCCCTTCAACCTCGGTTCGCCCAAGCAGATTGGCGAGATCTTCTTCGAGAAGCTCAAGCTGCCGGTGGTGAAGAAGACCCCGAGCGGCGCCCCGTCCACCGACGAGGAGGTGCTGCAGAAGCTGGCCGAGGACTATCCGCTGCCGAAAGTGCTGCTGGAATACCGCAGCCTGTCCAAGCTGAAGTCGACCTACACCGACAAGCTGCCCAAGGGGATCAACCAGGACACCGGCCGCGTCCACACCAACTACGCGCAGGCGGTGGCGGTAACGGGACGCCTGGCCTCCAACGACCCCAACCTGCAGAACATCCCGATCCGCACCAAGGAAGGCCGCCGCATCCGCGAAGCCTTCATCGCGCCGCCGGGCAGCCACATCGTCTCGGCCGACTATTCGCAGATCGAGCTGCGCATCATGGCCCACATCTCGGAGGACGAGAACATGCTGCGCGCCTTCGCCGACGGCGTGGACATCCACCGCGCCACCGCCGCCGAGATCTTCGGCGTGCCGCCGGAGGAGGTCAGCAGCGAACAGCGCCGCTACGCCAAGGTGATCAACTTCGGCCTGATCTACGGCATGAGCGCCTTCGGCCTGGCCGGCAACCTGGGCATCGAGCGCGGCGCGGCGCAGAGCTATATCGACCGCTACTTCGCGCGCTTCTCGGGCGTCAAGCAGTACATGGACGACACGCGCCTGCAGGCCAAGGCGCGCGGCTACGTGGAGACCGTGTTCGGCCGCCGCCTGTGGCTGCCCGAGATCAATTCGCCGAACGGCCCGCGCCGCCAGGGCGCCGAGCGCGCCGCGATCAACGCGCCGATGCAGGGCACGGCGGCCGATTTGATCAAGCTGGCCATGGTGGCGGTGCAGGATTGGTTGGAAAAGGATAAGCTGCAGACCAAGATGATCATGCAGGTGCACGACGAACTGGTGCTGGAAGTGCCGGACGCGGAACTGTCGCTGGTCAAGGAAATGCTGCCGAAGCTGATGGCCGGCGTGGCGGAGCTGAAGGTTCCGCTGACCGCCGAAGTCGGCGTGGGCAAGAACTGGGAGGAAGCACATTGAGAATGTGCTTCCGCTAACTACTATCGGAGGAATCGCATGGATGATTTGAGGCAGGATGCAGAGAGTTTGCTGACCAAGACCAGTCTGTCGGACGGCGTCGACCGCCGCGACTTCCTGAAGGTGGCGCTGGGTACCGGCTTCGCGGCCGCCGCCATGCCGGTGGTGGCGCAGAACGTCATCAAGACCGACACCGCCGGCCTGACCGCCGGCACCATCACCCTGACGGTGGACGGCGTGCAGGTGCCGGTGTACCGCGCCCAGCCCGAAGGCAAGGCCAACCTGCCGGTGGTTCTGGTGGTGTCGGAGATCTTCGGCGTGCACGAGCACATCGCCGACGTCGCCCGCCGCTTCGCCAAGCAGGGCTACCTGGCGCTGGCGCCCGACCTGTTCGTGCGCCAAGGCGACCCGCAAAAGGCCGCCTCGATCGCCGAACTGCAACGCGACATCATCTCCAAGACGCCGGACGCGCAAGTGATGGCCGACCTGGACGCGACCGTGGCTTGGGCCAAAGCCAACGGCGGCAACGGCGACAAGATCGGCATCACCGGCTTCTGCTGGGGCGGCCGCATCACCTGGCTGTACGCCGCGCACAATCCCAGCATCAAGGCCGGCGTGGCCTGGTATGGCCGCCTGGTGGGCGAGAGCAATCCGGTGACTCCCAGGCATCCAATTGATATCGCTGGATCTCTGACGGTGCCGGTGCTCGGCCTGTACGGCCTGAAGGACACGGGCATCACCCAGGACTCGATCGCGGCCATGAAGGCGGCGCTGGCCAAGGGGGCGAACAAGTCGACCTTCGTGGTCTACCCGAACTCCGGCCACGCCTTCAACGCCGACTACCGCCCCAGCTACGTCGAGGCGGACGCCAAGGATGGCTGGGGCCGCGCGCTGGCGTGGTTCAAGCAGAACGGCGTGTCCTGACCCTGATTTACCGGCCATTTGGCCAAAGATGAGCACGAAACCGGGCTGGGCGGTAAAATAACGCCCCGGCCCGCGTGCAGCGGCACGGTCCCTGCTACAAGAGGCTATAACATCGATCCCGTACTCATCTCCATCCTACTGGCCACCACGGTTGCCGGCGTCGTCAGCATCACCGCTGCCGCGGTGTTCTCGTTTACGCTGCTGTCGAAGGTGGTGGAGCGCATGGTTAGCCTGTCGGTGGGCATCATGCTGTCGACCTCGCTGCTGCACGCCCTGCCCGAAGCGTTCGAATCGCAGGCCAGCGCGCGCAGCCTGTTCGGCACGCTGCTGGGCGGGCTGCTGGCCTTCTTCCTGCTGGAGAAGATGGCGATCCTGCGCCATTCGCACCACCACGAGGGCGACGGCCACCACCACCACCACGGCCACGACAAGCGCGAGGCGGGCAAGGCCGGCTGGATGATCCTGGTCGGCGACGGCATGCACAACTTCACCGACGGCATCCTGATCGCGGCGGCCTTCCTGGCCAATCCCGAGCTGGGGCTGGTGACGGGGCTGGCTATCATCGCGCACGAGATACCGCAGGAGATCGGCGACTTCATCGTGCTGCTCAACGCCGGCTTCTCGCGCACGCGGGCCTATGTCTACAACCTGCTGTGCAGCCTGTTGGCCATCGCCGGCGGCCTGCTGGGCTACTACACGCTGGACCGCGCCAGCAGCCTGATCCCGTATGTGCTGGTGTTCGCGTCGTCGGGCTTCATCTACATCGCCGTCAGCGACCTGATGCCGCAGATGCAGCGCCGCGCCACGCTGCGGGAAACCATTCCCCAAGTTCTGTTGATCGCGCTGGGCGTCGCCATCGTGCTGGTCCTGACCCAAGGCCACTGACGCCGCTCAACCCGGCGCCCCGTGCACCAGGCGGCGCCGGGAGTATCATAGCGGGATGAACTCCAGACAAAAAAAGCAAGCTGAAGCATTGGCGGCGCTGTCCGCCGCCGACCGCGCGCGCCTGGAACGCTTGGCCGCCCTGGCTCAAGTGACCGCAGAAAATCTTTGGCCAGAAGTTTGGCAATATGGATTCGACGATGTAGAGGAGAGCATACAGGCTGACCTGGACGCGGATGCGGACATTGCGGCCGGCCGAACCATCCCGCACGACGAGGTTATGGCGCAGGCTCGACGTATCTTGGAAGCCCATGTCAAACCCAAGCGTAAAACCGGCTAAGCCGGAAATACGCTGGTCATCGACGGCACGCAAATCGCTCGATGAAGCCATCGCACACATTAAGGCTCAAGATGTTTCGGCGGGCGAACTTGTCCTGCAGCGATTGCAGAATGCCTTGGATGTGATCGTGGCTCAGCCAGGCATTGGCACGCCTACCGACAGGCGCGATACGCGCCGATTTCCGATCCCGAAGACTGGTCATACGGTCGACTATCGTGTCCATCGAGGCGAGATCGTGGTCACGCGGTGGGCGCGCCAAAGGCGCAAGGGTTAAGCGCCAGTCGCCACCGGCCGGGCCGGGTCGGCGCACCATTCGCTCCAGGAGCCGGGGTAGAGCGCGGCGCCGGACAGGCCGGCCACTTCCAGTGCCAGCAGGTTGTGGCAGGCCGTCACGCCCGAGCCGCATTGCATGATCGCCTGCGGCGCGCTGGCGAACAGCGGCGCCCATTCCTCCCTCAGCTGCGCGGCGCCCTTGAAGCGGCCGTCGGCGTTCAGGTTGTCCTTGAAGAAGCGGTTCTTCGCGCCCGGAATATGGCCGCCGACCGGATCGATGGTCTCGTTCTCGCCGCGATAGCGGTCGGCCGCGCGCGCGTCGACCACGGTGCGCGCCTGCGTGGCCAGATTGGCCACCACGTCCTCCACCGACACCGTCGGCACCAGCGACGCCCGCTCGGCGATGGCGCCGCGTGCGCGCGCAACGACCGGCGTCACCATCGGCAAGCCCTGCGCCTGCCAGGCGGCCAGGCCGCCGTCCAGCACCGCCACCGCCGGATGCCCCACCCAGCGCAGCAGCCACCACAGGCGCGCCGCGAACATGCCGCCGTGCGCGTCATACGCCACCACCTGCGTGTCGTCGTTGATGCCCCAGCCGCGCAAGGTCTCGATCAGCGCCGCGCGCTCCGGCAGCGGATGGCGGCCGTGGAACTTGCCGTCCGCGCCCACCTTGGCGCCCGACAGATCCGTATCGATGTTGGCGAACTGCGCGTTCTGGATATGGCCGATGGCGAAACCGTCGCGGCCCGCGTTCGGATTCATCAGGTCGTGACGGCAATCGAGTATCACCCAATTGTCGTCGGTCAAATGCTGGGAAAGGTCGGTGGCGCTGATCAGAGTGGTGTGCATGTTCCGGGTTTCCTTAGACTTCGCTGGCTATGGGGTCGGTAACGGCGATGGCCTTACCGCGCTCGGTGTTACGCGTATTGTAAAACGTTGTGGCCACGCCGGACACCAGGATCACGACGATGCCCGCCCAGCTGTGCCAGCTGAACACGTCGCCGAACACCAGCACGCCCCACACGCTGGAAAACACAATGCCGGTGTACTGCAGATTGGCCACCACCAGCGTCTGCCCGAGGCGATAGGCGCGCGTCATGGCGATCTGCGCGCTGGTGGCGCAGATGCCGATGCCCAGCAACAGCAGGCCGCCGTGCACGCTGGTGATCGGATGCCACACGGCGCCCTGGCCGCCGCCCTGCGCGTAATTGCCTGCGATGCCGGCCACCAGGTTCATGATCGCGAAGTAGAACACCACGCGGTTCTCGGGCTCGCCCGCCAGTCCCAGCTTGCGCACCTGCAGGTAGGCCATGGCCGACAGCACGCTGGAGGTGAGCGCGATCAGCGCCGGCGTCAGTTGATTGGAATGGAAGGCCGGCTGCAGCAGCAGCGTGACGCCGACAAAGCTCATGCCGACCGCCGCCAGCAGCGGCCACCTGACCTGGTTTTTGGCATGCCACCAGCCGATCGCGAACAGCCACACGGCGATCCAGATCGGCGCCATGTAGTTGAGGGTCATGGCGGTGGCCAGCGGCAGCTTGGCGATGGCGTAGAACCATAGCCACAGCGACACCACGCCGACCAGCCCGCGCCACAGGTGGGCGCCAGGCATGCTGGTGGTGAATTTTCCGCCTTGCAGCTTGATGGCGATGAACAGCACGACCACGCCGACCACGCCGCGATACATGACGATTTCGGATGTGGAGAACTGCTCCGAGGCCAGCTTCACGCACACCCCCATCGCGGCGAACATGAAACTGGCGAACAACATCCAAAGTGACTGCATCTGCTTCCTAGAGATCGATATTGGCCCGGTACCACTCGTGGAAGTGCTGCATGCCGTCTTCCATCGGCGACTGGTAGGGGCCGGCGTCGGTGGTGCCGCGCTTCATCAGGGCCTTGCGGCCGGCGTCCATGCGCTGGCCGATCTCGTCGTCCTCGACGCAGGTTTCCATGTAGGCGGCGCGCTCGGCCTCGATGAACTCGCGCTCGAACAGCACGATCTCCTCGGGGTAGTAGAACTCCACCACGTTCTTGGTGCGCTGCGGGCCGTCCGGCCACAGGGTCGAGACGATCAGCACATGCGGATACCACTCGACCATGATGTTCGGATACAGCGTCAGCCAGATCGCGCCGTACGGTGGCGGTTCGCCGCCGCGGAACTTGAGCACCTGCTCCTGCCAGCGCTTGTAGATCTCGGAGCCGGACTTGCGCAAGCCCTTGTTGACGCCGACGGTCTGCACGCTGTAGTCGCGGCCGAATTCCCAGCGCAGGTCGTCGCAGCTGACGAAGCCGCCCAGGCCCGGATGGAAAGGCTCGACGTGGTAGTCCTCCAGGTAGACTTCAATGAAAGTCTTCCAGTTGTAGTCGCAGTTGTGGACCTCGACGTGGTCGAACATATAGCCGGAGAAATCCAGGTCCTTGGTCACCGACAGCTCCTTGAGCTTGTCCATGACGTCGTAGCCGTTCTGCTCGAACAGCAGGCCGTTCCAGCTTTGCAGCCGGGTCTTGGGCAGGTTCAGGCAGGGCGTCTCCGGGAAGTGCGGCGCACCGATCAACTCGCCCTTGAGGTCGTAGGTCCAGCGGTGCAGCGGACAGACAATGTTGTTGGCGTTGCCGCGCCCATTGAACATCAGCGCCTGGCGGTGGCGGCAGACGTTGGAGAGCACCTCCAGGCCATTGGCGTTGCGCACCAGCATACGCCCTTCGTCTTCAGAGACGAGGGTCGCGAAGTCGCCGACGTTCGGCACCATCAGCTCGTGCCCGATGTAGCGCGGGCCGGCCTGGAATAATTGCTGCATTTCGCGCTGCAACAGCGCTTCGTCAAAATAGACGTCAACCGGAAGTTGCGCGTTTGAACGCGCCAGCTTGGCGTGGGTAGCCAGATCGGACATCCCAACCCCCCTTAATATGTACATCAAACCAAAGAGAGACAGAATCCGTAAAGACCTGAATTCAAAGTTGTTGAAAATGGTATTTCGGACAGAACCGGCGATTATACCGTGTTTCGCCCCGGTCAGACGACCGGATGTGCTCGTTTTTCGCGCAAAACATGGTGAAAATTACATGATTGTGCGGGATATGGTGACGATTGCGATAAAATCCATAGTTTCCGCCGTCGGCAGTGCCGCTATAGTTCCACCGGATAAGGTGGTTTGTTCTAAAATAACGGGCTACACTGCGCTGGCACGTGTTTTTACCTGAGTGACTATGTCTAAGAAATTAACTGCCGACGCGACCACCGCCCCCGCCTCGTTCGAAGAAGCGATGGCGGAACTGGCGCAGCTGGTTGCACAAATGGAGGCAGGCCAACTGCCGCTGGAAGCCTCGGTGGCCGCCTACGCGCGCGGCTCGGAGCTGGTGAAATTCTGCGCCGTCCAGCTGGAGAAGGTGGAATCCCAGGTCAAGGTGCTGGAAGGCGACATGCTCAAGCCGTTCGCGGAAGCCGGCGAGGCCGAACTATGAACGGCGCCTTCGACGACTGGATGAAGACCGTGCAGGCGGCATCGGAAAACGATTTATCCGCTTATTTGCCCACTTCGCTGCCCGCCGCCGCTGCGGCTCCAGACAAGCTGCACGCGGCGATGCGCTACGCGCTGCTGGGCGGCGGCAAGCGTGTGCGCCCGCTGCTGGTGTACGCGGCCGGCGCGCTGTTCGGCGCCGACGCGGCCATCCTGAGCCGCGCCGCCGCCGCCGTGGAAATGATCCACGCCTACTCGCTGGTGCACGACGACATGCCGTGCATGGACGACGACGAACTGCGCCGCGGCAAGCCGACGGTGCACGTGGCCTACGACGAGGCGACCGCGCTGTTGGTGGGCGACGCGCTGCAATCGCAGGCCTTCCTGGTGCTGGCCGAGGCCGACACCATCCCCGCGCCGCGCCAGGTGGCGATGCTGCGCCTGCTGGCGCACGCGTCCGGCTCGGCCGGCATGTGCGGCGGCCAGGCGATCGATCTCGACAGCGTGGGCCTGAGCCTGACGCTGGAACAGCTGGAGCAGATGCACCAGCTCAAAACCGGCGCGCTGCTGCGCGCCGCCGTGGTGCTGGGCGCGCTGGCCGGCAAGGATCTGGACGCGGCCGAGCTGCAAGCGCTGGACACCTACGCGCGCGCCATCGGCCTGGCCTTCCAGGTGGTGGACGACGTGCTCGACGCCACGGCCGATTCGGCCACGCTGGGCAAGACGGCCGGCAAGGACGCCGCCGACAACAAGCCGACCTATGTGTCCATCCTGGGTCTGGAGCCATCGCGCGCGCTGGCGGAAACATTGCGGCTCGACGCGCACGCAGCGCTCGCGCCGTTTGGAGAAAAAGCTCTGCGGTTACGCGAACTCGCGGATTTGATCGTGCAGCGGAAGGCATAAATGAAATTGCTCGAAAACATAGATTCCCCGGCGGACGTGCGCAAGCTGTCGCGCACCCAACTGACGCCGCTCGCGCATGAACTGCGCAGCTACCTGCTCGATTCGGTCTCGAAGACCGGCGGCCATTTGTCGTCCAACCTCGGCACGGTCGAGCTGACCGTGGCGCTGCACTACGTGTTCAACACGCCGCACGACCGCATCGTCTGGGACGTGGGCCACCAGACCTATTCGCACAAGATCCTCACCGGCCGCCGCGAGCGCATGAACACGCTGCGCCAGCTGGGCGGCATCTCCGGCTTCCCCAAGCGCGACGAAAGCGAGTACGACACCTTCGGCACCGCGCACTCGTCGACCTCGATCTCGGCGGCGCTGGGCATGGCGCAGGCGGCCAAGATCAAGGGCGAGCACCGCCACGCCATCGCCGTCATCGGCGACGGCTCGATGACGGCCGGCATGGCCTTCGAGGCGCTCAACAACGCCGGCGTGCAGGAAGACGTCAATCTGCTGGTGATCCTGAACGACAACGACATGTCGATCTCGCCGCCGGTGGGGGCGCTGAACCGCTACCTGGCGCGTTTGATGTCGGGCCAGTTCTACGCCGCCGCCAAGAACGTCGGCAAGTCCGTGCTGCCCGGCCCCGTGCTGGAGCTGGCCAAGCGGCTGGAGGAACACGCCAAGGGCATGGTGGTTCCGGCCACCATGTTCGAGGAATTCGGCTTCAACTACATCGGCCCGATCGACGGCCACGATCTGGAATCGCTGATCCCGACGCTGCAGAACATCAAGCACCTCAAGGGGCCGCAGTTCCTGCACGTGGTGACCAAGAAGGGCCAGGGCTACAAGCTGGCCGAGGCCGACCCGGTGCTGTACCACGGTCCGGGCAAGTTCAACCCGGCCGAAGGCTTCAAGCCGGCCGTGGCGTCGGGCAAGGTCTCCTACACCGAAGTATTCGGCAACTGGCTGTGCGACATGGCCGCCGCCGACAAGCGCCTGGTCGGCATCACGCCCGCCATGCGCGAAGGCTCGGGCATGGTCGGCTTCGAGCAGAAGTTCCCGGATCGTTACTTCGACGTCGGCATCGCCGAGCAGCACGCCGTGACCTTCGGCGCCGGCCTGGCCTGCGAAGGCCTGAAGCCGGTGGTGGCGATCTACTCCACCTTCCTGCAGCGCGGCTACGACCAGTTGATCCACGACGTGGCGCTGCAAAACCTGGATGTGACGTTCGCGCTGGACCGCGCGGGCCTGGTGGGCGCGGACGGCGCCACCCACGCCGGCAACTACGACATGGCCTACCTGCGCTGCATCCCGAACATGGTGGTCATGGCCGCCTCGGACGAGAATGAATGCCGCCAGATGCTCACCACCGGCTACCAGTACCAGGGACCTGCGGCGATCCGCTATCCACGCGGCGCAGGCGCCGGCGTGGCGATCAAGCCGGAGCTGACCACGATCGAAATCGGCAAGGGCGAGATCCGGCGCCGGGGCCAGAAGATCGCCATCCTGGCCTTCGGCTCGATGGTGGCGCCGGCGCTGGCCGCCGGCGAAACCCTGGACGCCACGGTCGTCAACATGCGCTTCGTCAAACCGCTCGACGTCGAACTGGTCAAGCGGATGGCCGCCGAACACGATTACCTGGTGACGGTGGAAGAGGGTTGCATCATGGGTGGCGCGGGCGCCGCCGTGGCCGAGGCGCTGGCCGCCGAAGGCATCGTCAAGCCGCTGCAAATGCTCGGCCTGCCGGACAAATTCATCGACCACGGCGACCCGGCCAAGCTGCTCGCCAGCGTGGGACTGGACGGCGCCGGCATCACCGCCTCGATCAAGCAACGCCACGCCGCCGCCGAGCCGCGCCTGGTGGTCAACAACGGCTAAAGACCGTTGCTGTTATGCTCAAAGCCGCCTTCGGGCGGCTTTTTTCTTGCCTATCGTGACGGCGCATCCTATCTTGGTATAAACAGTTTATTTGGTTTATATCGCCATGCATGCTGCCTGCTTTTTTTCTGGTTTGTTGTTCGCCTGCGGTATGGCGGGCGCGCAGGTGCCGGAATCGGGCCGGGCGCAGGAAATGCGCTACAGCGCCGAGGAAGTGGCCAGCACGGTCGAGGACCGCTATATCGACCGCGTGGTGGGCCTGGCGGCTGACGGGCGGCTCGATGACGACCGCGTACTGCTGGCGCGGCTGCAATCGATCGGCGCGGGCCTGGTCCGCGCCGCCGTGGCGCTGAAGCCGGAAGTGGCCGGATGGGAGTGGGAGTTCCATACCACCAGCGATGCCGAAGTCGACGCCATCTGCATGGCCGGCGGCAAAATCCTGGTGGGCAGCGCCTTCGTGCGCCAGCTGGCGTTGAGCGATGGTGAACTGGCCACCTTGCTGGGCCACGAAATCGCCCACGCGGTGGCCGAGCATCACCGCGAAACCTTGTCGGAGGCGCTATTCCTGAACCGCTATCCGGTGGTGCCGCTGGAGGTGGTGATGGAGCGCCTGGAGAGCGACCTGTCGGTGCAGATCCGGCTATCCAAGCTATCGAGCATGCAGGAGTCCGAGGCGGACCAATTGGGCATGGTGCTGGCGCACCGCGCGGGCTGGCCGGCCGCCGACATGGTCGGCTTTTACCGCAAGCTGTCCGACGGCGACCAGATGGCGCTGGTGTCCAGCGCCTATCCGGCCAGCGCCTCGCGCCTCAGCATGGCCAAGGGCATGGCGCTGCTGTTCCAGTCGGACCGCTGATCCTTAGCCGCGCTTGCGCTCGTGCTGCCACAGCACGTCGCTGCCGCCGGCGTAGCGGTTCAACACCCGCGACAGCACAAACATCAAGTCCGACAAGCGGTTCACATACTGGCGCGGATGCTCGTGGATGGTCTCGGCCTTGCCCAGCGTGACGATGGCGCGTTCGGCGCGGCGGCACACGGTGCGGCACACGTGCGCCTGCGAGGCCGCGCGCGAGCCGGCCGGCAGGATGAACTCCGTCAGCGCCGGCAGGGTGGCGTTGTACTTGGCCAGCAGCGCGTCGAGCCGCTCGACGTGCGCCTCGGTGATCATCTGGTAGCCGGGGATGCACAACTCGCCGCCCAGGTCGAACAGGTCGTGCTGGATAGTGACCAGCTCTTCGCGCAGCTCGGCCGGCATGTCTTCGCACAGCAGCAGGCCGATGTGCGAGTTCAGCTCGTCGACTTCGCCGATCGAGTGGATACGCACGCTGTCCTTGTCGGTGCGGCTGCCGTCACCGAGGCCGGTGGTGCCGCCGTCGCCGGTGCGGGTGGCGATTTTGGAGAGTCGATTGCCCATATGGATTCCTAAAAGTGGATGAGTCGCGCCCGGAAGAATACAACAGTTTAATCGGGTATTTCGCCTTGCGGGACGTTTGTGCTTACAATCGATGCATAACCATGTGCTTCCAGGTGCCCGCTCCATGAACATTGCCACATCCGCTCCGGCCGATATCGCCGCCCGCCGCGCGCAGGTCGCCGCGGCCTTGCAGCAAGCGCTGCCCGCCCGCGCCATCCTGTCCGCGCCGGAAGACACCCGGCCCTACGAATGCGACGGCCTGGCCGCCTACCGCCAGCTGCCGATGATCGTCGTGCTGCCCGACAGCGAGGCGCAGGTCGCCGCCGTGCTGCGGGTGTGCCGCGAGATGAATGTACCCATCGTGCCGCGCGGCGCCGGCACCGGCCTGTCCGGCGGCGCCATGCCGATCGCCGACGGCGTGGTGCTGTCGACCGCGCGCCTGAACCGCATCGTGCGCCTGGACGCCTACTCGCGGACCGCCGTGGTGCAGCCGGGCGTGCGCAACCTGGCGATCTCGGAGGCGGCGGCGCAGCATGGCCTGTACTACGCGCCCGATCCGTCGTCGCAGATCGCCTGCACCATCGGCGGCAACGTGGCCGAGAACTCCGGCGGCGTGCACTGCCTCAAATACGGCCTGACGGTGCACAACGTGCTGCGCGTACGCATGGTGACGATGGACGGCGACGTGGTGGAGTTGGGCGGTGAGTCGCTCGACGCGCCGGGGCTGGACCTGCTGTCGGTGTTCATCGGCTCCGAGGGCATGCTGGGCATCGTCACCGAGGTGACGGTCAAGCTGGTGCCCAAGCCGGCCACCGCGCGCGTGATCATGGCCTCGTTCGACGAGGTGACGGCGGGCTGCCACGCGGTGGCGGCGCTGATCGCGGCCGGCATCATCCCGGCCGGGCTGGAGATGATGGACCAGACCTCGTCGCGCATGGTCGAACCGTTCGTCAAGGCGGGCTACGACACCGAGGCCGCCGCCATCCTGCTGTGCGAGGCCGACGGCACCGTCGAGGAAGTGGAGGAGGAAATCGCCCGCATGTCGGCGGTGCTGAACACGGCCGGCGCCAGCGCCATCGCGGTGTCGCAGTCGGAGGCGGAGCGGCTCAAGTTCTGGTCCGGCCGCAAGAACGCCTTCCCGGCGGCGGGCCGCATCTCGCCCGACTACTACTGCATGGACGGCACCATCCCGCGCAAGCGCCTGGGCCAAGTGCTGGAGGGGATCGCGCAGATGGAGACCAAGTATGGCCTGCGCTGCGCCAACGTGTTCCACGCCGGCGACGGCAACCTGCATCCGCTGATCCTGTTCAACGCCAACATCCCCGACGAATTCGAGCGCGCCGAGGCCTTCGGCGCCGAGATCCTGGCGCTGTGCGTGGAAGTGGGCGGCACCATCACCGGCGAGCATGGCGTCGGCATCGAGAAGATCAATTCGATGTGCGCGCAGTTCGCACCGGCGGAGCTGGACGCCTTCTTTTCGGTCAAGCGCGCCTTCGATCCGGCCGGCCTGCTCAATCCCGACAAGGCCATCCCCACGCTGAACCGCTGCGCCGAATTCGGCAAGATGCGCGTCAGCGGCGGCATGCTGCCGTTCTCCCATCTGCCGCGTTTTTGAACGGAGCGACATGACGACCGAATCGTATTCCCACATCGCCGAGCAGTTCAGCGAACGCATACGCGTCGCCAAGGACGCCGGCACGCCGCTGCGCCTGCGCGGCGGCGGCACCAAGGACTGGTACGGCCAATCGCTGGACGGCGAGGTGTTCGACACGCGCGCCTACGCCGGCGTGGTTTCCTACGAGCCGACCGAATTGGTGATCACCGCCCGCTGCGGCACGCCGCTGGCGGAGATCGAAGCGCTGCTGGCCCAGCACCATCAGATGCTGGCGTTCGAGCCGCCGCGCCACGGTGACGCGTCGACCATCGGCGGCGTGGTGGCCAGCGCCTTGTCCGGTCCGCGCAGGGCCAGCGCCGGCGCGGTGCGCGACTTCGTGCTCGGCGCGGTGCTGATGGACGGCCATGGCGAGGCGCTGCGCTTCGGCGGCCAGGTGATGAAGAACGTGGCGGGCTACGATGTCTCGCGCCTGCTGGCCGGTTCGCTCGGCACGTTGGGATTGGTACTGGAGGTGTCGCTCAAGGTGCTGCCGGTGCCGCTGCGCGAGGCCAGCCTGGGCTTCGAGATGAGCGAGATCGAGGCGCTGCGCCATCTGAACGAATGGGCCGGCCAGCCGCTGCCGATATCGGCCAGTTGCTGGCATCAGGGCGTGCTGACGCTGCGCCTGTCCGGCGCCGAGGCGGCGGTTGAAGCGGCGCAGCGCAAGCTGGGCGGCGCGCCGCTGCCGGACGACGCGGCGTTCTGGACCTCATTGCGCGACCAGACCCACGGCCATTTCGACGGCGGCGCCTTGTGGCGGCTGTCGGTGCCGCCGGCGGCCAGCGCCATCATCCTGCGCGGTGAACAGCTGATCGAGTGGGGCGGGGCGCAGCGCTGGCTCAAGGTGGAATCCGCCGACGCCGAACAAGCCGCCGGCATACGCCGCGCCGTGGCGGCGGCCGGCGGCCACGCCACGCTGTTCCGCGGCGGCGACAAGAGCGTCGGCGTGTTCCATCCATTGGCGCCGGCCGTGGCGAAGATCCACGAGCGGCTCAAGCACTCTTTCGATCCGGCGGGGATCTTCAATCCCGGCCGCATGTACTAGCGAACCCCATGCAAACCAATCTCGCCGATTTCATCAAGCACACCCGCGAAGGCGAAGAGGCCGACGCCATCCTGCGCGCCTGCGTCCACTGCGGCTTCTGCACCGCCACCTGTCCCACCTACCAGCTGCTGGGCGACGAGCTGGATGGCCCGCGCGGCCGCATCTACCTGATCAAGCAGGTGCTGGAAGGCGCGCCGGTCACGGCCAAGACCCAGACCCACCTGGACCGCTGCCTGACCTGCCGCAACTGCGAGACCACCTGTCCGTCCGGCGTCAAATACGGCCGCCTGATCGACATCGGCCGCAAGGTGGTGGAGGAGCGCGTGCAGCGCCCGTTCGCCGAACGCATGAAGCGGCTGGTATTGAAGGAAGGCTTGCCGCGCAAGGCGCTGTTCAAGGCGGCGCTGCGTGCCGGGCAGGTGTTCCGGCCGCTGCTCTCGCCGGCGATGCAGGACAAGATCCCGGCGATGCAAGGCGCCGGCGTGTGGCCGTCGCGCCAGCACGCGCGCAAGATGCTGGTGCTGGAAGGCTGCACGCAGCCGGCGATGGCGCCCAACATCAACGCCGCCACCGCGCGCGTGCTCGACGCGCTGGGCGTGCAGCTGGTCGTCGCGCCCAAGGCCGGCTGCTGCGGCGCGCTGCGCCACCACCTCAACGACCAGGAGGCGGCGCTGGACGACATGCGCCGCAACGTCGACGCCTGGTGGCCGTACGTGCAGGACGGCGCGGTGGAAGCCATCGTGATGACGGCATCCGGCTGCGGCGTCACGGTCAAGGAATACGGACACCTGCTGGCGCACGACAGCGCCTACGCCGGCAGGGCGCAGCGCATCTCCGAGCTGACGCGCGACCTGAGCGAGGTGATGCCGCAATTCGAGGAGGAGCTGACGCGCCGCGTGAGCATCAGGGAGCGCGTGGCCTATCATCCGCCCTGCACGCTGCAGCACGGCCAGCAGATACGCGGCAAGGTGGAGGGCGTGCTGCGCGCGGTCGGCGTGGACGTGGTGCTGTGCGCGGACAGCCATCTGTGCTGCGGTTCGGCGGGCACGTACTCGCTGCTGCAGCCGGAATTGTCGCTGCAGCTGCGCGACCGCAAGCTGGCCAACCTGGCCGACACCGGCGCCACCGCCATCGTCTCGGCCAACGTGGGCTGCACCGCGCACCTGCAATCGGGCACGGACACGCCGGTCAGCCACTGGATCGAACTGCTCGACTCAGCCCTGAATAAATAGCGGCATCTGCGCCGTGCCGCCGGCCGGCTCGCCGTGCAGGCTGAGGATGGGCGGCAGCTGCGCGGCCGCCTGCCACACGCCCGCGGTGTTGAAGCTGGCGACCCACGGCAGCACGTCGTCCGCCGGCATCGGCCGGGCGATGCCGTAGCCCTGCACCAGATCGCAGCCCAGGCGCATCAGCATGGCGCCATGCTCGATGGTCTCCACGCCCTCGGCGATCACGCCCAGGCCGAAGGACTTGGCCAGGCCGATGACGGCGCTCACCAGGTGCAGGTCGTCGCGGTCGACCAGCATGTTGCGCACGAAGCTCTGGTCGATCTTCAGCATGTCCGCCGGCAGCCGCTTCAGATAGGACATCGACGAATAGCCGGTGCCGAAATCGTCCAGCGCGAAGCTGATGCCCAGCGCCTGGCAATCGAGCATGATGCTGCGCACATGGGCGATGTCGCTCAGCGCGGACGACTCCAGGATCTCCAGCTCCAGCATGTGCGGGGGCACGTCCGGGAACTCGGCCAGGATGCCCTTCAGGCGGGCGACGAAATCGGCGCGCTGGAAATGGCGCGCCGCGATGTTCACGCTGATGACCCAGCGCGCGTCGAACGCGCGCCAGAACTGCAGCTGGCGCAAGGCCTCGCGCAGCACCCACTCGCCGATGTCGACGATCACGTCGCTGTGTTCGACGATGGGCAGGAAGTCCATCGGTCCGACCACGCCGCGCAGCGGATGCGCCCAGCGCAGCAGCGCCTCCATGCCGACGATGCGGCCCTTGCGCATGTCCAGCTTGGGCTGGTAGTAGAGCCGCAGCTCGCCGGCGCGCAGCGCGGCGCGCACCTCGGTGCGGCGGTTGTGGTGGGTGCGCACCTGTTCGTCCAGGTCGGCGTCGAAGAAGTGATAGCGGTGGCGGCCCATGATCTTGGCCTGGTACAGCGCCTGGTCGGCGTGGCGCAGCAGGCTGTCGGCGCTGATCTCGTTGCCGGTGTAGACCGCCACGCCGGCGCTGGCCGACATGCCGACCGCCTTGCCCGCGCACACGTAGTCGCGCGACAGCGCCGTCATCAGGCGGTCCAGCGCCTGCTCGACGGCGGCGCGGCCGTTCATCTCCGGCAGCAGCAGCACGAATTCGTCGCCGCCCAGGCGCGCCGCGTAATGGCGCTGGCCGGCGAAATCGTGCAGGCGGCTGGCGGCCTGCTTGAGGATCTCGTCGCCGACGTGCTGGCCCATGGTCTGGTTCACGTGCTGGAAATGATCGAGGTCGAACAGGCACACGGCCAGCAGGTAGCCCTCTTCGCGGGCGCGCGCCACCTCCTGCTCGAAGCGGCTGGCCAGCGCCGCGCGGTTGGGCAGGCCGGTCAGGATGTCGTGGTTGCTCTGCCAGGAGATCTGCTGCATCAGCTGGCGGCGCTCGGTCACGTCGCGGAACACCAGCACAGAGCCCTGCACCTCGTTGTGCGCGGAGCGGATCGCGTTGGCGGTGTATTCGACGGTGACGATTTCGCCGAGGCGGTTGCGCAGGCTCTGGTTGCCGACCTTGATCACGTCGCCGCCGGCGTAGATCTGCGCCATCGCCTTGAGCAGCGAGTGCTGGCCGAAGTTATTCGCCAACACGAACACCTGGTGCAGCTCCATGCCGCGCGCGCATGCCTCGGACCAGCCGGTGAGCTGCTCGGCGACGTCGTTGACGGTGGCGATCTTGCCGTTCAAATCGGTGGTGATGACGGCGTCGCCGATCGACGCCAGCGTGACCTCGATGCGTTCCTTCTCCACCTGCAGCAGCGCCTGCGCCTCCAGCGTTTGCGCCAGCTGCTCGCTCAGTTTGTGCTGGCTTTGCTGCAGCTTGTGCACCAGCGCCTGCACGCGCTGCGCCATGTTGTTGAAGGTGACGGCCAGCATGCGCGCCTCGGGCGTGCCGCGCACCGGCAGGCGCACGCCGTGGTCGCCGTTCTGGAAGCGGGTGGTGGTCTCGGTCACGCGCTGCAGCATGCGCTGGTTGACGAAGATGATGATGCCCAGCAGTGTGTAGATGATGGAGATGTTGATCAGCGAGATGATGGCCTGCTGGTGCAGCGTGCGCCACACCTGGGCCAGCGGCAGCGTCGGTTCGAAGGCCAGCACCAGGCTGGCGTTGCCGATGTAGACGGTGCGGTTGATCGGCTGCAGGCCGTCGAGGTTGCGGAACCAGTCCGGGTAGTCGGGCGGCGGCGCCGCGCTGCGCAACGCTTCGAGATGGCCGCCGGCGTAGTCCAGCCGCGCCGCCACCAGGTCGGCCTCCAGCAGCAGGGCGCCGGCCAGGGTGTTGTCGAGGGCGGCGCGGTCCGGCGTGGCCAGGGCCGGCAGCAGCGCCTTGTGCAGGTAGACGCCCAGTTCGCCGGCGTCCTTCTGGTAGCGGGCGTTGGCGTAGGCGGTTTCGGACTGGAACAACAAGGTATATCGCAAGCCCACCACGACGGCGATGATGAGGAAGATAGGGACGAACAAGCGGGAGTAAGTCCCCATCCGCATCCAGCGCGACAGTAGTTTTCCAAACAACGACATAGGCGACGGATTCGATTCTTGGAAATGACCAACGGCCATTATTACCGAAAAGTTAACCGAAAGCACGTTTTTTGGAAAACGTTTTCACTCTTTTTACAATTTTTTATGTCCTGCCGCCGGGACTGTCTTATTCCGCCAGCAGTTTAGCGATGTCGGCGGCCAGCTCCTCGGGCTTGGTGGCGGGGGCGTAGCGCTTGTAGACGCTGCCGTCCTTGCGGATCAGGAACTTGGTGAAGTTCCATTTGATGGCCTCGGTGCCGAGGATGCCGGGGGCGTCCTTTTTCAGCTTGATGAACAACGGATGAGCGTTGCTGCCGTTGACGTCGATCTTGGCGAACAGCGGGAAGGTGACGCCGTAGTTCTTTTGGCAGAAGGCGCCGATCTCGTCGGCCTGGCCCGGCTCCTGCGCGCCGAACTGGTTGCAGGGGAAGCCCAACACCACCGCGCCCTGGTCCTTGAACTGCTGGTAGATCGCCTCCAGGCCCTGGTATTGCGGCGTGAAGCCGCACTTGCTGGCGGTGTTGACGATCAGCAGGACCTGGCCCTTGTACTGGTCCAGCTTGATGGGGGCGCCGGACAGGCTGTCGGCGGTGATGTCGTAGAGTGTGTTCAAAATGTTCCTTTGGTTTTAGATGAGGCCGAGGTGTTCGGTGCCGGCCGAGAGGTCGCGGTTCTTGGCGGCCTTGCCTTCGAGCTTGATGGCCAGGCGCAGGTCGTTGACGGAGTCGGCGTTGCGCAGCGCGTCCTCGTAGCTGATGATGTCGGCCTCGTGCAGGTCGAACAGCGACTGGTCGAAGGTCTGCATGCCCAGCTCGCGCGACTTCTTCATCAGTTCCTTGATCTCGTGCACTTCGCCCTTGAAGATCAGGTCGGAGATCAGCGGCGAGTTGAGCATGATCTCGATGGCCACCGCGCGGCCCTTGGATTCCTTGCGCGGGATCAGGCGCTGGGAGATCATGCCCTTCAGGTTGAGCGACAGGTCCATCAGCAGCTGCTGGCGGCGTTCCTCGGGGAAGAAGTTGATGATGCGGTCGAGCGCCTGGTTGGCGCTGTTGGCGTGCAGCGTGGCCAGGCACAGGTGGCCGGTCTCGGCGAAAGCGATCGCGTGGTCCATGGTTTCGCGGTCGCGGATCTCGCCGATCTGGATCACGTCCGGCGCCTGGCGCAGCGTGTTCTTCAGCGCCACCGCCCAGTCGTCGGTGTCGACCCCGACCTCGCGCTGGGTGACGATGCAATTCTTGTGCGGGTGGACGTACTCGACCGGATCCTCGATGGTGATGATGTGGCCGTAGCTGTTCTCGTTGCGGTAGCCGACCATGGCGGCCAGCGTGGTCGACTTGCCCGAGCCGGTGGCGCCGACCATGATCACCAGGCCGCGCTTGGACATGACCACGTCCTTGAGCACCTCGGGCAGGCCGAGGTCTTCGAGCTTGGGGATCTCGCTGGTGATGGTCCGCAGCACCATCCCAACCGAGCTCATCTGCACAAACGCCGACACCCGGAAGCGGCCCAGGTCGCCGGGGCTGATGGCGAAGTTGGCTTCCTTGGTCAGTTCGAAGGACGCGGTTTGCTTGTCGTTCATGATGGAGCGGGCCAGGTCCATGGTGTGGGCCGAGGTCAGCACCTGCGACGACACCGGCGTCATCTTGCCATCGATCTTGATCGCGGGCGGAAATCCGGCGGTGATGAACAGGTCCGAGCCCTTCTTGCTGGTCATCAACCGCAGCAGGTCGAACATGAATTTGGATGCCTGGTCGCGTTCCATGATGTGTCCTTTTTCGTTAACAACTTTGGGGTCAAGTCTGACATTCGGACACGACCTCTGCCGTGGGCTTGGGGTCAAGTCTGGCATTCGGACACGAGCTCAACCGTAGGCGCTGCCTAGGGCTGAGCTCGTGTCCGAATGCCAGACTTGACCCCATTTTTAGGGTTGAGTTCGTGTCCGAATGTCAGACTTGACCCCATTTTTTAGCCGGGGAAGTTGTCCGGGGTCTTGGCGGCGTTGCGGGCGGTGGCGGCGCTGATGACGTTGCGCCGCACCAGGTCCGTCAGGTTCTGGTCCAGCGTCTGCATGCCGACGTTGCTGCCGGTCTGGATCGCCGAGTACATCTGCGCGATCTTGGCTTCGCGGATCAGGTTGCGGATCGCCGGCGTCGCCACCATGATCTCGTGCGCCGCCACGCGGCCGTTGCCGTCCTTGGTCTTGAGCAGCGTCTGCGAGATCACCGCCTGCAGCGACTCCGACAGCATCGCCCGCACCATCTCCTTCTCATCGGCCGGGAACACGTCGACGATGCGGTCGATGGTCTTGGCCGCCGACGAGGTGTGCAGCGTGCCGAACACCAGGTGCCCGGTCTCGGCCGCCGACAAGGCCAGCCGGATGGTCTCCAAGTCGCGCAGCTCGCCGACCAGGATGGCGTCCGGATCCTCGCGCAGCGCCGAACGCAGCGCGTTGTTGAACGACAGCGTGTGCGGCCCCACCTCGCGCTGGTTGATCAGGCATTTCTTCGATTCGTGCACGAACTCGATCGGATCCTCGATCGTCAGGATGTGGCCGTACTCGTTTTCGTTGAGGTGGTTGACCATCGCCGCCAGCGTGGTCGACTTGCCGGAGCCGGTCGGCCCCGTCACCAGCACCAGCCCGCGCGGCTTGAGCGCGAACTCGGCAAAAATCTTGGGCGCGTTCAGGTCCTCCAGGCTGAGGATCTTGGATGGAATCGTCCGCAACACCGCCGACGCCCCGCGCTCCTGGTTGTAGGCGTTGACGCGGAAACGCGCCAGGCCCGGAATGGCGAACGAGAAGTCGCATTCGAGCATCTCCTCGTAGGCCTTGCGCTGGCCGTCGTTCATGATGTCATAGATCATGCCGTGCACATCCTTGTGCTCCAGCGGCGGCAGGTTGATGCGCCGCACGTCGCCGTGTACCCGTATCATGGGCGGCAGCCCGGCCGACAGGTGCAGGTCCGAGGCCTTGTTCTTGACGGAGAATGCGAGAAGTTCGGAGATGTCCATTTATAATCCCTGTGCCTGACGTTGGTGCGGTGCCCGCTGCGGCGCCTGCCCTTGTTTTTAACGATTTTTACTCGATGATTATGTCCCTGATCCCCCAGAACTTGCAAGCAATCACCTCGACAATCGTTGCCGCAGCCCAAGATGTTGGCCGTGCGCCGCAATCGGTGCAGTTGCTGGCCGTCTCCAAGACCTTCGGGCCGGAGGCGGTGCTGGAGGCGGTGCAGGCCGGCCAGCGCGCCTTCGGCGAGAATTACCTGCAGGAGTCGCTGGACAAGATCGCGGCGCTGAAGGCGGCCGGCGCGCCCGCGATCGAGTGGCATTTCATCGGCCCGATCCAGAGCAACAAGACGCGCCCCATCGCCGAGCACTTCGATTGGGTGCACACGGTCGAGCGCGAGAAGATCGCGCAGCGGCTGTCCGAGCAGCGGCCTGAGGGCATGGCGCCGCTGCAGATTTGTTTGCAGGTGAATATCAGCGGGGAAGCCAGCAAGAGCGGCGTGGCCCCGGCGGAACTGGCGGCGCTGGCCCACAAGGTCGCGGCGCTGCCCAATCTCACCTTGCGCGGCCTGATGGCGATCCCCGAGCCGGCCGAAGACTTTGCGCAGCAGCGGGCGGCTTTCGCCCAGCTGCGCGTGCTGTACGAGCAGTTGCGCGCCGATGGCCTGGCGCTCGACACGCTGTCGATGGGCATGTCGGCCGACCTGCGCGCCGCCATCGCCGAAGGCGCGACCATCGTGCGCATCGGCAGCGCCATTTTTGGTTCACGAAACTACAACAAGGCTTGATGATGAAAATAGCATTTATCGGCGGCGGCAACATGGCCTCCGCCCTGATCGCGGGACTGGCCAACAAACTGACCGCCGGCGCCAACATCCACGTGGCCGATCCGAACGCGGAAGCGCTGGCCCGCCTGCACCAGCAGTTCGGCGTGACCACGGCCGGCGGCGCCGATGCCGCGGTGTCGGCGGCGGACGTGATCGTGCTGGCGGTCAAACCGCAAAGCATGCGCGAAGTGGCGGCGCAGTTGCTGCCGCTGATCGACAAATCCAAACAGCCGTTGATCGTCTCGATCGCGGCCGGCATCCGCATCGTGGACCTGTCGCGCTGGCTGGGCGGCTACAGCGCCATCGTGCGCTGCATGCCCAACACGCCGGCGCTGATCGGCATGGGCATCACCGGCATGGCCTGCACCCTCGGCGTGAGCGCGCAACAGAAGCAGGCGGCGGACGATATCCTGCGCGCCGTCGGCCCGACGGTGTGGCTGGACGACGAGTCGCAGATCGACGCGGTGACGGCGGTCTCGGGCAGCGGCCCGGCCTATGTGTTCTACTTCATCGAGGCGATGCAGCAGGCCGCGCAGGACATGGGCCTGAGCGCGGAGCAGGGCAGGCAACTGGCGCTGGCCACCTTCGCCGGCGCCTCGCAACTGGCGGTGCAGTCGACCGAGCCGGTGTCGCTGCTGCGCGAGCGCGTGACGTCGAAGGGCGGCACCACCTACGCGGCGCTGACCAGCATGGAGGCCGGTGGCGTGAAGGGCGCGATTATCCAGGCGATGAAGGCGGCCCAGCAGCGCGGCAAGGAGATGGGCGACGAGCTGGGTTCCTCCAACTAAGACGAAAGGCTGCATGATGACGGTAGTTCGATATCTCCCCTTGATTGCAGCCTTCACCGTTTTGCAGGCGGGCGCCGCGACCATCGTCGCCGAGACGATGCAGCGGCCGGAAGGACCGCGCACCTATTTGCTGGCGCAGCCGGCGTCGCCGGCGGCGGGCAAGCTGCCGCTGGTGATTCTGCTGCATGGCCACATGGGTTCCGCCAATCTCACCCTCGGCAAGGGCCGGATAGACGATCCGGCCGCCGCCTGGCTGGACGTGGCCGACCGCGAAGGCTTGCTGCTCATCGCGCCCGACGGCGCCAGGGGCAGCGACGGACAGCGCGGCTGGAACGACTGCCGCGCCGACGCTCCTTCCAATCCCAAGACCGACGATGTCGGCTTCATCGCCGCGCTGATCGACCAGGCGGTGGCACAGCACAACGCCGATCCGTCGCGCGTGTACTTGTCCGGCATGTCCAATGGCGGCGGCATGGTGTACCGGGCGGCGATCGAGCTGGGGCCGCGCTTGGCGGCGGTGGCGGTGTCGAACATGCTCATGCCGGTGAAGAATTTGTGCCCGGCTCCCAAGCGCGCCTTGCCTATGCTGGTGGCGCATGGGACCGAGGACAAGATCGTGCCTTACGCCGGCGGCGAAGTCGGCCACTCGCTATTGACGGGGCGCGGCTCCAACATGAGCGCAGAGGAGTCGGTGAAGTATTGGCGCGAGCTGGCGCAGCTGCCGCCCGCGCCGGCCGTCACGCAGGTGCCGCATCGCGATGCGGACGATAAGACGTCGCTGGTGCGTTATGTATGGGGCGCTGATCCCAAGAGTGTGCAGGTCGAATTCCTGAAGATGGAAAACGCCGGCCACGTGCAGCCCAGCGCCGCGCACCGCCTGCCGCCGCTGATGCTGTCGATACTCGGCAAGCAAAACGGCGACATCGAATACGCCGACGAAACCTGGACCTTCTTCAAGGACAAGCGTGTCGCGCCATAAGCTAGGCGCCGTCGCAGCCTTGCTTCATCGCCGCGATCCACGCGCGTATCAGTTCCACGCCTTCCTTGTGCACCGAGCCGCGTCCCAGTTCCGGCATCATGATGCCGGTCTGGTCGGAGCTTAGCCGGTAGACCATGATCGACTCATCCGGCTTGCCCGGCGCGATGCCGTAGCCATGGCCGCCGGTGCCCGCGCCCGCCGCCACCGGCGGCTTGCACAAGCCCAGATGCAGGTCCGCCGGCGCGCCGATGTTCAGGTGCAGCGCCGTGGTGTTGGCCGCGCCCTTGTCGTTGTGGCAGTGGGCGCAGTTGATGTCGAGGTAGGCGCGGGCGCGCGCGTCCAGCGTCTGGCCCTGGTCGCGCCAGTTGGCGTTGTGCGGCGCGGCCGTCGCCGCGTTGGCCGGCACGCCAGTCAAGTAGCCGATGCGCGCCAGGTAATCGAGCTGGTTGACGCTCACGCCGTCGTAGCTGTAGCTGCGGTTCATATGCCGCGCCTTGGGACCGATCGGCTGGAACTGGCGCGACTTCACATCGGCCACGTGGCAGGACGCGCACTGGTTCACGTTGGGCACCACATAGGTCAGGGGCTTGCGGCTGCGGTCCTCGTGCACCACCTCCAGCGGCACCTGGTCGCCGGTGCGCGCGAGCACGGCCTCGGTCTGCTCGGCGTTCCAGACGTAGGGCAGGGCGATCCAGCCATCGGCGCGGCGCACCAGCAGCCGGGTTTCGACCAGGCGCACGTTGGCCAGGTCGAGCTTGTCGCCGCCGGTTTTGCTGGTGTCGTAGGTGGCCAGCACCGCCTTGGCGGGACCGTCCGCCTTCGGATAGTAGAAGGTCTTGCTGATGATGGTCCCGACGGGGAACTCGAAGCTGGTGTCGGCGTTGTAGACCGCGCTTTGGCCCTTCGGCATCCACACGGTGCGCAGCTTCTGCGCGTAGTCGGTGAACAGCGGCGTGTTCAGGTCATAGGGCACCACGCCGGTGTTCAGGTTCAGGCGGCCGCCGGAGACGGCCATCAGGTGCCAGTCGCTCAACCTGGCCGGATTGCCTTCGGTGATGAAGCTCACCGGGGCCTGGGTCTGCGTGCACGCCGCGAGCATCAGCGCGCACGCTGCTGCGCTCAGTCTCGCCATCATGACTGCGCGGCGAGTTGGGTGATCGTCACCGGTGGCAGCTTGGCCAGCTCGCAGCGGAACGGCGCCGTGTCCTTGCTGGGGTTCTTGTATTTGTTCGGACCGTCGGCGTTCAGCACGTCCACGCCGTCCTGGATGCAGATGCGCTGCTCGGCCGGCAGCACGCCCTTGACCAGCAATTTGGTGTCGACGTAGCCGTCCCACAGCACGTCGGGCAGGTGCCCGCTGATGCCGTACATGGCGATCTTCAGCGCCTTCAGATCGAGGCCGTCGGGCGAATCGCCGCCGCCCTTGAAGCGGTTGCCGTACACGTAGATCGCCTTTGGATACGGGTCGTAGCCGGCGGCCACTCCTTTCTCGGTGTAGTAGCCGGTGGAGTGGTAGCTGGAGATGATGACGTTGGCGGTCTGGTTGTCGGTGACGTCGTTGTCGAAGATCTCCACTTTCGAATTGGAGTTGATGACGATGCCGGAGCCGGCCGGCACGCTGGCCACGGCCGTGCCGCGCGCGGCGAAGTTGCCGAGGTTGTTCTTGTCGACCTTGTTCTTGTACACGCGGGTGCTGTGCCCCGGCTGCGACAGGTTGGGCATGTTGAACACCAGGATGCCGCCGGTGTTGTTGGTGGCGACGTTGTCGTAGACGTCGGCGTTGATGGTGTTCTCGATCTCGATGCCGGCCACGTTCTGCTCGGCGCGGCAGCGGCGCACCACGACGCCGTTGGACTGGCCGACGTAGATGCCGGCGTCGGACGCGGCGATGGCCACGCTGTCCTCGATCAGCACGTTGCGCGTCTTGACCGGGTAGATGCCGTAGGCGCCGTTGGTGACCTTGGAGCCGCCGGTCCACTGCACCTTGACCTTGCGGATGGTGATGTTGTCGCCGTCGTTGATCTTCAGGCCGTCACCCTTGGAGTCTTCGATGGTCAGGCCCTCGATGGTGAAGTTGCTGGCGTAGACCAGCATGCCCTCGGGTCCGGTGACCTGGCCCTTGAACGAGAGGATGGTCTTGTCCATGCCGGCGCCGCGCACCGTGACGCCGTTGCCGCGCAGGGTCAGGCCGCTAGTGAGATGATAGGTGCCGGCCGGGATCTCGACCACGCTGCCGGGTTTGGCGTCGAGCAGCTGCTCCTGCAGCTTCTTCTGGAACGCCGCGTCGGCGCTGGCTTGTTCCGCCGAGACGGGCGCCTCGGTCTTGCCGCAAGCACCCAGCAGGGCGCTGATCGTACCGCAAAGAGCAACTGCGCGTATGGCCTTGTACATGTCGTCCCCTCATGCTAATTATTAGATGTAGAGTGCTTGGCAACATTGAGTATAGCAGCATGTTTTGGGCCGTAACCGCGTATCATTGCCGGGTTCGTACCATGTGGCGCGACAGCGACGGAAAGGAAAAAAGATGACGAATCGCCGGGTATTTATTTTGAACTCCTGCGCCGGGCTGGCCGCCGCCACGCTGGGCTGCATGGCCTGGGCCGAGGACCGCGTGCCGCTCAAGGAAGACGAGCCGCTGGCCAAGGAGTTCAACTATGTGATTGACGCGGCCAAGGTGGACGGGCACAAATTCCCCGACTTCAAGGCGGGCGACCAATGCAGCAAGTGCCAGATCTACGAGGACGGCCCGAACAACATGGGCGGCTGCGCCATCTTCCCCGGCAAGCTGGTGGCGGCCGGCGGCTGGTGTACCTCGTTCGGCTGACGTAGACGTTTAACCCCGTTCGCGTTCCGGTTGCGCCGTGGTGGTAGACTGGTATCCCTTGGGGAGTACATCATGAATAGCCATTTGCTGCAGCAAGTAAGCGAGCTGACCGTGGAAGATCAGCTTGCCCTGGTCGAGGCCATCTGGGACGGAATCGTCCGTAATGGCGACGCACCTCAGCCAACTGCGGCGCTAAAAGCCGAGCTGGATCAGCTTTTAGCTGAGCATGATGCAAGCCCGAATGATGTGTTAACGTGGGATGAGGTTGAAGCCGCAGCCATTGCACGCATGCGCCAATGACGCTCCCTGTTACGTTCTCTCAGGCGGCGAGCGGGCAAGTCGCCGAGGCAGCAAGGTGGTACGAGCAGAAGCCCCAGGGTTTGGGCACCGAATTTTTGGCTGAGCTTAAGCAACGCGTTTCGCTTGCTGCTCGACATCCGCTTCAATATCCTTGTGTGCACAAGGATGCACGAAGAATTCCATTGAAGCGTTTTCCTTATTTTGTATATTTCCGCTTGGAGCCATCTCGTCTGCTTGTTTTCGCCGTGCTGCATGCACGAAGAGATGCCTCGAAATTACTTGCGGGCGATCAGTAGCCCGACGACGACACCAAGCGCCGCACCCAGCCCCACCGATTTCCACGGATTGTCGCGCACATAGACGTTGGCCGATTCGGCCGCGCCGCGGCTGCGGGCGATCAGGCTGTCCTCCAGCTTGCGCAGGTCGGTCTTGGCGGTGCGCAGCGTGTCGTCGAAACGGGCGCGGTTTTCCGAGGCGGGCGTCGGGTCCTTGGCGGCGTCCTTGAGCCAATCCTCGGCCTCGCCGATGGCGTGCTTCAGTTCGTTCATCAGCCTGTCGCGCGCGGCGGTGCTGGCGGCCTGGTTGTCGGCGACGTCTTTGCCATTCTGTTGAATCTGATCCATGGTGACCTCATCGGATGTCGGTTGGAAGGGGATAGCCATTGTAGGCAGCACCCGCGCCGGCGCTTTGCGCTGCCTCAATCGTGTCACCTCAACGCGTAGTCCAGCGCCACGCCCGCGAACACCGCCGCGCCCAGCCAGTTGTTGTGGCGGAAGGCGTAGAAGCAGGGATCGCGCTCGCGCCCGCGGATCAGCGTGTAGTGGTAGCAGGCGATGCCCGCCGCCACCGCCACGCCGCCGGCGAACCACAGGCCCATGCCCAGCTGCCAGCCGCAGGCCAGCAGCAGGCCCAGATGCACGGCGTAGCACAGCATCACCGCCGCCACGTCGTAGCGGCCGAAGGTGATGGCCGAGGTCTTGATGCCGATCTTGAGGTCGTCGTCGCGGTCGACCATGGCGTATTCGGTGTCGTAGGCCACGGCCCAGAACACGTTGCCGAGCAGGAGCACCCAGGCCACCATCGGCACCGTGTCCTGGATGGCGGCGAACGCCATCGGAATGCCGAAGCCGAAGGCGATGCCCAGGTAGGCTTGCGGAATCGCGAAGAAGCGCTTGAAGTAGGGGTAGGTGCCGGCGATGATGACGGCCGCCACCGACAGCTGCTTGGTCAGCGCGTTCAGCGGCAGGATCAGGCAGAACGACAGCAGCGCCAGCGTGCCGGCGATCGCCAGCGCTTCCTTGCCGCTGATGCGCCCGCTGGTGATGGGCCGCTGCGCCGTGCGCTTGACGAATTTGTCGATGTCCTGGTCGGCGTAGTCGTTCATCGCGCAGCCGGCCGAGCGCATCAACAGCGTGCCGAGTGAGAAGATCAGCACCAGCGTCAGGCTGGGCTTGCCGTTGGACGCCAGCCACAGCGCGCATAGGGTCGGCCACAGCAACAGCAACGTGCCGATGGGTTTGTCCAGCCTGACCAGGCGAAAATACAACTCCAGCTTGTTCATGGATAGTGCCGCTTGAA
Organism: Duganella sp. BJB1802; assembly: GCF_013369445.1. Lineage (NCBI taxonomy): Bacteria > Pseudomonadati > Pseudomonadota > Betaproteobacteria > Burkholderiales > Oxalobacteraceae > Duganella > Duganella sp. BJB1802. Next base: position 280,049 of record NZ_JABWEF010000003.1, on the reverse strand, counting down.
GGGAAAGATCAGGATTATCGCAAATCCTGGCGCGGCCAGCGCGGTGGCCACATTAATCGCCGGCGCAGAGGGGGGTGACGCCGGGCAGGTTGCAGGCGGCCACCACTTCGCACACGGCGTCGATGGCGGCCTTGCGGGTGAAGCTTTTACGCCACACGATGACCACCCGGCGAGACGGCGCCGGCGCGTCGAACGGGCGGAATTGCAGCATGCCCTCCTTGGTGTCCATGTCCGGTACCGAGGCGCGCGGCAGCACGGTCAGGCCGATGCCGCTGGCCACCATGTGGCGGATGGTCTCCAGCGACGAGCCTTCGAAGGTGCGTTGCATGCCGTTGCCCGGCGCCGAAAAACGCGCCATTTCAGGACACACTTCCAGCACCTGGTCGCGGAAACAGTGTCCGTTACCCAGCAACAGCATGTTTTCAGTCTTCAGGTCGTCGGCAGGGATGGTGCGGCGCTTGGTCCAGGCATGCTGGGACGGCATCGCCACCACGAAGGGCTCGTCGTACAGCGCCTGCATGGCCATGCCGTGCTCGGGCAGCGGCAGCGCCATGATGGCGGCATCCAGCTCGCCCTGGCGCAGCATCTCGATCAGGCGCACGGTGAAGTTTTCCTGCAGGATCAGCGGCATCTGCGGGACTTTGTCTATCATGCCCTTGACCAGCGGCGGCAGCAGGTAGGGGCCGATGGTGTAGATCACGCCCAGGCGCAGAGGGCCTGCCAGCGGGTCCTTGTTCTGCTTGGCGAGTTCCTTGATGGCGGCGGTCTGTTCCAGCACGCGCTCGGCCTGGGCCACGATCTGCGCGCCCAGCGGGGTGACGGAAATCTCGGCGCCGCCCCGTTCGAACAGCACCACGCCCAGCTCGTCTTCCAGTTTCTTGATGGCGACCGAAAGCGTCGGCTGCGCGACGTAACAAGCTTCGGCCGCATGTCCGAAGTGTTTCGCTCTAGCAACGGCGACGATATATTTCAGTTCGGTCAGTGTCATGAATGTATTTGAACACAGGCAATGCTGGGATGCAATAATTAACCCATATTGTAGCGAATGGTGTCGATATAATGCAGCGTATGTTGGTGTCATCCATCGAAAGGCAAGCATGTCCTCCACATTTGGTCCAGAAGAAGCGCAAGCCTATCTGCACAAGCTGCTGAAGGTGATGCACCATACCGGCGGTTCGGATTTGTTCATTTCCGCCGATTTCCCGCCGAGCATGAAGTCGCAGGGCGCGATGAAGCCCCTGAGCCAGCAGAAGCTGACCGGCAGCGTGACCCGCGCGCTGGCGCTGTCGATCATGAACGAGAAGCAGAAGCGCGAGTTCGAGGCCGAGCTGGAGTGCAACTTCGCCATCTCGCTGCCGGAGGTGTGCCGCTTCCGCGTCAACGTCTTCGTGCAGCAGCAGAACGTGGCGATGGTGATCCGCACCATCGCCTCGGAAATCCCGAACTTCGAAAAGCTTGACCTGCCCGAGGTGCTCAAGGAGGTCATCATGACCAAGCGCGGGCTGGTGCTGGTGGTGGGCGGCACCGGCTCCGGCAAGTCGACCACGCTGGCGGCGATGATCGACTACCGCAACGCCAACTCGGCCGGCCACATCATCACGGTGGAGGATCCGGTCGAGTACGTCCACAAGAACAAGGGCTGCCTGATCACGCACCGCGAGGTGGGCGTGGACACGCTGTCGTGGCACAACGCGCTCAAGAACACGCTGCGCCAGGCGCCGGACGTGATCCTGATCGGCGAGATCCGCGACACCGAGACCATGGAGCACGCGATCGCGTTCGCCGAGACCGGCCACCTGTGCCTGGGCACGCTGCACGCGAACAATTCCAACCAGACCATGGACCGCATCATCAACTTCTTCCCGGAGGAGCGGCGCAACCAGCTGTTGATGGATTTGTCGTCCAATCTGCGCGCCATCGTTTCGCAGCGGCTGGTGCGTACCGAGGATGGCAAGGGCCGCAAGGCGGCGATTGAAATCCTGCTCAACACGCCGACCATCGCCGAGATGATCTTCAAGGGGAACTTCCAGGCGATCAAGGAAATCATGCACAAGTCGCGCGAGCTCGGCATGTGTACGTTCGACCAGGCGCTGTACGAACTTTATAATAAGGGCTATATCGCCTACGAAGAGGCGATCCGCAACGCCGACTCGGCCAACGGCCTGCGGCTGCAGATCAAGCTGCGCGGCGACCGCAAGGAACCCGGCGACAACAGTCCGGCCACCGCCGATACGCTCAGCATGCAGATCGACGACGAGCCGGAAGACGAAGAAACCAAATAACCGAAGAACCCCATGCCTCAATTTGAATCCAAGATCTGCACCCGTGAACAACTGGCCGCGCGCGTGGCCGCCCTGCCCAAGCCGGTGGTGCTGACCAACGGCGTGTTCGATATCCTGCACCGCGGCCATGTCACCTACCTGGCGCAGGCGCGCGCGCTGGGCGCCTCGCTGGTGGTGGCCGCCAACACCGACGCCTCCGTCAAGCGGCTGGGCAAGGGCGACGACCGTCCGCTCAACAACTGCGCCGACCGCATGGCGGTGCTGGCCGCGCTGGAATCGGTGAGCCTGGTGGTGGACTTCGACGAGGACACCGCGCTGGAGGTGGTGCAACAGGCGCGGCCGGAAATCTACGCCAAGGGCGGCGACTACCAGATGGACGCCATCCCCGAAGGCCAGGCCGTGCTGGCCTACGGCGGCCAGGCCATTGCCATCGATTTCGAGCACGACCGCTCGACCACCAAGTTGCTGACCAAGGTGCGCGCCCAGCGTCCGTGATATGCGTCTCCTGATCGCCGCCTTCGCGGCGCTGGTGTTCCTTGGCGTGCTGTGGGGGCCCGCGTTCGCGGTCGCGCTGCGCTACTGGCGGCGCGGCGACGCGCGCGCCTTCCGCCAACTGCGCTTCCTGTATCCGGCCCAGCTGATCGCCACGGTCTCGCTGGCCTTCGCGGCCGATTTGCTCGGCCTGCGCAATCCGGCCGCGCTGGCCGTCGCCAGCACGGTCTGCGTCAGCGCGGCCGGCGCGGCGGGGCTGGCTTTGCTGTTGGGTTTCTCCTTCCGTTCCAATCGCGCGCGGGCTGACAGGGCCTGAAAAAACTCCTAGACTGATTGCCGCATTGGCGTCTACGGAGGACATCATGGAACTGCATCTGCAATCGCATCACTGGCAAGCCCGCCGGCCGGACTGGGCCGCCGCAGCGGTCGCGGGCTTCGGCGCGGGCGGCGTGCTGATGCTGCTGGAGCTCAGCTGGTCGTCGCTGACCGGCGCCACCGATCCCTGGCTGGCCACGCACCTGATCGCCGCGCTGGTGATGAGCTGGGACGTGCTGCAAACCAGCGGCTACAGCCTGGGCGTCACGGTGGCCGCGCTGCTGGTCCACTACGTGCTGGGCGTGGTGTTCGGCATCATGCTGGCCGCCATCATGGCGCCGTTCCGGCTCGATTCCAGCACGCCGATGGCGCTGGCGGCCGGCGCGGCGTTCGGCCTGCTGCTGTATGTGCTGAACTTTTACGGCATGGCCGGGGTCTATACATGGTTCGTGGCGCTGCGGGGCTGGCCGACAGCCATCGCTCATGTGATCTTCGGCATGGCCGCAGCCTTCATTTACCTCAAGCTGGAAAGGCCGGACAGGCCCCGATAGCTCTCGGAAGGCACCATGGCGTTGGCTTTGATACTGATCCTGATCGTGGTTGGCGCCCTGGAATTTCATTACCTGAGTCCATGGTGGCTCACGCCCATCGCCTCCAACTGGCAGCAGATGGACGATGCCTTGCTGCTGACCTTCGCCATCACCGGCGTGGCCTTCGTCGTCATCAACCTGTTCGTGGCGTACGCGGTGGTCACCTTCAAGCACCAGGACGGCGTGCGCGCGGCGCCCACGCACACCAGCGCGCGGCTGGAATGGTGGCTGGTCGGCGCGACCACGGTGGGCATCGTCGCGCTCCTGGCGCCGGGGCTGGCCGTGTACGCCAAGCTGATCGATCCGCCGCCCGATGCGACGGTGTTCGAAGTGCTGGGCCAGCAATGGCAATGGCACTACCGCCTGCCGGGCAAGGACGGCAAGCTGGGCGGCACCGATGTGCGCTTCATCAGCAACACCAATCCCTACGGCCTCGATCCCGCCGACCCCGGCGGCCAGGACGACGTGCTGGTAGAAGGGCAGGAGGTGCACATTCCCCTTGGCCGGCCGGTGCGCGTGCTGCTGCGCGCGCAGGACGTGCTGCACGATTTCTACGTGCCGGAATTCCGCACGCGGATGAACATGGTGCCGGGCATGGTGACCTCGTTCTGGTTCACGCCGTCGCGGCTCGGGCGGTTCGAGGTGATGTGCGCGCAGTTGTGCGGCATCGGCCACTTCAACATGCGCAGCCATGTGGTGGTCGACGACGAGCCGGCGTACCGGAGCTGGCTGGCGGCGCAGCCGACCTTTGCCGGGCTGGCGGCCACCGCCGGCGATGAACCCGGCAAGCAGGGACGCCTGCTGGCGCAGGCGCGCGGCTGCGTGGCCTGCCACAGCGTCGACGGCAGCGCCGGCGTCGGGCCGAGCTGGAAGGGCTTGTTCGGCAAGAGCGAGACGATGAACGACGGCGCCACCGTGCGCGTGGACGACGCCTATCTGCGCGAGTCCATCGTCACGCCCTCGGAGCGCATCGTCAGGGGCTACCAGCCCATCATGCCGGCGCAGCAGCTGAGCGCGGCCGAGGTGGCGCAGCTGGTCGACTATATCAAGACCATCAAATAGGGAGGCCGGCATGGGCTACGGCGGCGAGCATCCTCACAGTTTCTGGACCCGCTACGTGTGGAGCCAGGACCACAAAGTGATCGCGATCCAGTACACCATCACGGCGCTGGCGATCGGGCTGGTGGGCATGGTGCTGTCGGACCTGATGCGCCTGCAGCTGGGCTTTCCCGGCCGCTTCGCCTTCATCGACGCCGGCCGCTACTACCAGTTCATGACCATGCACGGCATGATCATGATCGTCTACCTGCTGACGGCGCTGTTCCTGGGCGGCTTCGGCAACTACCTGATCCCGCTGATGCTGGGCGCGCGCGACATGGTGTTTCCCTTCCTGAACATGCTCAGCTACTGGTTCTACCTGCTGGCGGTGCTGATCCTGGCGGCCAGCTTCTTCGTCCCCGGCGGGCCGACCGGCGGCGGCTGGACGCTGTATCCGCCGCAGGCCATCCTGCCCGGCACGCCGGGCACGGAGTGGGGCATCGTCGTGATGCTGGTGTCGCTGCTGGTGTTCATCGCGGCCGCCACGATGGGCGGGCTGAACTACGTCACCACCGTGCTGCAGGCGCGCACCGAGGGCATGACCTTGATGTGCATGCCGTTGACGGTGTGGGGCATCTTCACCGCGACCATCCTGGCGCTGTTCGCGTTCCCGGCGCTGTTTGTCAGCGGCGTGATGATGTTGTTCGACAAGGCGCTGGGCACCAGCTTCTTCGTGCCGGCGGTGGTGTCGATGGGGCAGCACCTGCCGCACCAGGGCGGCAGCCCGCTGCTGTTCCAGCACCTGTTCTGGTTCTTCGGCCATCCCGAGGTGTACATCGTGGCGCTGCCGGCGTTCGGCATCATCTCCGACCTGATCAGCGTGCACGCGCGCAAGCGGATCTTCGGCTACAAGATGATGGTGTGGGCCATCGTCGTGATCGGCGCGTTGAGCTTCGTGGTCTGGGCGCACCACATGTACGTGAGCGGCATGCATCCGTACTTCGGCTTTTTCTTCGCCACCACCACGCTGGTGATCGCCGTGCCGACCGCGCTCAAGGTCTACAACTGGACGCTGACCTTGTGGCGCGGCGACATACACCTGACCGTGCCGATGCTGTTCGCCGTCGGCTTCATCAGCACCTTCCTGATCGGCGGGCTGACCGGGCTGTTCCTGGGGAACGTCAGCGTCGACATTTCGCTGTCGAACACCTATTTCGTGGTGGCGCACTTCCACATGGTGATGGGCGTGTCGCCGGTGCTGGCGGTGTTTGGCGGCCTGTATCACTGGTTCCCCAAGGTGACAGGGCGCATGTACGACGTGATGCTGGGGCGGGTGCATTTCTGGATCACTTTTGTCGGCACCTACCTGATCTTCTTCCCGATGCACTATCTGGGTTTGCTCGGCATGCCGAGGCGCTACTACGCCTACGACCATTACGCCTTCATCCCCGATTCGGCGCAGGCGCTGAACGCGTTCATCACCATCGTCGCGCTGGTGGTGGGCGCGACGCAACTGATGTTCGTGCTGAACCTGTGGTGGAGTGCGGTGCGTGGGCGCGAGGCGGGCGGCAACCCGTGGCGCGCGGCCAGCCTGGAGTGGCACACGCCGCAGACGCCGCCGGTGCACGGCAACTGGGGCGAGCGCACGCCGGTGGTGTATCGCGGCGCCTACGAGTACGGCCTGCAGGAAGGCGACAGCGACTATCTGCCGCAAGACCAGCCACCTGACCAGGTCCGCCCGGCCGAGCCGGCACGCGGAGAGGCGCCATGAATCCCGGCCTCCACCTCGTGGGCGATCATGCCGACACGCTGCGGCGGCGCACCGGCCTGTGGGTGTTCATGGGCGTGGTCGGCATGCTGTTCTTCCTGTTCGGCAGCGCCTACGTGATACGCATGTCGGCGTCCGACTGGCGCCCGCTGCCTTTCGTTCCGGCGCAGCTTTGGCTGAGCACCGGGCTGCTGGTCGCCGCCAGCGGGGCCTGGCAGCGCGCCGCGCGGGTCCGTGGGGCGAGGGCGGTGCGTGCGGCCTGTGTCGTGGCCTGCGCCTTTTCGCTGGCCTTCCTGGCGTCGCAGCTGTGGGCCTGGCGGGCCATGGACGTCGCCAGGCTCACGCTGGACGCCAATCCCGCCAACAGCTTCTTTTACCTGATCACCGGCCTGCACGGCCTGCACGTTGTCGGAGGGCTGGCGGCCGCCGGCTGGGCATACCGCGACCTCGGGCGCGACGGCGTGACCGTGCAGTTGTGCGCGCGCTACTGGCATTTCTTGCTGGCCTTGTGGCTGGCCATGTTCGGCCTGCTGTTCGGCGTGACGCCGGCGCTGGTCGACCAGATCTGTGGAGGCGGACCATGAACAAACCTGAAGCGACGGCCGGCTGGCAGGGCATGGTGGCGGACTGGTCGGGCGACCGCGCCGCCTTCCGCGTCCCGTGGGGCAAGGCGATGATGTGGATCTTCCTGCTCAGCGACACCTTCATCTTCGGCAGCTTCCTGACCGGCTACATGTCGGTGCGCGTCGCCACCACGGCCGTCTGGCCCAACCCCAGCGAAGTGTTCGCGCTGACCATCGGCGGCGCCAGGCTGCCGCTGATCCTGATCGCCATCATGACCTTCGTCCTGATCACCAGCAGCGGCACGATGGCGATGGCGGTCAACTACGCCTACCGGCGCGAGCGCGCCCGTTGCGCCGCGCTGATGCTGCTGACCGCCGCGCTGGGCGCGACCTTCGTGTGCATGCAGGCCTTCGAGTGGAGCAAGCTGATCGCGGAAGGCGTGCGGCCATGGACCAATCCCGACGGCGCGGCGCAGTTCGGCGCCTGCTTCTTCATGATCACCGGCTTCCACGGCCTGCACGTGACGGCCGGCGTGATCTACCTGGGCATTGTCGCGCGGCGCGTGCTGCGCGGGCACTACGAGCACGGCGGCAACTACGACATCGTCGAGATCGCCGGCCTGTACTGGCACTTCGTCGACCTCGTGTGGGTGTTCATCTTCGCCCTGTTTTATCTCTGGTAGGAGCCGCCATGCAAGCCGCCACCCATCTGATCGGCCTGTACCTGAAGGTCTGGCTGCTGCTGTTCGTGCTCAGCACGTTCTCCTACCTGGTGGACTTCTTCCACGTCGAGGGGTATCTGCGCTGGATGTTGATCCTGCTGCTGATGGTGGCCAAGGCCGGGCTGATCGTGGCCGTGTTCATGCACCTGCGCTGGGAGCGGGCGGCGCTGATCTACGTGGTGCTGGCGCCGCCGGCGTGCCTGCTGGTGCTGGCCTGGCTGATGTGGCTGGAATCGGACCACACCTTCTTCACCCGCCTGCTGTATTTCCGCTAAAAATTATGCGCCGCCAGCGTAGCCGTTTTGGCGCCACGCTTCGAACACCACCACCGCCACCGTGTTCGACAGGTTCAGGCTGCGGTTGTTGGGACGCATCGGCAAACGGATGCGCTGGGCCGGCGGGAACGTTTCGCGGAAGGCTGGATCGAGGCCGCGCGTCTCCGAGCCGAACACGAACACGTCGCCCGGCTTGAAGGCGGCGTCGGCGAACGGCGAGGAGCCGTGCGTGGTCATGGCGAACATGCGGGACGGATCCGGCTGCACTTCGGCCAGGAAGGCTTGCCAGTCCGGGTGGACTTTCATCTTCGCGTATTCGTGATAGTCCAGGCCGGCGCGCTTGAGCTTGGAGTCTTCCAGCGGGAAGCCCAGCGGCTCGATCAGGTGCAGCTGCGCGCCGGTGTTGGCGCACAGCCGGATCACGTTGCCGGTGTTCGGTGGAATTTCAGGTTGGACTAGTACGACGTGAAACAAAACAATTCTCCTCTATCAAATTCAATGCGGCGGCGTGCGCGCGAACACCAGGTTGCTCACCTGCGCCGCGCCGTGGCGCTTCAGTGTTGCCGCCAGTTCGTTCAGGGTGGCGCCGCTGGTCATCACGTCGTCGACCACGCCGATGTGGCGCCCCTGCACCAGCGCCATGTCCGGGATCGCGAACGCGCCGGCGATGTTGTGCCGCCGCCGCTCCGGCGTGACGCTGCTTTGCGCCGCCGTCTCCTGCACCCGGCAGGCCAGCCGAGGATGCAACGCCACGCCCAGGCTGCGCGCCAATGGCCGCGCGATCTCCAGGGCCTGATTGTAGCCGCGTTCGGCCAGCCGGCGCGGCCCCAGCGGCACCGGACAGAGCAGGGCGGGCAAGGTGAAGCCGGGCTGCTGCAGGACGGCGTCGCGCAGCAGGCGGGCGAACAATGTCGCCAATGCGAGGCGGTGGCCGAATTTCAATTGCAGCACCAACTGGTCCAGCGGCATGGCGTAGTCGGCCGCGACCAGCGTGACGTCGAAGGCTGGCGGCTCGGCGCGGCAAGCGCCGCACAGCTGGCCCCGCGCCGAGTCCGGCAAGGGATTGGCGCAGCGCGGACAGCGCACGGCGGCAACGCCGAAGAACTGCGCGGCGCAGTCCTGGCACAGCAATTCGTCGCCCCCGGCCGCGCACAACGCGCACGAGGCCGGCAACACGCCGCGCAACAAGGCCGCGCCGCCGCGATGGAGCAGGGCGCGCATTGTGCCGATTGTCGGGGTAGCCAGCATCGACGCTCCAGGACGCGTTTGCGTTCAACCATGTACACTGCCGACATTATCGCACTACACCGAACGACATCATGGAAGTCCCTGCAAAACCCCCTAAACTGAGCGCCCCGATCGACCAGGTGCGCGTGCGCGCGCTGTTCTGCCGCCCCGAGCGCGTCGCGCCGTCCGATTTCCTGCGCCGCGAAATCGCCTCGCGCATGTTCGACCGCCTGGAGCTGATCAAGCTCGCGCCCCAGCGCGTGCTGGACGCCGGCTGCGGCGCCGGTGCCGATCTCGCACTATTGCAAAAATCCTATCCCGCCGCCCACATCGTCGGCATCGACGCGGCCGAGGCCATGGCGCGCGCCGCCCAGGGTCCCGCCGCCAAGTCATCGTCGCTGAACCAGCTGCTGAGCAAGCTGCTGCCGGCCAAGACCGGCATCGACACGCTGTGCGGCGATTTCGCCGAACTGCCGCTGGGCCCGCATTCGGTGGACCTGGTCTGGTCCAACCTGGCGCTGCACTGGCATCCGCAGCCGGACCGCGTGTTCGCCGAGTGGCGCCGCGTGCTGCGCGTGAACAGCCTGCTGATGTTCTCCTGCTTCGGTCCGGACACCTTCCGCGAGCTGCGCGCCGCCTTCGCCGAGGCCGACCTGGCCCCGCACGCGCTGCCCTTCGTCGACATGCACGATTTCGGCGACCAGCTGGTGGAGGCGGGCTTTTCGACGCCGGTGCTGGACATGGAGGTCATCACCGTCACCTACGACACGCCGCAGGCGCTGCTGGCCGACGTGCGCGCGCTGGGCGGCAACCCGCTGGGCACGCTGCGGCGCGGCCTGATGGGCAAGCTGGCGTGGCGCCGCATGCTCGACACGCTGGAGAAAAACCGCCGCGCGGACGGCAAGCTGGGCCTGACTTTCGAGGTGATTTACGGCCACGCCTTCCGTCCGGCGCCCAAAACGACCTCCAAGGGCGAGGCCATCATCCGTTTCGATTTACCACGAAAGCCGCGCCAGTAGCGGGTTTGCGGGCGCACTGTGGCGCCCCGGGCTACGCCATAGTTGTGATTTGGATTATTTCTTGATGTGGATCGTTTTTGTTATATATAATCATTCACTAATTTTGCCAGCAGATCACGCCGCCAGCTATAAATCAGCAAACGGAGCGACAGGCAGGCAAGGACGAGCACGAACGAGCAGTTGAATTAAGCAGAATCAGGCTTTCGCGTTGTCCCTGGGCAGTATCTGGGGATGAAGCGGCAAGCCTCAAGGTCCCGCCGGGGTCGCGTCGCGAAGAATTTTTCGGACGAGGCTGGCATGGGGCCTGAAGTTGTTTAAGGAGCGCGGCGCCGGTTCAGTTCACCGAAATCCGGAGTCGTTAAAAAAATATTTTAATTTCTTGGGTGGTTGGGGAAAACATGAAACATGCGAAGCGACTTCAATCGTTGATGCTCGGGCTGTCGGTAACGGCGGCAAGTATCCCAGCGTGGGCGGCTGACAAGGCGGCATCCGCGGCAGGTACCTACACTGCGGCGACCGGCGGCACCGGCGGCCCCGTCGCCGGCGAGCTCAATCTGCAACCTCCGGCGACCCAGATCGCATCCGAAATCTACAGCCTGCACACCTGGATGATGCTGGTCTGCCTGGTCATCTTCGTCGGCGTGTTCGGCGTGATGTTCTACTCCATCTTCAAGCACCGCAAGTCGCTGGGCCACAAGCCGGCCACCTTCCACGAATCCACCGCGGTTGAAATCGCCTGGACCGTCGTGCCCTTCCTGATCGTCATCGGCATGGCGCTGCCCGCCACCCGCACCGTGGTCGGCATGAAGGACACCTCCAACGCCGACATCACCATCAAGGTCACCGGCATGCAGTGGAAGTGGGGCTACGACTACCTGAAGGGCGACGGCGAGGGCATTTCCTTCCTGTCCAACCTGTCGACCCCGCGCGCGCAAGTGGGCTCGCCCGGCTTCGAGCCGACCGAGAAACGCGGCGACAACTACCTGATGGAAGTCGACAATGAAGTCGTCGTTCCTGTCAATAAAAAAATCCGTCTGGTCACCACCGCCAACGACGTGATCCACTCGTGGTCGATCCCGGCCTTCGGCGTCAAGCAGGACGCGATTCCCGGCTTCGTGCGCGACACCTGGTTCAAGGCCGAGCACACCGGCACCTATCGCGGCTACTGCTCCGAACTGTGCGGCAAGGAACACGCCTTCATGCCGATCGTGGTGCGCGTGGTCAATGACGACGAGTACAAGACCTGGGTCGACGGCAAGAAAAAAGAAATGGCCGCGCTGGCCGACGATCCGACCAAGAGCTGGACCATCGACGAGCTGAAAACCAAGGGCGAGAAAGTCTACTCGACCAACTGCGTGGCCTGCCACCAGGCCAACGGCAAGGGCGTGCCAGGCGCGTTCGCACCGCTGGACGGTTCGGAAGTGGTCAATGGTCCCAAGGCGGAACAGATCAACGTTCTGCTGCATGGCAAGAAGACCGGCAAGTACGGCGCTTCGGAAATGCCGTCGTGGAAGCAACTGTCGGATACGGATATTGCGGCTGTCATCACCTACACCCGTAACAGCTGGTCGAACAAGGCCGCCGAAAACATCGTTCAACCAGCCGAAGTTGTGGCTGCACGTAAGTAATCAGGAGCGTTACAAATGAGCACAAGCACCTTGGATCACGCACACGATCACGATCACGCTCACGACCATCCCCATGGTCTGTCGCGCTGGTTGTTCGCCACCAATCACAAAGACATCGGTACGCTGTACCTGTGGTTCTCCTTCATCATGCTGCTGTCCGGCGGCGTGCTGGCGCTGATGATCCGCACCGAGCTGTTCAAGCCGGGCCTGCAGTTCTTCCAGCCCGAGTTCTTCAACCAGCTCACCACCATGCACGGCCTGGTGATGGTGTTCGGCGCCATCATGCCGGCCTTCGTCGGTTTCGCCAACTGGATGATCCCGCTGCAGATCGGCGCGTCCGACATGGCCTTCGCCCGCATGAACAACTTCTCGTTCTGGCTGCTGCCACCGGCGGCCATCCTGCTGGCGACCTCGTTCCTGGTTCCCGGCGGCGCCACCGCGGCCGGCTGGACGCTGTACGCGCCGCTGTCGACCCAGATGGGCCCCGGCATGGACATGGCGATCTTCGCGATGCACCTGATGGGCGCCTCGTCGATCATGGGCTCGATCAACATCATCGTCACCATCCTCAACATGCGCGCTCCCGGCATGACCTTGATGAAGATGCCGATGTTCTGCTGGACCTGGCTGATCACCGCCTACCTGCTGATCGCCGTGATGCCTGTGCTGGCCGGCGCCATCACCATGACGCTGACCGACCGCCACTTCGGCACCTCGTTCTTCAACGCCGCCGGCGGCGGCGACCCGGTCATGTACCAGCACATCTTCTGGTTCTTCGGCCACCCCGAGGTCTACATCATGATCCTGCCGGCCTTCGGCATCGTCTCGCAGATCCTGCCGGCCTTCGCCCGCAAGCAGCTGTTCGGCTACGCCTCGATGGTGTACGCCACCGCGTCGATCGCCATCCTGTCGTTCATCGTCTGGGCCCACCACATGTTCACCACCGGCATGCCGGTGACCTCGCAGCTGTTCTTCATGTACGCGACCATGCTGATCGCCGTGCCGACCGGCGTCAAGGTGTTCAACTGGATCGCCACCATGTGGAAGGGTTCGATGACCTTTGAAACCCCGATGCTGTTCGCCGTGGGCTTCATCTTCGTGTTCACCATCGGCGGCTTCACCGGCCTGATCCTGGCCGTGACCCCGATCGACATCCAGCTGCAGGACACCTACTACGTGGTGGCGCACTTCCACTACGTGCTGGTGGCGGGTTCGCTGTTCGCGCTGTTCGCAGGCTTCTACTACTGGTCGCCGAAATGGACCGGCCACATGTACAACGAAGCGATGGGCAAGACCCACTTCTGGCTGTCGCTGATCACCTTCAACATCACCTTCTTCCCGATGCACTTCCTGGGCCTGGCCGGCATGCCGCGCCGCTACGCCGACTACTCGGCGCAGTTCACGGACTTCAACATGATCGCGTCCATCGGCGCCTTCGGTTTCGGCCTGTCGCAGGTGTTCTTCCTGTTCTTCGTGATCCTGCCGACCATCCGTGGCGGCAAGAAAGCCGAAGCCAAGCCATGGGATGGCGCAGAGGGTCTGGAGTGGACCGTGCCGTCGCCGGCGCCGTTCCACACCTTCGAAACGCCACCGCAGTTCAAATGATCATGGGCGAACAGAAGAAGCCGAATAACGCAAGGACCGGCCTGCTGTTGGCCGGCGTGGCCCTGTTCTTTTTCCTGTCCGTGTTTGTCAAGCGGATGTGGCTGAGCTGACGTGAGCGACGACCGGGAAACAGGCGGCTTGAACCGCACCTTGCTGGGCAAGCTGATCGTGGTGGCGGTGCTGATGTTCGGGTTCGCGTACGCGCTCAACCCGTTCTACCGCCAGATCTGCGAGGCGCTGGGCATCAACGTGCTGACCCAGAAGGACGGCACGGTCAGCGTCGACGCCAACACGCAGATCGACAAGACGCGCAGCGTGACCATCGAGTTCGATGGCAACGCCCAGGGCCCGTGGCGTTTCCGCCCCGTGACGCACAGCATGAGCGTGCATCCGGGCGAGCTGGCGACGGTTATGTACGAGGTGGTCAACACCCAGAACCGCGAGGTCAGCGCGCAGGCCATCCCGAGCTACGCGCCGCAAAGCGCGATGCCGCATTTCAAGAAGGTCGAGTGTTTCTGCTTCAAGCAGCAGACCATGAAGCCGAACGAGGCGCGGCAGATGCCGGTGGTGTTCTTCATCGACCCGGCGTTGCCGAAGGACGTGAAGACCATCACGCTGTCGTACACCTTCTTCGAGGTGGGCGGTCTGGACAAGCCCAAGACCGCGGCCAGGTAAGGGGGCGCCATGGAAGAGAACAAGAAGCAAGCGTCGTTCATGTATTCGATGAAAGCGGTGTTCTGGTCGTTCTTCGGCCTGCGCCGCAAGAGCGATTTCGATACCGATTCGGCCAAGCTGAATCCGGTGCACATCATCATCGCGGCCTTGATCGGCGTGGCGTGTTTTATTGGACTGCTGATCACTATCGTTAAGGTTGTAGTTTCAAAATAAATTTAGGGAGATGAAGATGAGTTCACAAAACGCCGCGGCACCGTACTACTTCGTGCCTGGTCCATCCAAATGGCCGCTGCTGGCAGGCATGTCCCTGCTGACCACCATGATCGGCGCTTCGGCCTGGGTCAATGACTTGTCGTGGGGTCCGATCGTGAACTTCGTGGGTCTGGCCGCCATCATTTCGGTGCTGTATTTCTGGTTCGGCGACGCCATCAAGGAATCCGAGGCGGGCCAGTACGGCCAGCGCGTCGACCATTCCTACCGCTGGTCGATGGCCTGGTTCATCTTCTCGGAGGTGATGTTCTTCGGCGCCTTCTTCGGCGCGCTGTTCTACGCCCGTTCGATCTCGATGCCGTGGCTGGGCGACCTGGACCACAAATTCATCTGGCCGGACTTCGCCGCGCACTGGGGCAACACCGGTCCCGCCGGCACGGTGCAGGAATTCAAGACCATGGGTCCGTTCCCGATTCCGACCATCAACACCGCGCTGCTGCTGACCTCGGGCCTGACCTTGACCATCTCGCACCATGCGCTGCGCGCCGGCCACCGTGCGCAGACCGCGTTCTGGCTGTTCGCCACCATCGCCCTGGGCGCGATCTTCATGGGCTTCCAGGCCTTCGAATACCACCACGCGTACACCGAACTGAACCTGAAGCTGACCTCGGGCATCTACGGCTCGACCTTCTTCATGCTGACCGGATTCCACGGCTTCCACGTGACGATGGGCGCGATCATGCTGTCGGTGGTGCTGTACCGCGTGCTGCGCGGCCACTTCACGCCCGACCACCACTTCGCCTTCGAAGGCGCGGCCTGGTACTGGCACTTTGTGGACGTGGTCTGGCTGGGCCTGTACGTGGTCGTGTACTGGCTGTAACGGGGCTATAATGCCGCAGCGATGCCGCTGCGGCGCTGAAGAAAAAGCCGCATCGGGTCGACACCGGATGCGGCTTTTTTATTAGCTGCTTTGTTAGCTGCGTATGCCGGTGGGCTGGATGTAGCCCAGCTTGTACGCGACCAGCAGCGCGATGAACAGCGCGATCGACAGGCCGACCCGCACCGCCAGCGCGCGCACGGTGTTGTTGCTCTTGCCCTTGTCGCGCATCAGGAAGAAGAACGCGGAAGCCAGGCTGCCGATGATCAGGATGAACGCGATGGCGACAGCAATTTTCATGGCGTGGCAGGGGGAGTGAATTGATGAAGGTTCCATTGTAATGGGTATTGCGTTCCGTTTTAAACTGATCCCTTTCGTGGCGACCGTGCTGGTGGTCACGCTGGGCATCCAGCTGGGCAACTGGCAGGAGCGCCGCGCGGCGCAAAAGCTGGTGCTCCAGGCCAAGCTGGCCCAGGGCAACGCCAGCGCGCCCGTGGTGCTGGACGGCGCGCCGCTGGCGGCCGAGGCGGTGGAATTCCGCCGCGTGGCCGTCACCGGCGAATTCGTCGCCAACTGGCCGCTGTACCTGGACAACCGCCCGTCGGCCGGCCGCTCCGGGTTTTATTTGCTGATGCCGTTTAAAATCGCGGGATCGGGCATGCACGTGCTGGTGGCGCGCGGCTGGCTGCCGCGCGACCCGGCCGACCGCGCCAAGCTGCCGGCCTACGCCACGCCGTCCGGCCCGGTCACGCTGGAGGGCATGGCGCGCATCGACGCCGGCCATGTGATGGAGCTGGGCAAGGCGCCGCCGCTGACGCCCGGCATCATCGTGCAGAACGCCGATCCGCTGCAGGTGGCCAGGGACAGCGGCCTGACCATGCAGCCCTTCGTGATCGAACAGGCCGGCCCGGCCAAGCCGTCCGGCGACGATACGCGCATGGTGCGCGACTGGCCGGCGCCGGCGCTGGGCGTGGAAAAACATCAGGGCTACGCCTTCCAGTGGTACGCACTGTCGGCGATGGCTGTTATCTTCTTTGTGGTGAACGGATTCAGACGTGGAAAACAAAAGTAATCAAGGTCGTGGACGCTGGAAATTGTTGCTGGTGCTGGCCGTGTGCGCCGCGCCGCTGGTGGGTTCCTATCTCACGTATTACGTCATCAAGCCCAAGGGCGGCGTGACCAACTACGGCGCGCTGATCGATCCGCGCGACCATCCGATCCCGGCCATGGCCAGCACCACGCTGGACGGCAAGCCGGCCACGCTGGAGAACTACAAGGGCAAGTGGATCATGCTCAAGGTCGGCCCGTCCGACTGCAAGCAGGATTGCCAGGACCAGCTGTTCGCCATGCGCCAGCTGCGCACCATGCAGGGCAAGGAGATGGAGCGCATCGAGCGCGTGTGGCTGATCACCGACGACCAGCCGCTCGACACGCTGCTCATGCGCGTCAACGACGGCACCCGCATGCTGCGCGCGCCGGCCGCCATGGTCGAGCAATGGCTGCCGCTGGAGCAGGGCGCCGGCGACCGCGCCGCCGACCACGTCTACCTGATCGACCCGCTGGGCAACCTGATGATGCGCTTCCCGAAAGGCGCGGTCTCCAGCGACACCGAGAAGGTGAAGAAAGTCCACAAGGACATCAGCAAGCTGCTGAAGGCTTCCGCGATAGGCTGACATCATGCACCTCACTCTCGCCCAAATGGCCGTGACGGCCGTGCTGATCGCGCTGTTGCCGCTGTCGCTGGTGTGGACCTCGTCCGACGCCAACAAATACCGCAAGCTGGTCTGGGTGTGCGTCTTCATCACCTTCGACCTGATCGTGTTCGGCGCCTTCACGCGCCTGACCGACTCCGGCCTCGGCTGCCCGGACTGGCCGGGCTGCTACGGCGCCGCCAATCCCTTCCTGGCGCACGAGCAGATCACGGCGGCCGAGACGCTGCTACCGACCGGTCCGGTGACCGTGCTCAAGGCGTGGATCGAGATGATCCACCGCTACCTGGCGATGACCATCGGCCTGCTGACCATGGCCCTGATGGCGCAGGCCTGGTACCGCTGGCTCAAGACCCGGCGCACCGAGTACGCGCCGGCGCTGCCGACCGCTGCCTTCCTGTGCGTGTGCGTGCAGGGCGCGTTCGGCGCATGGACCGTTACGCTCAAGCTGCAACCGGTGATCGTCACCATCCACCTGCTGCTGGGCATGAGCCTGCTGGCCTTGCTGGCCTGGTTCGGCGGCCGCCAGAACCAGCTGATCGCGCCGACGCGCACGGTGACGGCCTCGCCGCCGGCGATGCGCAACATCCGCCTGCTGGCCGCCGCCTCGGCCGTGCTGCTGCTGGCGCAACTGGCGCTGGGCGGCTGGACCAGCACCAACTACGCCACGCTGGCCTGCACCGACTTCCCGCTGTGCGGCGGCAAGCTGGTGCCGGACATGGACTTCGAACACGGCTTCACCCTGTGGCGCGAGCTGGGCAAGACAGCGGCCGGCCACTACCTGCCGTTCTCCGCGCTGACGGCCATTCACTGGGTGCATCGCAACTTCGGCCTGCTGGTGGCGCTGGTGGCCGGCTACACGGCCTGGCGCGCGTGGGAGCACTCGGCGCTGCACAAGACCGCCCGCTACCTGGCGATGACCTTGGGCGCGCAGATCGCCACCGGCGTCGCCACCATCTACCTCAGCTTCCCGCTGGCGATCGCGGTGCTGCACAACGCCGGTGCGGCGCTGCTGGTGCTTTTGCTGACCATGTTAAACTACAAGGCTAAGTACCAGTACGATCTTGCCAAAAAGGCAGTCTCTGGCGCAGCATCCCTGCACACTACGCATCGCTAATGACCACACACACCGCCACCACCAAATCCGTCAGCCGCGCCTCGCAATACTGGGCGCTGACCAAGCCCCGCGTCACCCAGCTGGCCGTCTTTTGCGCCGTGATCGGCATGTTCCTCGCCAGCGACGGCATGCCGGACTGGCGCCTGCTGGTGGCCGCCACGGTCGGCATCTGGCTGCTGGCCGGCGCGGCCTTCGCCGTCAACTGCCTGGCCGAGCGCGAGATCGACGCCCGCATGGCGCGCACCGCCCGCCGCCCGATGGCCATGGGCGACATCAGCGTCATGCAGACCGTGGTGTTCGCCACCGTCATCGGCGGCGCCGGCATGTGGATACTGTACGCGCTGGTGAACCCGCTGACGATGTGGCTGACCTTCGTCACCTTCGTCGGCTACGCCATCATCTACACCATGATCCTGAAGCCGGCCACGCCGCAGAACATCGTCATCGGCGGCCTGTCGGGCGCGATGCCGCCCGCGCTGGGCTGGGCCGCGGTCGCCAACGACGTGCCGATGCAGGCCTGGCTGCTGGTGCTGATCATCTTCGTCTGGACGCCGCCGCACTTCTGGGCGCTGGCCATGTACCGCCGCGACGACTACGCCAAATCCGGCCTGCCGATGCTGCCGGTCACGCACGGCATGCAGTTCACGCAGTTCCACGTCTGGCTGTACTCGATCGCGCTGGCCGCCACCACCTTGCTGCCGTACGCCGTGCACATGAGCGGCCTGATCTACCTGGCCAGCGCCGTCGTCCTGAACGCCGTGTTCCTGCACCACGCCTGGAAAATCTACCGCCACTACACCGACCTGATCGCCCGCAAGGCCTTCACCTGGTCGATCATCTACCTGTCGCTGCTGTTCGTGGCGCTGCTGGTGGACCATTACTATAAATTCTGATGAAAAAACTGCTCGCTGTCGGCCTGATGGCCTTGTCCGTTCTGTTGGCCGCCTGCGAGCGCAGGCCCGCCGCGCCGCGCCTGGAATTCACCAACACCGACCTGACCGGCCTGCCGTACGCCAAGGACTTCGCGCTGACCGACCACAACGGCAAGCCGCGCACGCTGGCCGACTTCAAGGGCAAGGTCGTGCTGATGTTCTTCGGCTATACCCAGTGTCCGGACGTGTGCCCGACCACGATGGCCGAGATGTCGGCCGCGATGAAGGAGCTGGGCCCGCAGGCCGAGCAGGTGCAGGTGCTGTTCGTCACCGTCGACCCCGAGCGCGACACGCAGCAGCTGCTGGCCGAATACGTGCCGGCCTTCGACAAGCGCTTCCTGGGCCTGTACGGCACGGCCGAGCAGACCGCCGCCGTCGGCAAGGAGTTCAAGGTGTACTACGCCAAGGTGCCGGGCAAGACGCCGGGCAGCTACTCGATGGACCACACCGCCGCCAGCTACGTGTTCGACAAGCAGGGCAAGATCCGCCTGCTGGTGCGCGCCGGCCAGGGCCCGGCGCCCATCGTGCACGACCTGAAGCTGCTGCTGGCCCAGCCCTGACGGCGCGCGCATGCATCCGCGCTTCCAGCCCTACACCCGGCTCGCCGCCATCGTCCTGCTGGTGATCGGCTGCCTGACCGTGCTGCGGCCCTTCCTGGCCGCCATCCTGTTCGCCGCAGCCATCACCATCTCCAGCTGGCCGCTGTACCTGCGGCTGCTGGCGCGCTGCAAGCAGCGCCGCTGGCTGGCCGCCGCCACCATGAGCGCCGGCCTGACCGTGCTGATCATCGTGCCGCTGGCGCTGGTCACCTGGAACATTGCCGACAATGCCACCGAATTCTATGAACAGATCAAGGCCAGCCTGGGCAGCGGCACGCTGGTGCCGCCGGCCTGGCTGAAGGAATTCCCGCTGGTGGGCGAGGCGGCCGACACCTACCTGCGCAAGCTGCTGGGCAGCCGCGAGGAATTGCTCAACGTCGCCAGGAACCTGCTGGAGCCGGCGCGCCGCTTCCTGCTGGGCGGCGGCATGGTGCTGGGCAGCGGCGTGGCGCAGGTCAGCCTGGCCGTGTTCGTCAGCTTCTTCCTGTACCGCGACGGCGAAACCTTGCTGGCGGCGCTGGCCACCGGCCTGGACAAGCTGATCGGCGAGCAGGGCGCGGCCGTGGCCGACACCGTCAGCCGCACCGTGCGCGGCGTCATGTACGGCCTGCTGGGCACGGCGCTGGCGCAGGCCGGCGTGGCCGCCGTCGGCTTCCTGATCGCCGGCGTGCCGGCCGTGGCGCTGTTGTCGGTGGCCACCTTCCTGCTGTCGCTGATCCCGGTCGGCCCGCCGCTGATCTGGGGCGGCGCGGCGGCCTGGCTGTTCAGCGAGGGCAGTACCGGCTGGGGCGTGTTCATGCTGGTGTGGGGCTTCTTCGTGATCAGCGGCGTCGACAACGTGGTCAAGCCCATGCTGATCAGCCGGGGCAGCAGCCTGCCGTTCATCCTGGTGCTGCTGGGCGTGATGGGCGGCGTGCTGGCGTTCGGCTTCGTCGGCCTGTTCATCGGCCCGACCCTGCTGGCCGTGGGCCTGGGCCTGCTGCGCAACTGGACCGGCGAAGCCGCCTAGAAGTTGATCATCTGCGCGGCGCGCTCGGCGTCCGTGTGGCGCTCGAAGATGCGGCGCAGCGTGCCGTCCTCGCGCATCGCCCGCACGGCCTGGCGGAAGCGCTCCACGGTGACCTCGTCGACGCTGCGGCGCGACAGCACCAGCCCCGACACCATGTTCTCGCGCGGCGCCCAATCCATCACGCTGTAGGTGCCGGCCAGCTGCTCCTGCTTGACCAGCGGATACCAGCTGGTGGGCGTGACCATGACGGCGTCCACGCGGCCCAGTTTGAACAGCCGCATCATCGACACGTGGTCGGGTGTCTCGTACACGCGGCCCTGTTCCCGCAGCTTGGCCAGCCACGCCTCATAGGCGCGGCCGTGCTTATAGCTCTTGACCACGGCGATTTTGTATTGGGGATCGGCCAGAAAACTGTCCATGCCGTTCAGGCGCGCGCCGAGCCCCTTGTGCAGCAGGACGAAATTACGGTCCATCATGTAGGGCACGAAGCGGCCGATTTTTTCGCGTTCCGGCAGCGGAATGGCGGATACCGATATGTCAACGTTGCCGTTGGCCAGCCCGGCCCAGATGCGCACCCTGGAGTCGACGCTGACATCGAGCTTGCAATCGAGCCGGCGGGCCAGCTCGTCGACCACATCCTTGTCGATGCCGGTCCAGCCGCCGCCGGCGGTGCGGTAGAACAGCGCGCCGTCCTCGTAGAAGGCCACGCGCAGGTGGTCGCAACCGCCGCGCGGCGCCGCCACGCCTGGGGCGGCGGGGCAGAGCAGGGCACAGCAAAGGATCAGACGGCCGAACACGGCGCCTCCTGGCAGGTTAGTCCTGGTCCGCGTTGTCCTCGGTGTCATCCTTGGGGATGACCTTGACCAGCAGGATGCGCGGGCCGTTCATTTTTTTCGCGACGATGTCGAAATTGCGGAAGCTGATGCGTTGTCCCTGCTTGGGGATGTCGCCCAGCTTCAGCATGATCAGGCCGCCCACGGATTCTACCTCTTCCAGGCCCAGCTCTTCATTTTCGATATCGATACCCAGTGTGCGCTCCAGCGAGAAGATAGGCAAGCTGGCCTTGCCGACCAGCGTGCCGTCGGGCTGCTTGAGCCAGTCGTTCTCGTTGAGGCGGAACTCGTCGTGGATCTCGCCGACCATCGCGCCCAGCAGGTTGTCGAGCGTGATGAAGCCCAGCGGCCGCTTGCCCTTCTCGCCGATCAGCGCGAAGTGCGGCGCGCCGTCGCGGAAGCGGCGGAACTGCTCCAGCGCCGGCGTGCGGGCGGAAATCGTCTCCACCGGGCGCAGGAAGGGCACCAGGTCGGTCACCGGTTTGCCGGACTGCTGGGCGAAGAACAGGTCCTTCAGGTGCACCACGCCCAGCACCGTCTCGCCATCCTTGTCGTAGTAGGGATAGCGGCTGAAGCGGTTGCGCAGCATGGTCTGCAGGTTGTCGTTGAGCGGACGGTTGGCGTACAGGCCGATCACCTCGTTAATCGGGCGCATCAGGTCGGACACCGCCAGGTTGCTGAAATCGAGCGAATGGGCCAGGATGTTGCGCTCGTCCTCGTTGAACTTGCCGCCCGGCTGGCTGGTGCGCAGGATCAGCTTGAGCTCGTCGACCGAGTAGTGGCTGTCGTGGCCGCCCTTGCCGGCCAGGCCGGCCAGGCCCAGCACCATGCTGGCGCTGGCGTTGAGCACCCAGATGAAGGGATACATGGCCCAGTAGAAGCCGTACAGCGGCAGCGCGCTCCACAGGCCGATCGCTTCCGGCATGCGGATCGCCAGCGACTTCGGCGCCAGCTCGCCGACCACGATGTGCAGGAAGGAGATCACGCAGAAGGCGAACACGAAGGCGACGCCATGGACGATTTCCGGCGAGCTGACGCCGACCGCGTGCAGCAGCGGCTCCAGCAGGCCGGCGAAGGCCGGCTCGCCGACCCAGCCCAGGCCCAGCGAGGCCAGCGTGATGCCGAGCTGGCAGGCGGACAGGTAGGCGTCCAGTTCGCCGTGCACCTTGCCGAGGATGCGGCCCTTGAGCCCCTGCGTCTTGGCGATGGCGCGCACGCGCGTCTTGCGCAGCGTGACGATGCCGAATTCGGCCGCCACGAAGAATCCATTGAGCGCGACCAGGAAAACGGCGAGCACGACAAGCAGAAGGTTTTGCATAGGGTCCGGGCATCGGCCCAGGTAGTGAAAACGGCTATCTTAAACTATTCGGCGATGGCGAAGGGCCCGCTATGGACTGCCGACAGGATGGCCTCGATGGCCGGGTGGGTGATCTTGCGGGCGTTGGAGATGGCGTAGAACTGTTCGCGCAGCTCGGGCGCGTCGCCCACCAGCACGGCGCCGAACTGCTCCTCGATGTCGTGCGCCAGCGCCGACGGCGCGAAGAACAGCCCCAGGCCGTTGCGGCCGAAGGTGTTCAGCATGGCGTTGTCCTCGAACTCGCCGACGATGTCCGGCCGCACCTGGTGCTGCACGAACCAGGCGTCGATGCGGCCGCGCAGCGCGTTGTTGCGGGTCGGTAGCAGCAGCGGCGCGCCGTGCAGGCTGGCCGGGAAGTTGCGCCGGTACTTGCGCGCCAGCTTGTGCACGCCGTACAGCTTCATGTCGCTTTCGCCCAGCAAGTGGCTGAACACCTTCAGGCTGCCGCCGGCGCGCACCGCGCGGTCGGTCAGCACCACATCCAGCTTGCCCAGCGCCAGATCGGCCAGCAGCGATTCAAACTCATTCTCCATGCACACCAGCCGCACGCGCTGCTCCAGCTGCTGCGTCGCCTGCAGCAGGCGGTAGGCGATCAACTTGGGCAGCGAGTCCGAGATGCCGACCGTCAGGCGCATCTTGTCCGCCTCCGCTTCGTCCAGCGCGTCCTGCAACTGGTCGCCCAGCAGGAAGATCTGGTCGCAATAACTGAGCGCCAGCTTGCCCGCCTCGGTCGGTACCAGGCGCCGGCCCTGAGGCTCCAGCAGCTGCTTGCCGATCGATTGTTCCAGCGATGCCAGTTGCATGCTGATGGTCTGCACGGCGAGCCCGAGGCGCTCGGCCGCGCGCGTGACGCCGCCTTCCTTGGCCACCATCCAGAAGAAGTAAAGATGCCGGAAATTGAGTCCGCTGGTTTTCATGATCTTCTATTTTTACGAAGTAATACTTCAATTATCTTCTATTTTTTAAAAACCGTTTGTTCTCTACACTGCATCCCATCGATTTACAACCAAGAGAGAAAAACATGAAGCACTTCAAAGTGTCTTTCCTCGTCACGTTCCTCTGCCTTGCGGCTGCGGGCTGGTGGGGCTACGAACTGACCGGATGGAGCGGCGCCTTGTCCGCCGTGGGTATCGCCGCGATCCTGGCCGCGATGGAAGTGTCGCTGTCGTTCGATAACGCGGTGGTCAACGCCTCGGTGCTCAAGACCTGGGACGCTTACTGGCAGAAGCTGTTCCTCGGCGTCGGCATCATCATCGCGGTGTTCGGCATGCGCTTGCTGTTCCCGCTGGTGATCGTGGCGGTGGCTGCGGACATCGGCATCATGGATGTGTGGCACCTGGCGCTGAACGACCCGAAAACGTACTCGATGCACCTGACGAATCACCACGCGGAAGTGGCGGCATTCGGCGGCATGTTCCTGCTGCTGGTGTTCCTGAACTTCCTGTTCGATGACGAGAAAGAAGTCCACTGGCTGGGCAACGTCGAGAAGAAACTCGGCTCGCTGGGCAAGGTGTCCTCGATCTCGGTAATGATTGCGCTGGCTGTCCTACTGGGCTCCATGGGCCTGGTAGGCGAAGCGCAGAAGCTGGTGGTGCTGGTGTCCGGCCTGTGGGGCATCCTGATCTACGTCGGCGTCGACGCGGTCAGCAACCTGCTGGAGAAGGAAGAAGAAGGCAGCAATGTCGGTGACCTGGTCAAGAAGGGCGGTATCGGTGGTTTCCTGTACCTGGAAGTGCTCGATGCTTCGTTCAGCTTCGACGGCGTGATCGGCGCGTTCGCCATCACCACCGACGTCGTGATCATCATGCTGGGCCTGGCGATAGGCGCGATGTTCGTCCGCTCGCTGACGGTGTACCTGGTGAAGAAAGGCACGCTCGACGAATTCGTCTTCCTGGAGCACGGCGCGCACTATGCGATCGGCATCCTGGCCGCGATCATGTTGGCGAGTATGAAGTTCCATATCCCGGAACTGTTCACCGGCCTGATAGGCGTGGCCTTCATCGGCGCCTCGCTGTGGTCCTCGGTGCGCCACCGCCGCAAGCAGGAAGCCACCATCGCCATCGCGGCGTAAACGTATTCAAGAATTCGGCGGGCCGTTAATTACGGACACGGCCCGCCGCCTGTAGCACCCAAAGTCCGGTTCTCTTTTTAGGAGCATCACATCATGGCAATCAGTCTGCAAAAAGGCGGCAACGTTAATCTGAGCAAGGAAGCTCCAGGCCTGTCGAAAATCGTGGTCGGCCTGGGTTGGGACGTGCGCAACACCGACGGCAAGGACTTCGACCTGGACGGCTCGGCCTTCCTGTTGAAGGTGGACGGCAAGGTCCGCGCCGACAACGACTTCATCTTCTACAACAACCTGAAATCGTCCGACCAGTCGGTGACCCACTCCGGCGACAACCGCACCGGCGCCGGCGATGGCGACGACGAAACGGTCACCATCGACCTGACCAAGGTGCCGGCCGACGTGGAACGCATCGCCATCTGCGCGACGATCCACGAAGGCGACGAGCGCCGCCAGAACTTCGGCATGGTGCAGAAGGCCTTCATCCGCTGCGTCAACGGCGCCGGCAACGGCGAGATCGCCCGCTACGACTTGTCCGAAGACGGCTCGACCGAATCGGCGATGATCTTCGGCGAGGTGTATCGCAACGGCGCCGATTGGAAGTTCAAGGCCGTGGGCCAGGGCTTCAAGGGCGGCCTGGGTCCGTTGGCATCGTCGTTCGGCGTGCGCGTTTAATTTGACGGAATAAGAGAGGACTCAATCATGCCTAAATTTTCGATCACCGGCGACATCGATCCCTTCCTGCATGTCTCGCTGGCTCACGGTGAAAAAATCTACTGCGAGTCGGATGCGATGGTGATGATGGAAGCGGCGCTCGATTTGAAGGGCAAGGTCACCGGCGGCATCGGCGCGGCGCTGATGCGGCGCTTCGCCAACGGCGAGTCCTTCTTCCAGCAGCACATCGAGGCGGTGCGCGGCGAGGGCGATTGCCTGCTGGCACCGCGCCTGCCCGGAGCGATGCAGGTGCTTGATGTCGGCCAGCGGCAGTACATGCTGAGCGACGGCGCCTTCGTCGCCGCCACCTCCAGCGTCGAGCTGAAGGTGCGTACCCAAAGCCTGGGCAATGCGCTGTTCGCGCAGAGCGGCGGCTTTTTCATCACCGAGACTGCGGGCGTCGGCCAGGTGGCGGTATCGGGCTTCGGCTCAATCTCGCAGCTGGACGTCGTGCCGGGTCGCGACGTGATTATCGATAACTCGCATGTGGTGGCATGGGACAGCGCGCTGCGCTACGAAATCTCGGTCACCACCGGCGGCAACAGCGGCTTTCTGAGCAATCTGGTCAACAGCCAGACCAGCGGCGAAGGCATGGTGCTGCGTTTTTCCGGCCAGGGCAAGATCCTGATCTGCTCGCGCAACGGCGCGGCGTTCCAGGCCTGGGCGCAGCGCGGCGTTGCGCAGTAACTTCACAGGAGATTCAAGATGACAGTCAGTTTAAGCAAGGGCCAGAAAATTTCGCTGGCCAAGGAATCGGGCGGCGCATTGGGCCGCGTGACCATGGGCCTGGGTTGGGACGCGATCAAGAGCAAGGGCTTCCTCGGCTTCGGCTCGAAGACCGAAGCGGTCGACCTGGACGCCTCGTGCGTGATGTTCAACGAATCCGGCGCGCCGGTGGACGTGATCTGGTTCCGCCAGTTGAAGAGCAGGGATGGCAGCATCCAGCACACCGGCGACAACCGCACCGGCGCCGGCGACGGTGACGACGAGCAGATCAACGTCGACCTGAACGCGGTGCCGGCCACGGTCAAGAGCCTGGTGTTCACGGTGAACAGCTTCACCGGCCAGACCTTCGCGCAGGTGGAGAACGCCTACTGCCGCCTGCTGGACGCCAGCGGCGGCCAGGAAGTGGCGCGCTTCAACCTGTCGGTGCAGGGACCGCACTCGGCGCAGATCATGGCCAAGCTGTACCGCCACAACGGCGAATGGAAGATGCACGCCATCGGCGAAAACGGCAAAGGCCGCACCTTCGACGAACTGCTGCCGCAAATCGCCGCCCACTTGTAACACCAGCAATTTGGGGTCAAGTCTGACATTCGGACACGGGCTCTTCCGTAGCGGCCGCTACGGAAGAGCCGGCCGTCAAGATCAGGCTTCATATTGAGCGTACCGCATCTCCATCGGATAATAACGAAGTAAGTGCGGCCGGGCGGGTGACGCTGATCAGACTTAGTGCCATGGAGCACGTGGGTCAGATAGGTGCCTCTGCCTGTTTCATTTGATAAGTCGAACGGTATCTTGGGCCATCGCGTCAATGCGTAAGCCTGCATACGAGGAAGGTCAAAAAATGGATGCGATATACGCAGCAGTAGGTATTGATGTCAGTAGAGAAAATTAGATATTGCACTGCTGGTCAACGGAAAAACCAAGACCAAGGTGCTGGAAACTCCATCGAAGGTCACCGAGCGCTGCTCGATTGGCTGGGCAAATCAAGGTGCCGTTATCGGCCTTGCACGTTTGCATGGAGGCGACCGGGGTGTATTCCGAGCCGGTGGCGCTTGCGTTGCACCAGGCCGGCCTGATGGTGAGCGTGGAGTCCGGCCTGCATCAAAGGCTTTGGCCACAGCGAGAATATTCGCAGCAAGAACGATGCCATCGATGCCGGCCTGATCGCTCGTTACTGCGCAGCAATGCGGCCCTGCGCCCTGGAGTCCGCCGCCGCTGGAACAGCGCCAGTTGCAGGCATGGACCACAGCGCGTTCAAGCCTTGAAGGATATCCGCCAGCAGGAAGAGAACCGGCTGGAGGCGTTAGCCATCGGTGGAATGGACGAGGTGGTGCAGCGTGCGGCAGCACTATCACCTGGCTCAGCGCAAGAAATTGAGAAGCTTGAAAGCGACATCGACGATCATATCGATCGCCATCCTGGCCTGAAGCACGATGCGGGTTGCTCACACAATCCCCGGCGTAGGGATGACCACGGCGGCCAAAGTATTGGGGAGTTTGGGCGATATCCGCCGCTTTGGCAGTGCGAAAGCCTTCGCCGCCTTCCTTGGCTAACGCCCAAGCAACGCAGCTCCGGAAGCTCAGTGAGGGGACGAACGGCCATCAGTCGAACAGGCAATACATCATTGCGCGCTGCGCTGTATATGCCTAGCCTGGTGGCGCGCCGTCATAACCCCATCCTGCGCCAATTCGCTGAGCGGCTTGCCGCGACTGGCATGGCACAGAAAGCCGTGATCGGTGCAGTCATGCACAAACTGGCTCACTTGATCTATGGGGTGATACACAATGACAAGCCTTTCGATCCTAATTACTTATCGAAAGGGCTTGCCATTCAAGACGGTATCTGACCCCAACGCGGTATAATGTTTCCATGGAAAAACTGCGAGACTATGCCGAGATTGTTGCTCAAGCTTCGAAAGGGGAGCTGGTTTTTCCTACGAGCGTCAATGCCGCGCTGCGCCTGCAACTGGCGCTGGCCGATCCCGATTGCGATACCGAGGATGTGATCCGCAAGGTGCTGGGCGAGCCGCTGCTGGCCGCGCGCACCGTGGCGCTGGCCAACGCGGTGGTGTTCAACCGCGGCGGCGCGCCCGTCACCAGCGTGCGTGCGGCGGTGCAGCGGGTCGGCTTCCGCAACCTGTACACGATGGCGGCGGCGATGGTGGTGCGCCAGTTCGGCAGCCGCATCCGTGACGCCGCCCTGCGCGCCCAGGCCGAACAACTGTGGCGCCACTCGGCCCACGTGGCCGCGCTGGCCCACGTGATCGCCCGCAAGCTGACCCGCACCGACGCCGATACCGCGCTGTTCGCCGGCATCGTCCACGAGGCCGGCGGCTTCTACCTGCTGGCCCGCGCCGACGACATTCCCGGCCTGCTCGACGACCCGGAAGACTGGATGGGCGCGGCGCAGGAAATCATCACCCGCGAAATCATGAAGAAGATGGCGATCCCGGAGCCGGTCAGCCAGGCCATCGTCTCGCTGCGCGGCGCCACGCTGACGCCGCCCCCGCTGGGCCTGCGCGATACGCTGCTGATCGCCAAGCACCTGGCCCCCGTGCCGTCGCCGCTGGCCCCGCAGCGCGAGCACGCCAGCCTGGCCGGCTTCGTGGACGACAACGCCGCGCTGGACCAGATCCTGTTCGATTCCTCCGACGAGGCCGCCTCCATGAGCGCCGCGCTGCTGGCCTGAGTGTTGTTTGGAGTTGTTTCCAAGCTAGGCTCCGGGCACTAATCGCGCCAAAAATAATGTCTAAGGCACAATTATTGCCGAAAGTCTGGCAATATGCGGATCGTGCGACACGCCGGAAGCGTGTATGCTAACAGTCGTCATACAACAATCAGAGAACATGAACCATACCGCCGCTGCCACCATGACCGCTCCCACCGTCCTCGTGCCGAAGAAGAAGCACCGCAACCTTGCCCAGGGCGTGGTCGAAGCCTTCACCGGCAGCATCCAGGCCGGCACGATCAAGCCGGGCGAGAAGCTGCCGACCGAGTCGGTCATCATGGAGATGCACGGCGTGAGCCGCACGGTGGTGCGCGAGGCCATCTCGCACCTGCAGGCGGCCGGGCTGGTGCAGACCCGCCACGGCATCGGCACCTTTGTGCTGGAGCCGCAGCCGGCCAACCTGCGCATCTCGGCCGACACCATCCGTACCATCGGCGACGTGCTGGCCATCCTGGAGCTGCGCATCAGCCTGGAAACCGAGGCGGCCTGGCTGGCGGCCACCCGCCGCACCGAGGAACAGGTGCAGCAGATGGGCGCCGTGCTCAAGCGCATTCAAACCGCGCAGGGCCGTCCCGGCTCGGTCGAGTCGGACGTGGCCTTCCACCTGCTGATCGCCCAGGCCACCGGCAACCGCTATTTCGTCGACATCCTCAGCGACCTGGGCAACGCCATCATCCCGCGCGCGCGCGTCAACTCGGCGCAGCTGGCGCACGACGATCCGGCCGTGTACGTGGAGCGCCTGAACCGCGAGCACGACGACATCTACAACGCCATCCTGCGCAAGGATGCCGAGGCGGCCCGCGCCGCCATGCGTACCCACCTGAGCAACAGCCGCGAGCGCCTGCGCCGCGCGCAAGAAAACTTCGCCGCCGACCAGCCGGCATAAAAACCACGACAGCAGGGCGATTCGGCGGATTTCGCTAAATCGCTTGCTCACAAGCGCTTATAGTTGTACGATGTCATACAACAGATGGCGCAAAGCTGTCGAACCCCCGTCCTGAGCTGTCGATTATTGGAGACCTTATGCAACCGAATGACCTTAAAAAAATTCTTTCCTCCGGCCTGCTGTCGTTCCCGGTCACCGACTTCGACGCTGAAGGCAACTTCCGCAAGTCGACCTACATCGAGCGCCTGGAATGGCTGGCTCCCTACGGCGCCAGCGCGCTGTTCGCCGCCGGCGGCACCGGCGAGTTCTTCTCGCTGACGGCCAACGAATACACCGACATCATCAAGACCGCGGTCGACACCTGCGCCGGCCAAGTGCCGATCCTGGCAGGCGTCGGCGGCCCGACCCGCGTGGCCGCCGCCTACGCCAAGGAAGCCGAGCGCGTTGGCGCGCAAGGCCTGCTGCTGCTGCCGCACTACCTGACCGAAGCGAGCCAGGACGGCCTGATCGAACACGTGGCTGAAGTCTGCAAGGCCACCAACCTGGGCGTGGTGGTCTACAACCGCGCCAACTGCCGCCTGACCCCGGACTCGCTGGCCAAGCTGGCCGACCGCTGCCCGAACCTGATCGGCTTCAAGGACGGCGTCGGCGACATCGAGCTGATGGTCTCGATCTGGCGCAAGATGGGCGACCGTTTCAGCTACCTGGGCGGCCTGCCGACCGCCGAAGTTTACGCGGCCGCGTACAAGGCTTTGGGTACTCCGGTATACTCGTCGGCGGTATTCAACTTCATGCCGAAACTGGCGATGGACTTTTACCGTGCCGTCGCGTCGGACAACCACGCCGAACAAAACCGCATGCTGGACGAGTTCTTCCTGCCATACCTGGAGATCCGCAACCGCAAGGCCGGCTACGCAGTGAGTATCGTGAAGGCGGGCGCACGCCTGGTGGGCCACGACGCGGGCCCAGTGCGCGCGCCGCTGACCGATCTGACCGCGGAAGAATGCGACATGCTGGATAAACTGATCCGCAAACAAGGCGCTCAGTAATCCCTGCGGCGGCGACAAATATAAAACAAGCGCGGCTCGTCCGCGCTTTTCACACTTTGAGGAGTCATTATGCAAGTTGCTGGTGAAATGGTTATCGGCCGCAGCGCGGTCCTGGGCAAAGAAGGCACGATGAAGGCGATCGATCCGTCGCGCAACGTGGAAATCGAGCCGGCCTTCGGTCTGGCAAGCGCCGCCGACCTGCAGCGCGCCTGCGAACTGGCCGACCAGGCGTTCGACGTCTACCGCGCCACCGGCCTGGAAGCGCGCGCCAAGTTCCTCGAAACGATCGCCGACCGCATCATGGACATCGGCCCTGCGCTGATCGAACGCGCGATGCAGGAAAGCGGCCTGCCGCAAGCGCGCCTCGAAGGCGAGCGCGGACGCACCTGCAATCAACTGCGCCTGTTCGCGAAAGTGGTGCGCGATGGCCGCTTCCAATCGGCGACGCTGGACAGCGCGCTGCCGGAACGCACGCCGCCGCGCAGCGATCTGCGCCTGCGCAAGATCGGCCTGGGTCCGGTCGCCGTGTTCGGCGCCTCGAACTTCCCGCTGGCGTTCTCGGTGGCCGGCGGCGATACCGCGTCGGCACTGGCGGCCGGCTGCCCGGTCGTGGTCAAGGCCCACTCGGCCCACCTGGGTACCTCTGAACTGGTCGGCAAGGCTGTCGCCAAGGCCGCCGAGGAATGCGGCATGCCGGAAGGTGTGTTCTCGATGCTGATCGGCTCCGGCCAGACCATCGGCCAGAACCTGGTCAGCCATCCCGCGATCAAGGCCGTGGGCTTCACCGGTTCGCGTTCCGGCGGCCTGGCCCTGATGCGTACCGCCGCCGCGCGCAAGGAACCGATCCCTGTCTACGCCGAAATGAGCTCGATCAATCCGGTGTTCCTGCTGCCGGGCGCGTTGGACAACGCCAAGCTGCCGCAATCGTTCGCCGATTCGCTGACGCTGGGCTCGGGCCAGTTCTGCACCAACCCTGGCCTGCTGGTTGGCCTGAAGAGCGACAAGCTGCAAGCCTTCGTCGCCGCCACCGCCGGCACGCTGGGCGCGAAGAGCGCGACCACCATGCTGACCCCTGGCATCCACAAGGCCTACGTCACCGGCGTCAGCGGCCTGGCCGCCGTCGACGGCGTGCAGCAGGTGGCCGCAGGCCAGGGCACCGACGCGCCATGCGCGGCGCAAGCCTTCCTGTACCAGGTGGATGCGAAGTCCTTCCTGACCAACACCGCGCTGGAAGGCGAGATCTTCGGACCGACCTCGCTGCTGGTCGTCTGCGACGATGAAGCGCAGATGCTGGCCGTGGCCGAACACGTGGAAGGCCAGCTGACCGCCGCCGTCCACGCCACCGCCGACGACCGCGAACTGGCCGCGCGCCTGATGCCTGTGCTGGAACGCAAAGTGGGCCGCATCCTGTTCAACGGCTTTGGCACCGGCGTGGAAGTGTCGCACGCGATGGTGCACGGCGGCCCGTTCCCTTCGACTTCGGACAGCCGCACGACGTCCGTCGGCGCCTCGGCCATCGACCGCTTCCTGCGCCCTGTGTGCTACCAGGACGTGCCGTCCTACCTGCTGCCTGAATCGCTGGCCGACGCCAACCCGCAAAACATCCCGCGCGTCGTCAACGGCGACCTGGCATGGAACGGGTAAGCGACATCCGCTGCACGGTGGGCGAAAGCCCAACGTGGAGCAGAGCGGAATCGGCCTGGTACTGGGTCGATATTCCCGCCAAGCGTGTCTGGCGCCTTGATGGCGCCAGCGGCGCGGTGCGTTTCTGGACCACCACCGAAATGGCCGCCTGCGTGGCGGCCAAGGCGGGCGGTGGGCTGATCGCGGGCATGGAGACGGGCATCTACAGCCTTGAACTCGGCGAGGCGGAAGCCGCCGCGCAGGTCAAGCTGGCGGCGCCCGCCGCCGGCCTGGGTGAAGGCATGCGCTTCAACGACGGCCGCTGCGACCGTCAGGGGCGCTTCTGGAGCGGCACCATGTTCATGGACATGTCGGCCGCGCGCGCGGTCGGCGAGCTGTATCGCTATGACGCCGCGCGCGGCATTTCGGCGCCGATGGTGTCGGAGCTGATCACGCAGAACGGCCTGGCGTTTTCGCCGGACGGGCGCACCATGTACCTGTCGGATTCGCATCCGGCGCGGCGCATGGTGTGGGCCTTCGACTACGACGTCGACGACGGTGTGCCATCCGGCCGCCGCGTGTTCGCCGACATGGCTGCATATGCGGGCCGTCCCGACGGCGCCGCCATCGACAGCGATGGCTGCTACTGGATCTGCGGGAACGACGGCGGCTACGTGCTGCGCTTCACGCCGGAGGGCAAGCTGGATCGCCGCATCGACGTGCCGATGCTCAAGCCGGCCATGTGCGCGTTCGGCGGCAAGGATCTGGATACGCTGATGGTCACCTCCATCGTCTCCGGCAAGCCGGAGGATGCGGAGTGGGGCGGCGCGGTGCTGCTGCTGCGGCCTGGCGTGCAGGGCGTGGCGGAAACGCCGTTCGGATTGTGATGAAGGGGCAGGCGCTGAACAGGCTACTGCCCTTGTTGTTTGCGGCCTTGCTTGCTGCCTGCGGCTCAGCGCCTTCAGTGCGACCGGCGCAGCAGGCGTGGATGCCCGACCTGGGCGACGGCCGCTATCAAAACCCGGTGCTGCACGCCGACTATTCCGATCCCGATGCGATACGCGTCGGCGACATGTACTACCTGACTTCCTCCAGCTTCAACAACGCACCGGGCCTGCCGCTGCTGCAATCTCCGGACATGGTCAATTGGACGCTGGTCGGCCACGCCTTGCCGCAGCAGGTGCCGTTGGATGTCTTCGCCTCGCCGCAGCATGGCAAGGGCGTGTGGGCGCCATGCCTGCGCTACCACGACGGCAAGTTCTGGATCTTCTATCCAGATCCCGATTTCGGCGTGTACGTGATGACGGCGACGGAATTCGCCGGACCTTGGACCGCGCCGCGCCTTCTGCTGGCGGGCAAAGGCATCATCGATCCCACGCCGCTGTGGGACGACGACGGCCAAGCCTATCTGCTGCACGCGTGGGCCAAGAGCCGCGCCGGCATCGCCAATCAGCTGACCTTGCGCCGCATGGCGCCCGACGCCAGCCGCATGCTGGACGACGCGGGCAAGACCGTCATCGACGGCAACCGCCTGTCCAACTACACCACGCTGGAAGGGCCGAAGCTGTACAAGCATGACGGCTACTACTACGTGTTCGCGCCGGCGGGCGGTGTGGAATTCGGCTGGCAGTCGGTGTTCCGCTCGCGCCGAATCGATGGCCCGTATGAGGACAGGATCGTCATGGCGCAAGGGCGCACGCCGGTCAATGGTCCACATCAGGGCGCGTGGGTGCGTACGCAGGCGGGAGACGATTGGTTCCTCCACTTCCAGGACAAGCGTGCGTATGGCCGCGTGGTGCATCTGCAGCCGATGCGCTGGCGCGACGGCTGGCCGGTGATCGGCGAGGATGTCGATAGCAGCGGCGCAGGCCAGCCGGTGTCGCGGTATCGCAAGCCGGTGGCGGGTCATGCCGCTGCGGCACCGGCCACCAGTGACGAATTCGACGGCGCGTCGCTCGGTCTGCAATGGCAGTGGAACGCGAACTGGAAGCCGGAGTGGTATTCGCTGTCCGCGCGCGCGGGGTATCTGCGCTTGCATGGTCAACCGGAGGAGGATGGGCGTAATCTGTGGGATGCGCCGTCGCTGCTGCTGCAAAAGTTGCCGGCCGAATCGTTCACCGTCACGACGCGGATGGACGTGGGCGCGTTGGGTGACGGCGGCAAGGCGGGCCTGATCATGTACGGTGCCGATTACGCCTGGCTGGGCGCGCATCGCGAAGGTGGGAAGACCAGGCTGGCGCTGGTCAGCTGCTACAAAACCGAAGCCGCGTGCGTCGAGCGCGAGGAGGCCAGCGCCGAGCTGGCGGGGCCGCAGTTATGGCTGCGCATGCAGGTGCGGCCGGGCGGCGTAACGACCTTCTCGTACAGCCGCGATGAGCATAACTACACCGTCATCGGCAAGCCCTTCACCGCCCGCATGGGCCGTTGGGTAGGCGCGCAAATGGGCCTGTTCGCCATGGGTGGCGGCCACGTCGACATCGACTATTTCCACGTCACACCCTAGTCCGTCCGTTTGGTTTTTCTCAAACAAAGCGACCGAAAAAGGCGCAGTATAATTTTCACTACGTGTGCTGCGACGGAGGTGCATCATGAGAAGCATGACTGTGGAAATGTCCCCGGAGATCGACGATACCCTGACCATGATTGCTTGCGCGAGAGGGATCAGTAAAGGCGAGGCGATGAGGCGCGCCTTTGCTTTACTGAAAGTCGCCTACGAAGAACGACAGAAATGTGACGGCTCTTCACTTGGTTTTGTTCGTCGACGACCCGATAACACGCTTGAAGCCTTGGGCGTGGTGACGGGGATATGAATGGACATCCGAGTGAGCGTCAGTATGACGTGGCTGGGGCGACATATCAGACGCCTACAGCCGTTAACATCAGCGAAAGTGAACGGCTGAAGTTCGCCAAGCAGATACTGCTGGGACTGGCGCTGCTGTGTACCAGCGCCATGGCTGGTTATGCCTACTACCCGGAGAACCGGGCGCTGGTACAGGTGTTTGAGCTGGTGAAGATAGGAGCGTTTCCCTTGGTCACACTCGTCATCTCGTTTTACTTCACCAACGGCTCCAAGAAGTGAGCGTAACCACTTACTGTTTTTTTAGCACCAGCTTGAACTGCGTCACCCACTTTTCCTTGATGTACATTTCGCTGAAGGCTTCGTAGGCATCGGGGCCGGAGGGCGTCCAGCGGACGCGGTAGGTGAGCGACTGTCCGTCGGCAACATATTGCGTGGCGGGGAATTCCAGGCCGGTGGCGGTGGGCGTCATCGTGCCGCGGCTGTAGCCGCCGCCGT
This sequence comes from Duganella sp. BJB1802, assembly GCF_013369445.1. Classification (NCBI taxonomy): domain Bacteria; kingdom Pseudomonadati; phylum Pseudomonadota; class Betaproteobacteria; order Burkholderiales; family Oxalobacteraceae; genus Duganella; species Duganella sp. BJB1802. The sequence continues at coordinate 244,122 of NZ_JABWEF010000003.1, read as the reverse complement.
TTTCCACGTACAGGAAAGCCACCTGCTTGGCCGCCGAATCGTAGTAGTAGATCGTCTCGCCGACGTAGTCCGGCTTGCCCGGCGCGCGCACCGTATGCACATCGCGCAGCACGTTGCCTTCGTATTGCCACTGGAAGCAATGCTCGTCGCTTTGCTTCCCCTCCGGGAAGTCGCCCTTCCAGCAATGCCCAGCCAGAAAGCCCATCGGCTTGAGCGCCTCGACGGGAGCCGCCTGCGCGGCGGCGGGCAACAACAGCAGCAAGAGCAGTGAACGCATGGCCGATCCCCGGACGTGAATGTCCCGCCAGTATAGACGAATCCCACTCACCCCACGGGTGGGCTCAGTCCGTTATGTAGATCTCGTGATACGCGCCTTCTGCGTAGTAGATGATCTCGCAGCTGGCCTCGCCGAAGCACAAGCCGATCGACTCGTTGGCGATGGCGAGCGGCGCGCAACTTTCGCCGCCATGGCACACGGGCTGGTAACTGCCCGGCTTAACCAGCGACAGATGCGGCGGATTGGCCTTGATGTCCTTGAAGGTCTTGACGATGCTGGCGGCGCCATCGCCCGCAGCGCCCGGCAGAACGGCAGGCCGTAGGCGCCTGCCTGGCCGTTCTGCACGACGACAGCGGTATCGGTATGGCCAGGCTGCTGGAATGTGCCTGACACCGTCAGACCCGCGTCGGGTGCGAGCGTCGTCCATCCCTGCGGCAGTTGTTTGACGTTGGCGTCGTTGCCGTAGCTTGCGGATGAAAAGGCCAGCAGCACGCCCGCCGCCAGGCAGCATCGCCAGGTGGAGAAACCGCCGCCGCGTACCACCGGCCGCACGTTGATTTCGAATTGCCCTGTTTGCGACATGACCATACCCTCCAGTTGAAGCGCGACGGTGTCGCACTTATCCCGGATAGTTTAATTTTTTGATATCGAAACCGTCAATCAATAATTAATTACCAACTCGTAATGACACCGTTGAACATCAGGCGGACAGCGTGGTGTTATGGACCTTGCCGCCGATGGTGACATTGTCCAGCTTCAGGCCCTGCACGTTGTAGAGGTACCAGGGTTGTTCCAGGTTGGCCGGCGTGCCGAAGTCGCAGTCGGCGATGGTGACGCCGGTGACCGGAACCACGGCGGGCATCGGCAGCGGGCCGTTGTAGTCCGAGGCCACCGGGCCCAGTATCACGATCGCCTGGTAGCACGAGACCATCTTGCCGTCCTTGGTCTTCACATCGCCGACCTTGACGTTGGAGATGTGGACGTTGCTGACCACCGGCGGCCGTGTGCGGACGTTGTCGCTGATCGGCGTGTAATCGCAATCGAAGGTGACGATGGCGCCGGCCGCCGTGGCGACGGTCTTCGATTGAATCGGCGACCCTGGCAGCGATGCGTAGAACGAGGGGCTGGTCTGCACGCCGTTCGGTATCGAGATGTCGCGCACATAGAAATTGCGTAGGTAGCCGCCGCGATTGAGGTTGGTCTTCAAACGGATGGCCGTGTTGAGCGGATTGGTGGCCCAGTTAATGTTCTGGAAAACCAGCTTTTGCGCATACACGTTCTGGATGCCGCCCGCCATCTCGCTGCCCAGCGTGACGGCGCCATGGCCGCTCTGCATGGTGCAGTTCTGGATCACGATGTTCTGCGACGGCCCATACTGCGTATCGAGATCCTTGCCGGCCTTGATGGCGATGCAGTCGTCGCCGGTGTCGAAGGTGCAGCCGTCGATCAGCACATGGTCGCAGGCCTCGGGGTCGAAGCCGTCGCTGTTGGGGCCCAGGCTCTCGCAGTGCACCTTGCGGATGACGATGTTGCGGCAGTGGACAGGGTGGTGCTGCCAGAACGGCGTGTGCGTGACGTGGTAACCCTGCAGCAGCACGTTGGTGCAGCCGATCAGTTGTATCATCGGCGGCCGCAGATAGTGCCCCAGGCCGAACACGCGGCGCGACAGCGGCACGCCCGCTTCCGACAGCGCCGGCAGGTACTGCGCGTCCGCGCGCCAGCGGGCGCCTTCGCCTTGTATCAGCAGGCGTTCCGCTTCGGTAAGCTGCGGCGCGATGGTGGACAGCGATTCGGCGTTCATCAGATTCTCGGTGTTCTCCGACATTTTCCCTTTGGTGAAATTGGGCGTCGAGCCTTGCGCGACCGCGTTCAGCGTTTTGAGTTTGCCTTTCCAGGTCCACCAGCAGTCGCCTTGATCGTTGAACGGCACGCCGCCCTGGCCGTTCAGGGTGCTGGTCCAGTCGTCGCCGGTCAGGGCGATGTTGTCCTGGCCGTAGGCGTAGATCATCGACGAGAAGTTCAGGCAGTCGTTGCTCTGCCAGCGCGAGATCGTCAGCTTGCCCTGCTTGCCGCAATCGATGTCGCCATACTTGGCGTAGTCCGCAGGGTTGTTGCTGAAGTAGATGTGCGCGCCCGCGCTCAGGTGCAGGTTGACGTTCGATCGCAGCACGATCGGGCCGGCGCAGTACCAGTTCCCGGCGGGGACCAGCACGCGCCCGCCGCCCGCGTTATGGCATGCGGCGATGGCGGCCTTGAAGGCGGCGTAGCAGTCGTGCGATCCGGCGGCCGGGGTGTCGACGGTGTCCTGCTCCTCGAAAGAGATCCAGGCTTTGACCTTGGCCATCTTGCAGGTGCGCGCGCCATAGGCAGTGATGGTGAAGTCCTGCTTGCGGAAGGTGAGCGGTTTGGAGACGCGGTCGATGATAGCCTGCGCCTGCAGCCAGGGATCGGGCGCGGTGGCGGCGCGCGCCGGTACGCCGAGCGACAGGCCGGCGGCTGCGGGCAGGGCCTTCATCAGGTTGCGGCGCTGGGTATTGATCGTCATGCGGTGATTCCTATTCGTCCGAATTGTTGAACTCACCGAGGAAGACTTCCGCCGGCGATGGTTTTGCGGTGTAGCCGAGATCCGTGACGGGATCGATGCCGGCTTTGACCAGGTTGTTCCAATGGTCGTCGGAGTTGTATTGGACCGGGCGGTAGGCCAGCGTTCCCTTCTTGTTCCAGTCCGACCACGGCGACGTGCGGTTGATGTGCGCGCCGATGCGCGAATTCATGACCACCATTTTGCCGACGGCTTCCAGCGAGTTCCTGGCGATGGTGCCCTTCGGCGCCTGGTAGCCGTTGGTGGGGCCGAAGGTGCAGGCGTAGCCGTCGACGGGCACTTTGTCGTAGGGCGTGCAGCGCGAGTTGTGGAACCATTGGCGCAGCAGATAGAACGCGCCGTTGTCGGCATTGGGCGAGGCATCGCGCGTGAAGCGGCAGTTGTCGAAGACGAAGCCGTAGCGGGTTTTGACGTGGGTGTCCGGCGCGGCGGCGTAGGACAGGCCACGGTCGCCCAGCGATTTGATTTCGGTCTGGTGGAAGTAGGCGGTGCTGTCGCCGAAGATGAAATCGACGTCGCCTTCGATGTAGGACTTGTTGAAGAAGCTGCGCGAGGTGGTCGCGATCTGTGGGGACTTGAGGTACAGCGTGTCCTGGAAGCCGATCAGGCGGATGTTTTCGAATTGCGCCTTGTCGGCGCCGTCCACTTGCAGCGCCAGCGCCTGGTGGTGGATGTTGTTGATGTTGGGGAGCGCCTCGGCGCGGGCGTTGCCGGTGTCCTTGTTGTAGCCGTTTTCGAATGTCAGGTTGCGGGCCTGGAAGCCTTTGTCCTGAACCCAGACGGTGGCGGTGCCGAAGGTGCCGATCTGCGCGCGGTCCTTGATGGATGCGTACATGGCTTGCACCGCCGGCGCGGCCTTGGCGAATTGCGCGTCGTACTGCCGGGCGTAGTCGGCGCCGGTGTTGGATGCGTCCAGTTTGGCGGTGATCTTCGTGGCGCTGGCGTCCTTGCCTTCGCCGTACATGGTGATCGGTGCGGCGGAGGCGGGAATGTAGACCAGCTCCTGATAGGTCCCCGGCTTGAGCAGCATGTAAAGCCGCTTTGCGGGATGGTCCCTGCTGTCGGCGACCGCGCGGCTGACGGCTTCCTGCACGGTGTGGAACAGTTTGACGCCGTCCGCCTTGGCGGCCTTGTCGACGATGTAGTCGGGAGTGAAGACCGCGCCTTTCGCCAGCGGGTCCGCCAGCGGATCCCACGGGTCGATGGTTTCATTGCCGGCGGCGCCGACATATTTCAGCACTTCGGCGTACGCATACTGCCTGGATTGTTCGATGCTGAGTTGCGGCCGCGTGGTGATCGTTGCGACGGCAGGGAAGGCGGCAAAACGGTCGGTGCAAGCGGCAGCAGGCGCGGAGATGATGTCGCCCCTGAGCTCCGCGAATTCGATCCGCCTGTCGGTCTTGCCGGCGATGTCGACGTCGCGCAGCGTGGCCTGCAGCGGATGTTGCGCGTCGTAGCCTTGCATGATCACGCGGCCCGGCGTCACGCTATGCACGCCGTCGAAGGCGATATTGGTGTAGACCGGAATCTGCGAGCCCTCGGCGTTTGGATTGTAGTGCGTGCTGATGTCGATCGGCGTCTTGACGTCGCGCAGGCAGACGTTCCGGTAGCTGACCTGGTCCACCACGCCGCCGCGTGAAACGTCGCTCTTGATGCGCAGGCCGGACGTGGTGCCGTCCATGCTCAGGTCCTCCACCAGAACGCGACGCACGCCGCCGTTGGTCTCGCTGCCGATGGACATGCCATGGCCGCTGTAGAAGTGGTTGTGCAAAATGGAGATGTTTTCCGTCGGCCCATTGCCGCCGGCCTTGATGGCGACATTGTCGTCGCCGGTGCGGATATGGCTGTAGGCGATGGTGATGTTGCGCGACGAGATGGGATCGATGCCGTCCGTATTGCGCGCGGTGGCCGGCGTATCGATACGCATGCCCCATGCGGTGAAGCCGTCCACATTGTTCAGCGTGACGTGGAAATTGGGCGAATTGCGCAAGGTGATCTTGTGCAGCGTGAAGTCCTGCGAACCGGTGACTTCGATCAGGCGCGGCACGTTCTGGCGCGCGTCCTCCTTCTGAGCGCGGCGGGCCAGCTGCCACCACGATTCGCTGATGCCGTCGACCACGTGGCCGCCTTGGCCGTCAACGGTTCCTTCGCCGAAGATGCCGCTGCCCTTGGTCTTGTCGGCGGTGATGAAGGGCTTGCAGCCTCTACCCAGCTTGTCCACCGTACCGCAAGTGCCGGCGCCACGGTCGAACAGTTTGGGGTTGGTGCTGGCGTACAGCGTGGTCGCGGCATCGATCAGCAGGCTGACGCCGTTGCGCAGCACGAGCGGGCCGGCGACGAATCCGCGCTTCTCGTTTTGCGAGGACAGGCGCACCGCCTGCCCGGCCGCGCATTTGTCGATGGCGTTCTGGATGCGGGCGGTATCGTCGTTGCCGGCGGCGGCGCCATCCCCGGTGGCCGTCAGGATGGCGCAAGCCGGGGGCGCGACGGGCTCCACGACCTTGCGCGCATCCTGCGCGTACACGGTGCTGACGCCGGAAGCGGCCAGCAGGAAGGCGATGCCCGCCGACGACAACTGTCTCGTCATTGCTCGCTCTCCGGCTTGAATTGGCCGGCCGTCTCCGGCAAGGCGCGCTTCATCTCCTCCATCACCATGCGTGAGAAATAGGCCGCTCCCTTGGCGCCGACGTGCGTGCGGTCGAACGCGGATTTCGCCGCGCCGGCCACTTCCACTTTGCCGGCCGCCAGCGCGGCCTCGGGGATTTTTTCGGGACGCGGCGCCACGGCGAGCGTGTCCGCTTCGTCCTCGCCCATCGCCTGCACGGCGGCGTAGCTGTCGGCGTTCAGGTCGAGCAGCGCGACGTGCTGCGCGGCGGCGGTGGCGCGCACCGCGTCGGCCCAGGGCTGCAGGTTGTTTTCCAGGACCTTGTTGGTGAAGCTGCGGCGCGTCAGCGGCGTGACCAGCACCGGGATGCCGCCCAGCGCCTTGACCTCCAGCACGTAGCGGGTCATGTTGACGGGGAATTCGGTTTTCAGGTCGGTCGAGCGGCCAGGCTTGCCCGGCTGGTCGTTGTGGCCGAACTGGATCAGCACATAGGTGGCGCGATAGGCCGCGGAGCCGCGCAGCAGGCCTTCCACCTCGTCCCAGCGGCCTTCGGCGCGGAAGCTGCTGGAACTGCGGCCGCCCTTGGCCAGATTGAGGCAGGTGTTGGCGCGGTTGATGCGCGCGCAGAAGGCGTCGCCGTAGCCGCTGCTGTTGGCCATCGTCGAATCGCCGACCAGGATCACGCGGACAGGCTTGGCCGGCGCTTCGGCGGCGTGGCTGGCGCCGGCCAGCATCAGGACAGTGGCGATGGTGAGACTGTGGAGGTTCATGTTCGGTATCCGGGACAAAGGCGCCGGCCGCGTCGCGGTCCCGCGCCTGGACTCAGGCGGAGAAGCTTTGGTTGACAGCCTTGTCGCCGATCTTGACGTTCTTCAGTTTCAATCCCTTGACGTTGTACAGGTACATCGGCTTGTCGGCGTTGACCGGCGTACCCAGGTCGCAGTCGCTGATTTCGATGTCGGACACCGGCAGCACCTTCGGCTTGCCCGGGCCGTTGTAGTCCGACGCGACCGGCCCCAGGATCACGATGGCCTGGTAGCAGGAGTAGCTGCCTACCTTGGTCTCGACGTTGGCGCAGGTGACGTTCGAGATCCGCACATGGCTGACGCTCGGCGGACGGATACGCACGTTGTCGTTGACCGGATCGTAGCCACAGTCGATGGTGATGATGCCGCCCGCCGATGTGGCCACCGATTTGGTCGGGATCAGCGAACCTGGCAGCGAAGAATAGAACGCCGGCGTGGTGCGGATGCCGTTCGGGATATGCACGTTACGCACATGCATATTGCGCAGGTAGCCCCCACGGCTCATATTGGTCTTGAGGCGGATCGCGATGTTCAGCGGATCGGTTTTCCAGTTGCTGTTCTCGAACACCAGGTTCTGCGCGTAGATGTTCTCGATCCCGCCGGACATGATGCTGCCCAGCGTGAGCGCGCCATGGCCGCTCTGCATTTTGCAGTTCTGGATCACGATGTCCTTGGCGGGGCCGAACTGGATGTCCGGTCCCTTGCCCGAATCGATGGCGATGCAGTCGTCGCCGGTGTTGAAGTGGCAGTCCTCGATCAACACCTTGGTGCACGACTCGGGATCGAAGCCGTCGCTGTTCGGTCCCATGCTGTTGGCGTAGACCTTCTTCACATGCATATTGTGGCAGTTGACCGGATTGTGCTGCCAGAACGGCGTGTTGGTGGTCTGGTAGCCCTCGAACAGCACGTTGGTGCAGCTGATGAACTGCACCATGTGGGGCCGCAGGTAGTGGCCGATGCCGAAGATGCGCTTCTCCACCGGCACGCGGGCTTCCGCCAGCGAGCGCAGATAGTAGGAGTCGGTGCGCCACTTGTCGTTCGGTCCCTGGATGAACGCGGCTTCCGCCTCGCTCAGGTGCGGCGCGACTTCGCGCAGCGAGACCGGGTTGGCCGGATTGACGTGCACTTCGGTCTTGCCCTTGGTGTGCTTGACGTAGTTGCCCGCGCCGGCGGCGATGTCGCCGGCCCAATTCGGTTTCTCGCGGCCCTTCCAAGACCACCAGCAATCCGGGTCGCCGTCGAAGGCCACGCCGGCCTGGCCGTCCAGGATGCTGGTCCAGTCCTCGCCGGTCAGGGCGATGTTGTCCTGGCCGTGCGCGTACACCATCGACGAGTAGTTCAGCAGGTCGTTGCCTTCCCAGCGCGTGATCGACAGCTTGCCGTTCTTGCCGCAATCGTAGGCGCCGTACTTGGCGTAGTCGGCCGGGTTGTTGCTGAAGTAGACGTGGGCGCCGGCCTTCAGGTGCACGTTCACGTTCGACAGCAGCACGATAGGGCCGGCGCACAGCCAGTTCCCGGCCGGGATCACCACGCGGCCGCCGCCGGCCTTGTGGCAGGCCTCGATGGCCTTGGCGATCGCCGGGTAGCAGTCGGGCGAGCCGGCCACCGGGGTTTGCAGCGTGGCCGATTCGGTGAACGAGGTCCACGCCGTCACCGGCTTCACTTCGCAGGTGGCGGCGCCGAAGGCGGTCACCACGAAGTCCTCGTCGCGAAACTTCAACGGCTGCTTGAAGCGGTCGATGATGGCCTGCGCCTCCTTCCACGGATCGGCCGCCTTGGCGCCGGCCGCCAGCGCGGCCGGGCCGGCGGCGCCGGTCAGGCCGGCCGCCGACAAGGCCTGCAGAAAGCGGCGGCGGCCGAGGCCTCCGCCTTGCTGTTCGTCTTTATGCATCTGTGCTCTCATCAGAAGGTGTAGGTGGCGCGGACGTTGTAGGCGCGGCCGATCGGGCTGGCGGCGCTGCTCAGGTAACCGAAGCTATACAGGCTGCTGTTGGTCACCGGCGGATTCACGTTGAACAGGTTGGTGATGCCGGCCGTGACCTGGATGTTCTTGAAGCCGTTGTAGGTCGTGGTCCAGTTCCATACCTTGTACGAGTTGATGTTGCGCCAGTACTGCTGCGCCACCAGGTTCTGGTCGGTGTACTTGGAGTTGTAGTTCTGGGTCAGCTGGGTGTTCCAGTTACCGGCGGCCCAGTTCAGCTTCAGCGTGTGCTTCCAGCGGAAGGTGATGATGGGCAGGCTGCTGGTGGTGCCGTTGCTGGCCAGGCCGAACTGGCCGATGTTCGACACGTAAGGGCTGCCGTTATCGAGCTGGTTGTCGAACTGCGTCAGGTAGGTGCCGTCGATCGCCACCTTGAAGTCGCCGTACGAGGTATGCGGGAAGGCATACGATCCCGAGACGTCGATGCCGGCCGCTTTCTGGCCGCCCAGGTTCATCGTGGTGTTCTTGATGTAGCTGATGGTGCGGTCGGCGTTACGCACGAAGTACGACGCGTACTTGACCGGATCGAGGAAGTAGACCTGCTCCGGCAAGTTCGCCAGCATATTGGTCATCTTGATGTTCCAGTAGTCGATCGACACCATCGACGACTTGGTCGGCTCGAACACGGTGCCCAGCGTGAAGCCCTTGGACTTTTCCGGCACCAGGTCCGGATTGGAGCCGGTCTGTTTTGGCAGCGTGGTGTTGCAGACGGTCGAAGCGACATAGCCCGGCAGCGGCTTGCCGGTGCCGGCCACGCCTGGCGTGCCGCCGGGGCAGAGGACCGGATCGTCCCACTTGGCGGCGGTCAGGCCGGTGGCGCCGGGCAGGCGGTAGCCGTAACGGTCGAACAGCGTCGGTGCGCGGAAGCCGGTGTTGGCCGAGCCGCGGAACATCAGCTGCTTGGTTGGCTCGTAGCGGAAGCTGATCTTTGGATTGATGGTGTTGCCGAAGTCGCTGAAATGGTCGTCGCGCACGGCGGCGTTTAGCTCCAGCGTCTTGGTGATCGGTACATTCAGCTCGGCGAACAGCGCGGCCACGTTGCGCGAACCTTCGCCGTGCGACGGCGACGCATTGGCGTAGGTGACGTCGGCGCTGAGCGGCAGCTTGGTGTCTTCGGTGGTGTCGCGATGGAAGTCCGCGCCCAGCGCCAGCGCCAGCGAGCCGCCTTCCAGCTCCATCAGCGCACGGCTGGCGGTCAGGTCGACGCCGGTGAAGGTCGACTTGGAGGTGCGGTTCTTGGCGCCGTCGACCTTGATGGTGTCGAGGTAGGCCTGGCCGGCCGCGTCCTGCAGGCCGAAGGGATTGAGCACGCCGCTTTTCAAACCATCCAGCAGGCCCTGGCCGCGCGCGTAGCCGGACTGGTAGTAGTTGTCGCGCTGCGAAATGCCGACCACCAGGCCGGCCTTGTAGTCCCAGCCCGCCAGCGTGCCTTCGTCCATGACGGACAGGCGCTGGTTCAGCTGCACGTCCTTGGTGGTGGCCAGGCCCAGGTCGGCCACGGCCCAGGTGACGGTCAGCGGCGCGTTGTTCAGGCCCGCGACGGCGGGCACGCCGCCGCTTTTACCCGGATACCATTTGCTGGTCGAAGGCAGCGTGGCGTTGACGCCGTTGACCGCCAGCGCATTGGTCGGGTTCTTGGTGCCGAGGATGAATTCCTCGCCGCGCGAGTAATCGACGGAGATGACGTGGTCTTCGCTCAGCTTCTTGGCGGCGCGGGCGTAGAACGTGACCTGCTGGTTGGCATACAGCGCGGTGCCGTATTCGTTGGCGTCGAGTACGCAGGTGCCCTTTTGGCCGACGATCGAGTAGGGCGCCAGGCAGCCGCTCGCGGCGTACGGGTTCTGCGCGGTCTTGTTGGTGGCGGTGCTGAAGTTGGCCGGCGTGGCGTTGCCGCCGGTGCCCAGCGTCGGCGCGCGGCCGATGGAGGTCAGCAGGTCGGCGGAGCTCAGGTCGGCGCGGTCGCGCGCGGCCAGGCGGGTGCGCTGGTGGGCGTCGATGGTGCCGTAGATGCTCCAGCCGTCGCGTTCCAGGTTGCCCTTGCCCCAGGTGATGCTGGCGCGCTGCTCGTCGCCGCCGCCGTGCTTCTCCGGCTGGACTTCCTGGCCGGTCAGCGACAGGCCTTCGAACGAAGTCTTGGTGATGAAGTTGACCACGCCGCCGATGGCGTCGGAGCCGTAGATCGAGGAGGCGCCGTCGCGCAGGATCTCGACGCGCGACAGGGCGCTCATCGGAATCACGTCCAGGTTGGCGTAGCCGTCGGCGATCGCTTCGTTGGCCATGCGGCGGCCGTTGAGCAGCACCAGGGTGCGGTTCACGCCCAGGCCGCGCAGGTTGATGTTGGTGCCGGAACCGGCGTTCGATGGCGCCAGCGACGCGGACTGCGGCAGCGACATCATGACGTCGGCCAGCGTGGTGATGCCCTGCTTGATGAAGTCCTCGGCCTTGACGGTGCTGACCGGCAGCGATGCCTCGGTGGCCAGGCGCTTGATGCTGGAGCCGGTCACTTCGACGCGGGTCATCGCCGGTTCTCCGCTCTGTTGTGCGGACGCCTGGTTGGCCAGCGTCAGCACGGCGATGGTGATCGCCGACAGCAGCAGGCGGGGTTGGGCGTAACGGTTTTGGACCGAGTGATCGGACGTGTTCATGCTAGTCTCCTTCGTCTTTTTGAATAAAGTTATGCGCCGTGCTGGAAAAGCACTGGACGTGAGTGGAGCACCTCGCGTGCTCCGTGCCGCTGTGACGAGGGCCGCTTTGGCAAGCACGGGCCGAGGTCGAGACGGTCGATAACTTATTGCTTTATTCGCGGACCGGCATCGAGGCCGGTCCTGCGCTACTACGTTGCTGCTACTTCTTTGTTATCCGCGCGAGAAGGTGCGGGTCACGCGTTCGAGGTGGGCGCGCATGGCCTTGCGCGCCGCCGCCGGATCGTGGGCGGCGATCGCCTCCAGGATGCGGCGGTGGTCCTTCAGCGTTTCCTGCCGCAGTTCCTCGGTCTGGAAGTGTTCCTTGAGCTTGTGCCACAGGCGGCCGCGCTGGTCCCACAGGTAGTTCAGCGATCCAACCAGCGCGCTGTTGCCGGTGGCGCGCGCGATGGCCAGGTGGAAGTTGCGGTCGGCCTGCTCGTTGCTCGAATAATTGGCGTGGTTCTGTTCCATCTCGACGACGGCCTTGAGGATGGCGTCGATGGCGCCGTCGGTGGCGACGCGGGCGGCGATGGCGGCGATCTCGGATTCGATCAGGCGGCGCGCGGACAGCACTTCGAACGGGCCGGGGCCCGCCTCGGGCAGGTCGGCCGCCGATGGTTCCGGCACTTCGCTGACGTAGACGCCGGAGCCGCCGCGCACTTCGATCACGCCGCCCAGTTCCAGCGCGATCAGCGCTTCGCGCAGCGAGGCGCGGCTGACGCTCAACTTGGTGGCCAGGTCGCGCTCGGACGGCAGCCGCTCGCCGCCGGCGATGTGCTCGTCGCGGATCAATTGCTGGATGCGGTCCGCCACCACGCGGTACAGGCGCGGTTCGTGGGCATTGCTGTCGGCAGGGACGGAAGTCTTTTTCAGCATCTGTGTCTCGTCTTCGTGGTGTGGCTTCTTTGATATCGCCATCTGGTCAGGCCATTCTAAGGTGGTCAGACCAAATATGCAATGTGGACTAGCCAAATTAATTTTTAGCTGTCATACTAAAATCGTCATGCAGCCGCGGGAAGACGGAGTTTACAGGGCTGTAGCCCCGCAAACAAGCCATTTCCGCCTGTGGCACGCAGGCCACAAACGGCGCCTGGCCGGCCATTCCGAAACTGGCCTGACCACTTTGCAGCACACCAAACACCGCGAAAAAACAACGTTCGCCGGGACGCAGCGCCCGGAAAAGGAAGACAAATGACGACACCGACCAGCGCGGGCACGCCGCGCTACATCCTCATGCACGACAACGATAACGTCGCCATTGTCGTCAACGACGGCGGCCTGCCGGCGGGCGCGGTATTCGCCAACGGCCTGGCGCTGCTGGAGGCCGTGCCGCAGGGGCACAAGGTGGCGTTGTGCGTGATCGCCAAGGGTGATCCGGTGCGGCGCTACAACGTCACTATCGGCTACGCCGCGTGCGATATCGCCGCCGGCAGCTGGGTCGCCGAGCCGCAGGTGGAGATGCCGCCGGCGCGCGAGCTGGTCAACCTGCCGATATCGACCAACCTGCCGCCGCCGGCCGAGCCGCTGGAAGGCTATACGTTCGAAGGCTTCCGCAATCCGGACGGCAGTGTCGGCACGCGCAACATCCTGGCCATCACCACCACCGTGCAGTGCGTGGCGGGCGTGGTGGAGTTCGCGGTCAAGCGCATCAAGGACGAGCTGCTGCCGAAGTATCCCAACGTCGACGATGTGGTGGGACTGGAGCACACCTACGGCTGCGGCGTGGCGATCGATGCGCCGGGCGCGATGGTGCCCATCCGTACGCTGCGCAATATCAGCCTCAATCCGAACTTCGGCGGGCAGGCCATGGTGGTGAGCCTCGGTTGCGAGAAGCTGCAGCCGGCGCGCCTGTTCCCGAAAGGCTCGATTCCGATCCAGAACGGCGGCGGCGCCGAGCCGGCGCTGGTCTGTTTGCAGGACGCCGGCCACGTGGGCTTCATGTCGATGATCGAGTCGATCATGAAGCAGGCCGAGATCAACCTGGCCGCGCTGGATAAGCGCCGCCGCGAAACCGTGCCCGCTTCCGAGCTGGTGGTCGGCGTGCAGTGCGGCGGCAGCGACGCCTTCTCCGGCGTGACCGCCAATCCGGCGGTGGGCTTTGCCACCGACCTGCTGGTGCGCGCCGGCGCCACGGTGATGTTCTCCGAGGTGACCGAGGTGCGCGACGGGATTGATCAACTGACCTCGCGCGCGTCCACGCCGGAAGTGGCGCAGGCGATGATACGCGAGATGGAGTGGTACGACAGTTATCTCAAGCGCGGCGGCGTGGATCGCAGCGCCAACACCACGCCGGGTAACAAGAAGGGCGGGTTGTCGAACATCGTCGAGAAGGCGATGGGCTCCATCGTCAAATCCGGCAGCAGCCCGATTTCCGGCGTGCTGTCGCCGGGCGAGAAGCTGACGCAGAAAGGCTTGATCTACGCCGCCACGCCGGCCAGCGATTTCATTTGCGGCACGCTGCAGGTGGCGGCGGGCATGAACCTGCACGTCTTCACCACCGGCCGAGGCACGCCGTATGGCCTGGCCGAAGTGCCGGTCATTAAAGTCGCCACGCGCAATGAGCTGGCCGCGCGCTGGCACGACCTGATGGACATCAACGCCGGCCGCATCGCCAGCGGCGAGGCGAGCATCGCCGATGTCGGCTGGGAGATGTTCCAGCTGCTGCTCGATGTCGCCAGCGGACGCCGCACGTGGGCGGAAAAATGGAAGCTGCATAACGCACTGGTGCTGTTCAACCCGGCCCCGGTGACCTGATAAAACCAGAAACAGAGACTGAGACATGACCAAGCCATTCAAACGATTGCTGCTGACCGGCGCCGCCGGCGGCCTGGGTAAAATCCTGCGCGACCGCATCAAGCCTTGGGCCGATGTGGTGCGCCTGTCCGACATCGGCGACATGGGCGCGGCGCGCGAGGGCGAGGAGGTCGTCCAGTGCGACCTGGCCGACAAGGCCGCCGTGTTCAAGCTGTTGGAGGGCGTGGACGCGGTGCTGCACTTCGGCGGCATCTCGACCGAGAACACGTTCGAAAACATCATGGCGGCCAATATCGCCGGCACCTACAACCTGTACGAGGCGGCGCACAAGCACGGCGTCAAGCGCGTGGTGTTCGCCAGCTCCAACCACACCATCGGCTACTACAAGACCACCGACTACATCGACGCCGACAGCCCGATGCGGCCGGACAGCCTGTACGGCGTGAGCAAGTGCTTCGGCGAGTCGCTGTCGCGCTATTACTACGACCGCACCGGCATCGAGACGGTCTGCCTGCGCATCGGTTCCTCGTTCCCGGAGCCGGTCAATCTGCGCATGATGGTGACGTGGTTCAGCTACGACGACCTGGTGGAGTCGCTGCGCTGCTCGTTGTTCACGCCGCGCGTGGGGCATACGATTTTGTTCGGCGCGTCGGCCAATCCGGGCAGCTGGTGGGACAACAGCAAGGCCTCGCACCTGGGCTTCAAGCCGAAGGACAGCTCGACGCGCTTCGCCGCCAGCTTCCCCGACACCGGCGTGTATCCACCCAAGGACGATGTGGCGACGATCTACCAGGGCGGCGGCTTCCTGATGTCCGGACCGCAGTACAAGGCCTAGTTTTCGGCGGCGCCTACATCCAGAACTGCCAGGACAGCACCACGGCGTTGTACACCGCGTGAACCAACATGGGGCCGAGCAGGGTTTTGCTGCGCTCATAGGTCCACGCGGCGCACAGGCCGAGCACGAAGACCGGCAGCATCGACGTCGGCGGATGGACCACGGCGAAGATGGCGGCGCTCATCGCCATGGCGGGCATGGCGGACATCGAGCGGCGCAAGCCGCCGTAGATCAGGCCCCGGAAGATGAACTCCTCGCACAACGGCGCGGCCAGCACGGCCAAGGCCAGCAGCCATCCGCGCGAGAATGTCGATGCCGATGCCGCCGACTGTTTGGCGATGTCCGCCCACAGCGCCGAATGCTGCAGGCCGGTCAGGTAGGCCAGTCCCACGGCGGATGCGACGAAGGCGGCCATCGCGCTGTAGCCCAGTGTCAGCTTCATGTCGCCGCCGCGCAGGACGGCCGGCACGCCGGCGGTCTTGCTGCGCCAGTAGATGAAGCGTATCAGCAGGTAGACCAGCAGGCCGGCTGCGGCGAAGGCGATCGTCACCGCTGGCTGTGCGGGCATCTCCATGGCGCGCATCATGAACAACGCGATCAATCCCTGCATGATGAAGAACGCGGTGGCGGCGATCAGGCCATCGGAAGTGGACACGCGCGGCGGCGGCGCGGCGGCAGGATCCAGCAGATAGGGCAGGGCGTCGCGCGCCTTCTGCCACAGCGCCAGCGCCATCGACGCGACCAGCACCATCACCACCAGTTTTTGCGACCACACATCGCTGTAGATCGACCAGGTGTAGAAGCTGGCCAGCAGCATGTACAGGTAAATATAGGTCGGCCGCACGCGGGCGCGCGCGTCGACCGCCAGCGGATCGCAGGCGAACACGCCGAGCGAGACGGCGATCAGCGAGTAGATCGGGATGCCGGCGAAGACGATCAGCAGCAGTGCCAGCATGCTCCATTCGAAGTGCGTTGTGTACCAAGCGCTGATGCCGACGATGATCAGCGGGTAGATCAACGTCAGCATGCCCCACAGCTGCGCCTTTTCCTTCAATACGCTTTCGATGGAGCGCGGCACGGTGTACAGCAGCCAAAGCACCTGGCCTTCGTTGTTCAGTGTCTGGAAGGCCGACAGCATCAGCATGTAGACGCCGATGCCGAAGGCGATGGTGGCGGCGGTGACGTGATTTACGCCCAGCTCCGCGAAGCTATTCAGCTTGCCGTTGAAGACCAACTGGCTGACCACGATAATCACCGGCAGCAGCAAGGTCTGGACCAGGAAGTTGCGGTCGCGGCTCAACAGCCGCAGTTCGCGGCGCTTGATCGGCGTGAACGCTTCGGAAAGCCTGCGGCCGGCGGTGGGCGCGGCCTGCGGTTTGCGACGCACGCTTTCCCGCGATCCGGCGTTGACCACGCCGTTGCGCAGTTGGTGGCGCATCAGCGCCACGCCGGCCCACAACAGTGCGGCGGTCTGCGCCAGCAGCAGCGCGATGGCTTGTCCGGCCTGTGCCAGACTGGATGCCTGCATCGCTTGCAGCACCAGTCCCGGCGGCGTCCAGCCGGTCCACGCGGGGAAGGCGCGCGCCCAGTCCATCACGAAGCCGCTGGCGTTGGGCATTCCGAGCGCCATGACGAAGTAGATCAAGGGCATGCTGAACAAGCCGGTGACGGCCTGCAGGTTGCGCAGCTGCGATGCGGGCAGCCACATACGCAGTCCGGTGTCGGCCAGCGTGTGCAGCAGGGCGGCCAGCGGCAGCAGCACCAGCAAGGCCGCCAGCGCCGCCAGCGGCGCGAACCAGCCCAAACCCGAGTACCACGCGATCATGCCCAGCGGCGGCATCAGCGCGAACACGCCGCTGAAGTTGGCCGCGCTGCGTTCCAGCAGGCGTCCCCACAGCAGCGTGGGGCGTTCGACCGGCATCGTCACCAGCCACTCCAGGTCCCAGTCCGGCTGCGCCAGTTCCTTGCTGCCCAGCGGGAGCAGGACGGCAAGGCCGAACAACAGCGTGAGCACCATCGTCAGGCCGCGCAACAGCTCCGGCTGGAACGGCGCCTTGCGCAGTTCGGCGGCGGCCAGTTCGACATTCTGAAAGGGGGCGTGGTCCTTGTCGACCACGTTGCAGTGGCTGCTGGCTACCAGGTGGCAGTTCATGTTGAGCAGCACGTTGCGCGACAGGCCAGTGAAGGAGAACGACATGACCAGCACCAGCAGCGCGGTCAGCACCCACAGGCTGCTCTTCTTGCCGGCGATGCCGTCGCGCGCCTTCTTCTTGCGGAATTTGCCGAACAGGTTATTGGCCAGCATGTTGCGCTGGCGGGTCAGGCGCATTTTGGTCATCAGCCAGATGGCGCGCGCCTGCGTCACCGGCTGGGCCGCCTGCTGCGTCATTGTGCGCGCTCCGCCGCGGTTTCGTCGGTGATCTTCAGGAACACGTCCTCCAGCGAGCCGCTGGCCGGGGCCTCGGCGCGGATTTCGTCGAGCGTGCCGGTGGCCACCAGCTGGCCGTGGTGGATGATGCCGACGCGGTCGCACAACTTCTCGGCCATGTCCAGCAGGTGGGTGGAGACGAAGATGGTGACGCCGCGCGCGGCGGCCGCCAGCAGGCGTTCCTGCACGTCGCGCGAGGCGCGCGGATCGAGGCCGTTGATCGGCTCATCGAGGATCAGCACCGCCGGGTCGTGGATCAGCGCGCAGGCCAGGCCGAGGCGCTTCTTCATGCCCAGCGAGTAGTTGACGGCATAGTCCTCGCCCGCTTCCTCCAGGCCGAATTCGCGCAGCAGGCGCGCGCTGCGCTCGACCGCTTCGGCGTGCGGATAGCCGTGCATCTCGCCGACGAACTGCAGGATCTCGCGGCCGCGCAGGTAGTCGTAGAAGATCGGGGTGTCGGGCAGGTAGCCCACGCGGCGTTTGACTTCGGCCGGCTCGCTGTGGCAATCGAGGCCGTCGATCAGCACCTGGCCGGCGCTTGGCACCAGGATGCCCATCATCATGCGGATGGTGGTGGTCTTGCCGGCGCCGTTGGGGCCGAGGAAGCCGAATACTTCGCCGCGCTCGACGGTCAGGTTCAGGGGTTTGACGGCGTTGAAGCCGCCGTAGACTTTGGACAGTCCCTTGAATTCGATCATGCTTGCCTCGACAATGTTATGAGATTTTCTACTCATCATAGCATTGCCGGGAACCGGCGGCGAGAGGGGCTTTACTGCGCCGGGTAGAGGCTCATGCCGAAGCGTTCGGTGCGCGGATGCCAGTTGCCGGTGATGTCGGCGGAGGCCAGCACGCGCTCGGCGCGGCCGATCAGCAGGGCGCGCGGCACCAGGCCGATGTAGCGCGAGTCGGCGCTGTTGTCGCGGTTATCGCCCAACATCATGTACTCGCCCGGCGGCACGGTGAGCGGCGCGAAATCGCGGCGGGCCTGCACCTGCGGCATCAGCTGGATCGAATGGGCGCGGGCGTCGGCGATGGATTCGTTCAACCGCAGCGCATCCAGCCGGCCCAGGCCCTTGACGGTTTCGGTGGACTCGCCCTGGGCCGCGTAGCCGGCCGGCTGGCCGTTGATGATCAGCTGCTCGTTGCGCATTTCGACGCGGTCGCCCGGCAGCGCGATCACGCGCTTGATCAGCCGCGTGCCGTCCTTGGGCGACGAGAAGGTGACGATGTCGCCGCGCTGCGGCTCGCCGGTGGTGCCGAGGACGACGTCGGTCAGCGGCAGCTTGACGTTGTAGGCCAGGCGGTTGACGAACACCACGTCGCCCTCCAGCAGGTTGGGGTGCATGGAGGCGGAGGGGATCGGGTTCCAGTCGGCGACGGCGGTGCGGAAAATCCCGAACAGCATCAGGAACAGTAAGAAGCCTTTGTTGGCGCGCGCCCAGTTTTTCATTGCATTCCCCAGAGTGGTGTCGGTGCCTCAGTTTGTTGGCCGATTCTTAAACATGGCTTAGCTGCGGCCTTGCTTCGGCGCCGGCCTAACTATCGCGGTGAAATTGGTGGCATCCTTGTCGCATGAATGCTACCTATCCCCAAGACGCGCTGGCCGCGGTGACGCATGCCGATCCCTATCCATATTACGACGCTTTGGCGGCGGCACAAGGCTTGCGTTTCGACGCCGGCCTTGGCCTGTGGATCGCCGCCGGCGCCGCCGATGTGGTGGCGGTGATGCGGCATCCCGACTGCCGCGTGCGGCCGCTGACCGAGCCGGTGCCGGCGGCGATCGCGGGCGGCGCGGCCGGGCAGGTGTTCGGTGCGCTGGTGCGCATGAACGACGGCGAGCGTCACGCGCAACCGAAGCTGGCTTTGCAGCGGGCGCTGGCCGGGGTGGATACGCAGGCCGCCCGGCTGCACGCGCGGCGGATCGGCGGCCGTTTGTGGCGCGACGACGGGCTGGCATCGTGGATGGTCGAGGTGCCGGTGTCGGCGATGGCCAGCCTGCTGGGCTTCGCGGACAGCCGGCTGCCAGCGGTGGCGGCGTGGATGGACCAGTTCGTGGCCTGCCTGTCGCCGTACAGCGATGCGTGGCAGATCGGGCGCGCGCATGCGGCGGCGCTGTCGCTGCTGGCGGGCTTCAAGGAATTGATGCGCGGTGCGGCATCGGGCAGCCTGCTGTCGCAGGTGATCGCCGAGGCGGAGGCGGTGGGGTGGAGCGAGTCGCACGGCTTGCTGGCCAATCTGGTCGGCCTGCTGTCGCAGACGTACGAGGCCACGGCTGGGCTGATCGGCAACAGCGTGCTGGCGCTGGCGCGCCAGCCGGAGGAGGAGCGCAGCGGCGCGGAGGATGCGGCCGTGCTGGTGCGGGCGGTCAGCCGCTTCGATCCGCCGATCCAGAACACGCGCCGCTTCGTGGCGCGCGCTTGCGAGATCGGCGGCGTGCCTTTGCTGGCGGGACAAACGGTCCTGCTGGTCCTGGCCGCCGCCAACCGCGATCCGCGCGGCGAGGGGCGAGAGTTCGGCTTCGGCCACGGTGCGCATGCCTGTCCGGGCCAGGCGCTGGCCTGCGCCTTCGCCACCGGTGCGATGGAGGCGTTGATGACGAAGGCGCCCCCGGATTTGCTGCGGACGCTGAACTGGAGCTATCGCCGCTCGCCCAACGCCCGCGTGCCTGTCTTTGGACGGGAGGTTGGTCCACCGGCCGGTTAGGGAAGCGCGTCCAGATTTTTCTCCGCGAGGAATTGGGACACTTGATCCGCGATTTGGACGTTGTTCAGATCGGACATCAAGAAATGCGTGTTGCCGCGAATTCCGATCTCCGGGAGGTGGACCAGGCGGGCATCGCCTCCATGCTTGTTGATGGCGTCGACCCATAGCCGCGCCATGGCGAACCGTACCCGCCAGTTGTCCTGACCGCGCTCCTTGCTCGGCTGTTCCGGGAAGTTGTCGCCGTAGTAGATGACGATCGGCAGGCGGGTAAGTTGCTGGAAATCGGACGGCGGCACCACCTCGGGCGACAGTGTTCCGGCGGCGCTAGGCATCGCCGGCGGCGCCTCGCCCTGCGGGAAGACAAAGCCGCTGCCGGGTTCGAAGGCGACTATCGCTTTCACATTGGGGTTCTTGATCGCTGTCAGCCAGCCCGGGCCGCCGCCCTGCGAATGCGTGAACAGGATCGCCGGCCCGACTCTGCTGAACAAGGCCGACATGGCATCGGAAACGACGCCGGCGTCGTAGGGGCCGGTGTTGGGCGTCACCGAGCGGAAGAACTGATCGAGCGTCTGTGGCTGGCGGTCGAACTGCACGTTGTCGTAGTAGTTGGGCCATTTGCCGATGCGGAACTGGTCGAAGAACAGTTGGTCGTTGGGCGTAGGTTCGACCGATGCGGCGACGGTGCTGTTGCCGGCTCGTCCCCGGCGCGGCTGGTCCACGAGATAGACCGGAAAGCCGCGGCGCAAAAACAAGTTCTGGAAGCCTTCCCGTCCATCCGGCGTGCTTTCCCAGCTGCGCGCCGATTGGTATGCGCCGTGCAGCATGACGATGGGCAGGGCCTTGGGGTGCTGTGGAATCTGATAGAAGGCGTAGAGGTGGTCTCCGTGGAAGCTCGCTCCATCCGCGCCTTGCCGGAGTTCCGTCCCGCCCGCCGCGAAGCTCCCCTGTGCCTGGACCAGCATAGGGCCGGCGGCAAGGGCCTGCGTCAGCGCGTCGTCCGCGCGGCTTGCGGCCTCCGGGCTGCCATGATTGAGGAGGACTTGCATCATTTGGCGCAGCTGCGCCGCGCTCAGGCCTACGCGCATGCCGGCCCGCATGTGCGAACGCAGTTGCGCCTCGGCGCCGGGCGTGGCGGCGAGCGCGCCGAGCGTGGCCAGTTCGCGGCTCCGCCAGTCAAGGTTGTCGCGCTCGAAAATGTCGCCGAACAGATGCGTCTGGAGGTACTGGTTGATGATGGGCGCGAAGTCGAACACGGGGCCCGTTACCGGGCCGCCGGAAATCTCGGACTGGTTCGCTTTGCCGATCGCGGCCAGCGCGTTTCCGGTCGCGATGGCTTTGCCTGGCTCGCGGCCAGGCGCGTCGTGTATGCCGCGTTGTTTGCGTGCCTCGACAACTTGCATCAGTTCGCCAAGCGCGTTCAGGCTTTTCGGAAAACCCGCGTAGGCGTAGAGCTGCACCAGGATTTCCTTGGCTTCGCTGATGGTCAATCCGGTATCGAGCCCCTGGTTCAAGGCGGCGCGCAGTCGCGGCATGTCGCTGGCCGCCGCGAAGGATGCGATCAGTGGAATGGCCTGCTGCCTGGCGGACAGCCGATCCGATGGGGCGGTCCTGTCGACGTCGCCGATCTGCCTCGCTGCGGCAGCCGGCGTGAGTCCGGTGCTGGTCAGCGCGGCCTGGTACTCCTGGTCGGCGACCTTGCCTTGCCAGGCCACCGAGTTGCCGTCCGATTTTTCGGCGATGGCGATGTGCGTCATCGAGTCTGTGGGACCGGCGCCGTGCCAGTGGCGCACATTGGCCGGGATGGTGACGACGTCGCCCGGGCGGATCAGATGAGCAGCTTGACCCTGCTGCTGAACCAGGCCGAGGCCGGCAGTGACGATCAATGTCTGGCCCAGCGGATGTGTGTGCCATGCGGTCCGGGCACCCGCCGCGAAAGTGACGGCGGCGCCGCCCGCGCGCCCAGGCGGCGGCGCCTGGAACGGTGTGCCGATGTGGACGATGCCTGTGAAGTTCTCCGTCGATCCTGTGGCGATCGGCTGGGCTGCGGCCGGGCGCACTGCGAGGACTTGCGGGAGGACCGGCGCCTCCGCGGCGTTTGCGCCGGCGAGGGCCGCCATGGCGCACAGCGCGATGTGCATCATCGATTTCACGAGCAACCCTCCTGCCGCTGCGATTTGATTTTGCGATGGGGCAGGACGATGACAGCGCAGGACACGATCATCGCCAGCACGAGCAGCAGGCCGGCGGCGTTCATGACCGCCGCTATCCGATGCGCGAGCGCCTGGCTGTCATGGAGGGCGGCAGGAGCGGCGCTGGAGAACACCAGCACCAACAAGCCCAGCCCCAAGGCGCCGCCCAGTTGATGGGCGACGTTGACCAGGCCGGAGGCGGCGCCGGCATCGTCGCGCGCAACGCCCGCCACGCCGGCGGCGGTCAAGGGACCCAGCAGCAAGCCCTGGCCCAGTCCGATCAGCAGCATGGGAGGCGCCACGTCCGTCCAGTAGCCGGCGCCGGCGTCGGCATGGCCCAGCCAGAACAGGCCGGCGGCGCCCAGCGACAAGCCGGCGAGGATGAGCCAGTGGGCGTCGAAGCGGCGCGCCAGCCTGGGGACGGCCATCGCCGAGGCGAAGTTGGGCAGCGTGACCGGCAGGAAGGCGAGGCCGGCCTGCATCGGCCGCAGATGCAGCACGCCCTGCAGGAACTGGGTGGAAAAGAACCAGAAGCCCACCGCGCCGCCGAGGAACAGCATGCGGGACAGATACGCTCCCGCGCGTGCGCGGCTGGCCAGCAAGCGCAGCGGCAGGATGGGCTGCCGGACGTGGCGTTCGATCACGACGAAGACGATGGTCGACGCCACGCCGGCGAGCAGCGAGGCTTGCGCCAAGGCGTCATGCCAGCCGGCCTCCGCCGCGCGCACCAGGCCGTAGACCAGTGCGCTCATGCCGGCGGTGGAGCAGGCCGCGCCCGCCATGTCGAAGCGGCCGGGATGCATGGGCGTTTCCACGATATGCCGTCGCGCGGCGGCGATCAGCAGCAGGCCGATGGGAAGGTTGACAAAGAACCCCGCCCGCCACGACACCAGGTCGGCGAACAGGCCGCCCAGCACCAGGCCCAGCGTGGCACCCACGCCGGCCGCCGCGGCATACATCGACAGGGCGCGCGTGCGTTCCGGCCCTTCGGCGAAATGGGTGGACAGCAACGCCAGCGTGGACGGCGCCAGCACCGCCGCGCCCACGCCCTGGATGGCGCGGGCCGTGAGCAGCCACGGCGCCGACTGCGCCATGCCTATCGCCATCGAGGCCAGGGTGAACAGCGCGAGGCCGGCGATGTACATGCGGCGCCGGCCCAGGATGTCGCCCGCCCGCGCGCCCAGCAACAGCAGGCCGCCAAAGGCCAGCGTATAGGCGTTGGTCACCCACGAAAGCTGCGCGGCGCTGAAGCCCAGGCTGGCCTGGATGCGCGGCAGGCCGGTGATGACGATGGAGATGTCGACCACGATCATCAGGTAGCTGGCGACGATGATGGCCAGCACCATGTTGGCGTGTCGCGTCGGCGCAAGGGCGGCGGTGTTGTGCATGGCCTGCGCTCAGATGTCCAGCTTGCGTTCGGACATCCACTTGACGATGGCTGGATCGCGATGCGAGAAGAAGCTGCTGGTGTTGGTGTCGAGCGCGGTGATGGCGGCCATGTCCGTGTCGTCGAGTTCGAAGTCGAAGATGGCGATGTTCTCGGCCATGCGTTCCTTGCGCACCGACTTCGCCAGGGCCACGATGCCGCGCTGCACCAGCCAGCGCAGCACGACCTGGCCCACCGTCTTGCCGTGGCGCGCGGCGATGGCCAGCAGCGCGGCGTTCTGGAACAGGCCGTTGCGTCCTTCGGCAAAGGGCGCCCAGGCTTCCGCCTGCACGCCGACCTCCTTCATGAAGGCTGCGCTCTCGAGCTGCTGCTGGAAGGGATTCACCTCGATCTGGTTGACTGCGGGCGCGATCTGGTTGAACGCGATGATGTCCATCAGGCGGTCGGGCTGGAAGTTGCTGACGCCGATGGCGCGCACCTTGCCGCTGCGGTAGGCGTCCTCCATGGCGCGCCACGAGCCGTGGACGTCGCCGAAGGGTTGGTGGATCAGGTACAGGTCCAGATAGTCGAGCCGCAGCCGGCGCAGCGATTTCTCGATGGCTTGCTGCGTGCGTTCGTAGCCGGTCTCCTGGACCCACAGCTTGCTGGTCACGAACAGCTCTTCGCGCGCGACGCCGCTTGCCCGCAGGCCCAGGCCCACGGCTTCCTCGTTCATGTAGGAGGCGGCGGTGTCGATCAGCCGGTAGCCGGTGTCGATGGCGTCGATGACGCTGCGCTGGCACTCGTTGGCGTCGGCGATCTGGAACACGCCGTAGCCGACCAGGGGCATCTGCAGATTGTTGTTCAGGGTGACATGTTTCATGGGGCGCTGCCTTCGGTGGTTGGTCTGGATTCACTTTAGACAAACAACCGACATCTGAATAGTGATAAACCGGTTGATTTATCCGCATTCAATTGGGGATAATCGGGGAGGGAGGATGCCCTTTATGGCGATCAACGAGCTTCGGTCTATCACGACCTTCATCAGGGCGGCGGAACTGGGCAGCCTGCGCAAGGCGGCGCAGGATCTGGGCATCAGCCCGCAGGCGGCGAGCAAGGCGCTGGCCCAGCTGGAGTCCCATCTGGACGCGCGCCTGTTCCATCGGACGACGCGGGTGATGTCGCTGACCGACGCGGGGCTGCGCCTGCTCGAGGAGGTGCAGCCGGCCGTGCTCGGCATGCAGCGCGCGCTGGCCAACGCCCGGACGGCAAAGGACGAATTCGCCGGGCCGTTGCGCATCGCCGGTCCCCGGACCACCTTCCAGCCGGTACTCTGGCGGCTGGTCGAGGAGTTCTGCGACATGCATCCTGGCATCCAGCCCGATGTGCTGCTGGAGGATCGCGTCGGCAACTGGGTGGAGGACCGCGTCGATGTAGGATTCCGCCTGGCGGCATCGCCCCACGAGGGCGTCATTGCGCGCCGGCTGTTCCCGTTGCAGATGGTGATCTGCGGCGCGCCGGCCTATTTCGGGCGGCATGGCGTGCCGGAGACCCTGGCGGCGCTGGCTGCGCATCGCTGCAGCGCTTTCCGCCATCCCGGCACGGGCAAGGTGGTGCCGTGGCATGTGAAGCTGGACGGGCAGACGGTGGACCAGCCGGTGGTGCCGGCGCTGTGCAGCAACGATGAGTTGTTCGAGCTCCAGGCTGTGCTCGCGGGCAAGGCGCTGGGCCAGCTCGCCGGCGTCACGGCGGCGCCGTACATCCGGGCGGGGCGCTTGATTCCCATCCTGGCCGAGCACATGCCGGACATCGCCGGTTACTTCGTCTACTTCGGCAGCAAGACTTCACAACCGGCGCGCGCCCGTGCGTTTGTGGATTTGGCGGTGGAGCGTCTGGCCGACAACCCGGACTACGTCTTGAGCGACAGCGAGTTGCGGCGCAATCCGGGCTAGCTGTTGCGGGGGCGCGCTAGTGCGCCGACTTCTGCACCAGCGCGCTGCCGGCGCCGTGGCGCCGGCCTTCGCTGACGGCGGTGACGGTGCCGTCCGGGTTGAACACCAGCGCGTTGGCGGCGCCGATTTCCTCCGGCTTGTTCCAGTGCTGGCCCCGCTTCTCCAGCGCCCCGGCCTGCGCGGTGCCGGCGAAGCCCGGCTCGACGTCGGTGGCCATGCCGTTGCGCTCGGACAGGCGCGGCGCGTTGAGCGCGTCCGGCATGCTCATGCCCAGGTCGACGTAGTTGAAGATGGTCTGCAGCACGGTGGTGATGATGGTCGCGCCGCCGGGGCTGCCGATCGAGAACGCCGGCTTGCCGTTCCTGAACGCCAGCGTCGGCGACATGCTGCTGCGCGGCCGCTTGCCCGCTTCCGGCACGTTGGGCGCGGGGCCGGAGAAGTTGAAGTCGGTCATCTCGTTGTTCAGCAGGAAGCCGTAGCCCGGCACCACGATGCCGCTGCCGCCCCATGATTCGATGGTGTAGGTGTAGGAGACGATGTTGCCGTCCTTGTCCGACACGGTCAGGTGGGTGGTGTGCGCGCCCTCGGCCAGCAGCTTGTTGGCGTTGGGGCGCAGCGGCACGCTCGGGTCGTTCTGGAATGGATATGGATCGCCGGCCGGCGCCTGCACGCTGGCCTGGTCCGGGTTGATCAGCTCGCGTCGGCGGGCGGCGTAGTCCTTGCTCAGCAGGCCGGCCACCGGCGCTTCGACGAACTCGGGATCGGCCAGGTAGGCGTTGCGGTCGGCGAAGGCCAGGCGGCTGGCCTCCAGGTACAGGTGTTCGGCCTTGTCCCTCGGCATGGCCTTGAGGTCGTAGCCTTCGAGGATGTTGAGCGCCTCGGCGATGGCGATGCCGCCGCTGCTCGGCAGCGGCATGCCGTACAGGTCGTAGCCGCGGTAGGTGCTGTGCACCGGCTGGCGCAGGCGCGCCTCGTAGTTGGCCAGGTCGGCCATCGTCATCCGGCCGGCGCGCACCTGCACGCCGCTGGCGACCTTGGGCTGGTTGACCGCGTCGACCACGGCGCGGCCGATCTTGCCTTCATAGAAAACCTTGACGCCGCCGGCCGCCAGTTCGCGGTAGGCCTTGGCCATGCCGGGGTTGCGCAGGGTGCTGCCGGGCTGGATGGCCTTGCCGTTGCGCAGGTAGAGCGCGGCGGTGTCGGGGAACATGCTGAACTTGGCCTGGCTCTCCTCGACCAGGCGCGAGAAGTTGGCGTTGACCGGGAAGCCCTCGCTGGCCACGGCGATGGCCGGCGCCAGCACCTGCTTGAAGGACATCGAGCCGTAGCGGTCCAGCGCTTCGTGCCAGCCGCGCACGGTGCCCGGCACGCCGACCGACATGCCGCTGGCGACCACGGTGTCGAAGTCCATTTCCTTGCCGTCCTGCTGGAATACGGTGGGCGTGAAGCTGGCCGGCGCGGTTTCGCGGTGGTCGACGGTGATCACGCGCTTGTCCCTGGCCAGGTAGATGACCATGAAGCCGCCGCCGCCGATGCCGCAACTGAACGGGTCGGTCACGCCCAAGGTGGCGGCCGCCGCGACGGCGGCGTCGACCGCGTTGCCGCCCTGGTTGAGGATGGCCAGCGCGGCCTTGGAGGCGGGCTCGCTGATGGTGGCGACCGCGCCGCCGCTGCCGGTGGCGACCGGGGTCTTGGCCCAGGCCGCCGGCGGCAGGACCAGCGTGAGGATGATGGTGGAAACGAGAACGGTGCGGGCGGGGCGTCGGGACAGGGTCATGGGGGCGCGGGGTCCGGGTTAGGATGAGGGGGCGTTGCTCACCCTCAAGCTTACCCGATAATCCGGCGTGGCTTCATTCTTGGCGGGGACCGCCTGCGGTTCGACGCCGGTCAGCGTGAAGGTCAGGCCGTTTTGCGTGACGCTGGGGCGGGCGTTGGGCATGCTGTCGGACAGCACGAAGTTGCTGGTGGTGCCGTCGGCGGCGGTCAGCGCGAAGCTGTAGCTGATGTAGCCGGCCCAGACGCACACCGCGCCGACGCGGCAGCGGCTGTCGTTGACGCGCTCGAGCTTGAGGCTGGGCGCGCCGGCGGTGGCGCCGCTGATGCCGGGCGCGGCGGCCGGCGCGATGGCCACGCTGGCGCCCTGCGTCAGCACATAGGTCTGGGCGAACGGCTGCGGCGCGGCGGCGGGGCGGCCGACGGCGGACGCGGAGCCGCAGGCGTGCAGCATGGCCAGCACGGCCGCCAGCAGCGGCAGGATGATCAACTGCCTGGTGAGTGTGGATTTCATTGGCATCCTCTTCCTTCAGAGTAGACGGCAAGCTTAGCAAAAAGATCACGTCGATGTCGCACGAACCGCAGCTTTACAGCGCTGGGTCAAACTATGTGCCGTAGAATGGGGGCCCTGAATCACATTGATCGAACAAAATGAAAAAGACCGGCATGGCGAAAAGCGACGCTAAAAAATTAATGGGCCAGATGTCCGCCCCTGGCGCCGCCAGCTTCGGCAAGGTGGCCGAGGTGGTCGACAAACGGGAACAGCGCAAGCGCGACCAGGCGCTCGGACTGGTGCCGTTCGCGGTCAAGCTCAACGGCGACCTGGTGCAGCGGCTGCACGCCAGGGCGAAGGAGGGCGACACCGACCTGAACCAGCTGGTCGGCGAGCTGCTGGCGCAGGCGCTGGCGGCGTAAAAAAAGCCCCGGACGGGGCTTTCCTCAGGGCGCGGCGCCTTATACGTAGGCGGCCAGCGCGCCCTTCATTTTCTTCAGCGCGGCCACTTCGATCTGGCGGATGCGCTCGGCCGAGACGCCGAATTCCTCCGCCAGCGTGTGCAGGGTGGCGCCGGAGCCGTCGTCGTTGGCCAGCCAGCGGCTTTCCACGATGCGGCGCGAGCGGGCGTCCAGCTTGCCCAGCGCCTCCTCCAAGCCTTCCGATTGCAGGCGGGTCACCTGTTCGGCCTCCAGCACGCGGGTCGGCTCGCTGGCCTCGGACGACAGGTAGGCGATCGGCGCGAACTTGTCGTCCTCGTCGTCGTTGGGCGATTCCAGCGCGATGTCGCGCCCGCTCAGGCGGGTTTCCATCTCGATCACTTCCTCGCGCTTGACGTCCAGCATCTTGGCCAGGCTGTCGATCTGGGTCGGCGTCATGGCGTCCAGGCCGGTCTTGTGGCTGCGCAGGTTGAAGAACAGCTTGCGCTGGGCCTTGGTGGTGGCCACCTTGACCAGGCGCCAGTTCTTCAGGATGTACTCGTGCATCTCGGCCTTAATCCAGTGCATCGCGTACGACACCAGGCGCACGCCCTGGTCCGGGTCGAAGCGCTTGACCGCCTTCATCAGGCCGATGTTGCCTTCCTGGATCAGGTCGGCGTGCGGCAGGCCGTAGCCCAGATAGCCGCGCGCGATCGACACCACCAGGCGCAGGTGCGACAGCACCAGCTCCTGCGCGGCGCCCAGGTCGTTCTTTTCCTTGAGGCGCTTGGCCAGCGAGATTTCATCGTCGTGCGTCAGCATCGGCAGGCGGTTGACGGCCGAAATGTAGGCGTCCAGGTTGCCCAGGTTGCCTGTGAACCCGAGTCCCAGGGCGCGATTGGTGGCGGGGACCAATGCAGTCGGTGCGGACATAGTCATGTTCATTCCTTCGCTCGATGATGTTGCTTGTTCTTAACGATTCTTGGTTCTGTAGAGAATTGTTTGCTCTTCAGTTCACGTATATTAGCACTCTCCTTGGTTGAGTGCCAATCATCGGATATTAATCGCTTTGATAGTAAAAATACTATGACGTTTTTAGGCATCATGGCATCTGATTAATGCAGCATGCGCGTTGGAGCTTAGGCCGGGCTTAATGCTAATTCGGCGGGGGGCAACCCTTCCGTGCGGGGGCGCACGGAAAGGGATCAGGGATCAGTTGAGGCGGGACAGGTGGCGCTGCACGGACAGCAGGGCGCCGATGAGGCCGAGGCCGGCCGACAGGGCCAGCAGGCCGGCCATGGCCAGCGGCGGCAGCGGCGCCAGCTGGAACTCGGAGGCGTACAGCCGGGCGAATTCGGCGATCGCCACGTTGAGCGGACGCAGCGCCAGTGACACGGCGCCCAGCGCCACGCCGCCCGCGCACAGGCCCAGCAGCGCGCCGGTGTAGTAGAAGGGGCGGTGGATGAAGCTGTCGGTGGCGCCGATCAGCTTGGACACCAGGATTTCCTCGCGCTGGGTCATCACCTGCAGGCGGATGGTGTTGAAGATCACCGCCACCACCACCGTGCCCAGCGTGGCGGCCAGCAGCAGCAGCGCCAGGCGCAGCACGTTGAGCAGCGCGGCCAGGCGCTTGACCCAGGCCGAGTCGACCTGCACCGTGTCGACGCCGGGCAGGACGCGGATCTGCGCGGCCAGCTGGTCGACGTCGCCGCCGGCCTGGGCGTTGCGGAAGGCGTCCAGCTTGAGCACGTAGCTGTCGGGCAGCGGGTTCTCGCCCAGCGTGGTCAGCACGTCGGCCAGGCCGCTCTTGTCCTTCAATTGCTCCAGCGCCTTTTCGCGCGGGGTGAAGACGATCTTGGCCTGCTTGTCGCGCACCGCCTGGCGCAGCGACACGGCCAGCGCCTCGGCCTGCTCGCGCGGGGTGTCCTGCTTGAGGAAGATGCTGATCTCGGGATCGACCGAGAGCTGCTCGGACATCGGGCGCACGTTGTCGAGCAGGGTGACGCCGGTGAACGGCAGCGCCAGCGCGATCGCCACCACCAGGATGTTGAACAAGAAGCCGCCGGGCGAGCGGCGCAGGTGCACCAGGGCCGCGGCCAGGGCGTAGCGGTGTTGCCGGAACCAGAGCGTCATGCCGCCACCTCCAGCTGACCGTGCTTGAGATGGATGACGCGCGCGGCGGCGTCGAGCATCTGTTCGTCGTGGCTGGAGATCAGGCAGGTCACGCCGACCGAGTGGAAGGCCTTGAGCGCGTCGAGCACCTGGTTGGCGCTGGCGCGGTCCAGGTTGGCGGTCGGCTCGTCGGCCAGGATCACCTGCGGGCGGTTGACGATGGCGCGCGCGATCGACACGCGTTGCTGCTCGCCGCCGGACAGGGCCAGCGGCTGGGCGTCGGCGCGCGCCAGCAGGCCGACCTTGTCGAGGGCGGCGCGGGCGCGCTGCTCGGCCTGGGCGCGCGAGGCGCCGGTCACCAGCAGCGGCAGCATGACGTTGGCCAGGATGGAGCGGTCGGTCAGCAGCCGTTGCTGCTGGAAGATCAGGCCCAGGTTGCGCCGCAAGAACGGCACGGCGGCCGGCTTGATGCGGGCGATGTCCTGGCCGTTGACGATCACCTGGCCGGCGCTGGGGCGCTCGACCGCGGCGATCATCTTGAGCAGCGTGGACTTGCCGGCGCCCGAGGGGCCGGCCAGGAACACCAGCTCGCCCTTGGCCACGGTGAACGAGACGTCGCGCAGCGCCGTCGCGTCGGGGGAGTATTGTTTCGAGACGTTGCGGAATTCGATCATGGCGGGCGCGATTCCTGGCTTAACCCAGCAGGGCTTCAACGAACTCGGCGGCCACGAAGGGCTGCAGGTCCTCGATCTTCTCGCCGATGCCGATGAAGTACACCGGCACCGGGCGCACGCGGGCGATGGCGGCCAGCACGCCGCCCTTGGCTGTGCCGTCGAGCTTGGTGATCACCAGGCCGGTCAGCTTGAGGGCGTCGTCGAAGGCCTTGACCTGGGCCAGCGCGTTCTGGCCGGTGTTGCCGTCGATGACCAGCAGCGTCTCGTGCGGCGCGCCTTCCATGCCCTTGCCGATGACGCGCTGGACCTTTTTGAGCTCCTCCATCAGGTGCAGCTGGGTCGGCAGGCGGCCGGCGGTGTCGATCATCACCACGTCCAGGCCCTTGGCCTTGCCGGACTGCACGGCGTCGAAGGACACGGCGGCCGGGTCGCCCGAGGCTTGCGAGATCACGGTGATGTTGTTGCGCTGGCCCCAGACCATCAGCTGCTCGCGGGCGGCGGCGCGGAAGGTGTCACCGGCGGCCAGCAGCACCGACTGGCCGTGGGTCTGCATGTGCTTGGCCAGCTTGCCGATGGTGGTGGTCTTGCCGGCGCCGTTGACGCCGGAGATCATCATCACGGTCGGCTGGTGGCGGCCCAGCTCGAACGGGCGCTGCAGCGGGGTCAGCAGCTCGATCAGCAGCTGCTTCAGGGCGGCCTTGACGGCGGCCGCGTCCAGCAGCTTGTCGTCCTTGACCTTTTGCTTGAGGGCGTCGAGCAGGTACTGGGTGGCGTCGACGCCGGCGTCGGACATCAGCAGGGCCGCCTCCAGCTCGTCGTACAGATCGTCGTCGATCTTGGCGCCGACGAACAGGATCGACAGGTTGTTCGAGGTCTTGGACAGGCCGGCCTTCAGGCGCGACATCCACGACAGCTTGGGCGCCGGCTCCTCGATCGGCAGCAGATCCGGCAGATCCGGCAGCGCGGGCGGGGCGGACGGTTCGATGGCGGGGGCGGCGGCAGCGGTAGCGGCAGTAGCGGCGGCGGTCGGCGGCGTTGCGGGGGCGACGGGTTTTTTCTTGAAGAAACTAAACATGGACATGTGGTTGGGGGCGCTTCAAGCGGATGGCCGGCGGCGCCGGACACGGGGAAAAATGCCGCTATTTTACCAGAGCGCGGCGCCCCCGCCCGGCCATGCTACCGGAATGACAAGATTTTCAGCCGGCCGCGGCGGCGTGGCGCTGGCGCCAGTCGGCGATGGCGGCGCTGATGTCGGACAGCGCGTAGACCCGCACGTACGGCGGCCGGCGCCGCTTGAACGCGGCGTTGCCGCCGCCGGCCCACAGCTCGGTGCCGCCGCCCAGCCGGGTGTGCAGCTCGGCCAGCGCGTCCAGCGCCTGGCGCGCGTTCATGCCCACCGAGAACGACAGCGCGATGATGTCGATGCGCTGCACGCGGGCCGCCTCGACGATGTCGAGCAGCGGCGTCTGCACGCCCAGCGAGATGCAGTGCGCGCCCTCGGCCACGCACATGGCCTCGGCCATCAGCAGGCCCAGGCCGTCGCGCTCCTGCGGCAGGGTGGTGAGCATGAGGCGCGGCGCGCCCAGGTTGCTGGCGTTGGCCTGCGGCATGGCGAAGATGGCGCTGCGCATGACCACCGTCAGCGATTCGGTATACAGATGTTCCTCGAAGGTGGCCAGCGCGCCGCTGGCCCAGGCCTCGCCGATCAGCGCGGTCAGCGGCGCCACCAGCTCGATCACGAAGCTTTTCAGGCCCATCATCAGCAGCGCCTGCGACAGCTTGCGGCGCAGCGCCTCCATCTGGTGGCTCTTGCACAGGTCGAGGTAGCTTTGCAGGGCGGGCGGGGTCACGCTGGCGCCGTGCAGGCTGCCGGTGGCCTGGCCGGTCAGCGCCTGCAGCTCGGCGGTGCTGTACTGGATCACCTTGCCCGGGCGGTAGCCCAGGTCGATCAGGCGCTTCACCAGCCGCAGCTTGTGCACCTGCTCGATCGGATACACCCGTTCGCCGTTCGGGTCGCGCATCGGCTGGGGGAAGTCGTAGCGCCGCTCCCACACGCGCAGGGTTTCCTTGGCGACGCCGGTGTCGCGTTCGACGTCGCTGATCGTGCTAGGAACTGTTTGTGTAGAAACTTTAATAGTCATCAGGCTTAAGCGGCAACCATTTATTGGGCAGTCGCGAGGGTTGGCACGGGGTCCGGGTGCACAGTGCGTCGGCGGCCGGGGCCGGGGAACGCGACCTGCATTTTACATTCGATTTGCGCCCGAAAGTATGGCGCCGCCTATCGGGTTTTGCCCGGTTTGCCCTATGGGAAAGACCTTGTCCACGACACACAGTTGACATACAGAACTAATGAACTGTTTAGCGGCTTTCCCCCTGCTTTGTCGTGGACAATATAATTTGCGGCGCCCCAAAAAAACTGTGGCCGTCAGCAACATTTGGCTGCCGGCGCCGCCTTTTGTGCGCTGGATCAAGCGCGGCGCCGCATGCGCCAAATTCATGCGCCCGGGGGTGATTCGCACGGCATGCCGGCGGATTTTGCAAGGTTTCTTGAGGGGATTGTCTCTAATTCGCAACAGGTAGCAATTTCTTACAAATTGCTGATGCAGCGCAACACCGGGCGCGCGCGACAAAATTTCCTACACTTATAAAGCGTTTACACTATGAGCAAAGTTGGTCGGAGGGCTATTTTGCCCGCAGAAAACTCCGAACAAAGTCCGGAGTTGTAAGCTTATTACCATTGCGTCGGGGCGGGCGGCGGGGCACTTCAGTATAAAATGGCGTCAGAAATAGCAAAGAGGCTATTTTTACTTGGTCCGACAACGATGTAGTCGCGCTTGTATTGGCCACTCGGGTGCCCCGCACAACGGGTCGCCGGAGGGATGCATCGGGCGGAAATACCGGGCTAGTTGCCTGACTCGGCAGGAAATATTGCGATGCAGTAAAATACTGTTGTTTTGAAAACGGACAGGGGTGAGGGTGGTCAATATGAGCGCTTTTACACTTGATCGACAAGCAAAGCATCAGTATAGTGCCGCCTCTGGCGCATTTTGCGCTGCGATAAAGCCGGCGTCGATAGAATCGGCCGCAATTTTAAGTGAACGCGTCCCACAGTCGGGATCGCACAGTGGCAGCTGGGGAGTTTGCCCTCACGCACAGAACCGAACACGCCGTCATACTAGCTTTACCTTTTTACAGCAACACAACTGAAGGAAACATAATGAAAAAATCCCTTATCGCCATGGCCGTCCTGGGCGCAATGAGCTCCGCAGCGTTCGCACAATCGAACGTCACGATCTACGGTATCGTCGATGCCGGTATCGTGAGCGAGCGCGGCGGCGTTGCCAACACCACCAAAGTCACCAGCGGCGTAGGCTCGGCCTCCCGTCTGGGTTTCAAAGGTACGGAAGATCTGGGCGGCGGTCTGAGCGCTGTCTTCGTGCTGGAATCGGGCGTTAAAGTCGACACCGGTGAGTCCGATGTTGCCGGTTCGATCGCCAACCGTCAGTCCTACGTTGGTCTGAAGTCGACCACCGCCGGCCAGCTGACCCTGGGCCGTCAGTACACCCCGTACTACGAAACCCTGCGCGACGTGGCTGACCCGTTCGCACTGGGCTACGCTGGTACCGCCAAGAACCTGTTCGGCGTGGCTGGCAACAACACCCGCAACAGCAACGCCATCGTGTACCAGACTCCTTCGATCGAAGGCTTCCAGGGCGAGATCTCCTACTCGGTGGGCGAGCAGGCTGGCAACGCGTCGGCACAGCGTCAAATCGGCGGCTGGGCTGGCTACTCGAACGGTCCTCTGAACGTGCGCGTCGCTTACAACGCACGTAACAACGACCTGTCGGCAGTTGGCGCCACCCCAGCGGTGAGCACCGACATCGGCCGCAACAGCCTGATCGCCGCCAACTACGACTTCGGCGTGGTCAAGGCTTTCGCTGCGTTCAGCAAAGACAAGGGCACCAACAGCTCGCCACTGGCTAACACCAGCAACCCGTTCGGCTACGCCGTTGCTCCTGGCGCCACCCGCGACAGCAACGTCGCCCTGATCGGCGCGACCGCTCCTGTCGGTCCTAACGGCACCGTGATGGCGTCGTACACCCGCAAGAACGACAAGGAAGTCGCTAACCACGATGCAGACCAGTGGGCAGTCGGCTACTCGTACGCTCTGTCGAAGCGCACCAGCACCTATGTTGCTTACGCTAAGATCAAGAACAAGAACGGCGCCAGCTACACCGTTGGTAACAACACCGAAGCTGGTTCGGGCGACAAGGCCTTCAACATCGGCATGCGTCACTCGTTCTAATCTGATCTGATCAGTTAGTACCCACAACGGCTGCCTGGTGCAGCCGTTGTTCATTTCTGAAAGCCGTTACCATGATGACTACCCCACGCGCCGCGCTGGCCGGCGCCATCCTGCTGGCCTCCTGCGCCGTGATCGCCGCGCCCAGGCTGGCGCGCAAGCCGGCCGCGCCGGCCGGCGCCCTGCCGCGCTACGGCATGGTGGTGTACTCCGACCTGTGCATCCATCCGGACAGCGGCGAGTTCGGCGGGCAGCGCATCACCTTGCAACGGTTTTCGGAAGTCGACACGGTGCTGTATGAATACACGGCCGGCGGCCTGAGCTGGCCGGTGGTGGCCAGCGACGTCAACATCGACCCGCGCGGCAGGCAGCTGTACTTCACGGTGCAGCCGCCGGACGAGGACGAGCGCACCATCAGCGGCAAGCTGGCCGACGGCGGCAACACGCTGGTGCTGGACGGCGGCTACTGCGGCGACGCGGCGGTGCCGGCGGCCGCGGGGGCCGCACGTCGGCCGCAAGGCCGGCGCCTGCCGCGCCTGCCCGGCGCCCAAGCCGCACAAGGATAGGGAGAAGGAAGAGGAAGCGCCGGCGCCGTCCATCGACGCCGGCCAGACCACCACCGCCGGCCTGTGAGCCGGCGGTTTTTTTATGGCGCTCAGGCCTTGGCGGCCAGGGCGTTCTTGCGGATGGTCTCGAGCGTGGCGCCCGGCGTGATCAGGTTGCCGTCGTAGCGCAGCTCGATCACGGCCGGCAGCTGCTGGCCGTTGGCGTAGGCCAGCGCGCGTTCCAGCGCCGGCGCGAATTCCGCCGTGGTGGCGACCACCTCGCCGTGGCCGCCGTAGGCCACGGCCAGCGCGGCGAAGTCCGGGTTGTGCAGCTGGGTGCCGGACACGCGGCCGGGGTAGTGCAGCTCCTGGTGCATGCGGATGGTGCCGAACATGCCGTTGTTGAACACGATGATGACCACGCCCGCGCGGTACTGCACGGCGGTGGCCAGCTCCTGGCCGTTCATCATGTACTCGCCGTCGCCGGCGAAGGTGATCACGGTGCGGGCCGGGTCGATGATCTTGGCGGCCACGCCGGCCGGCACGCTGTAGCCCATGGCGCCGCTGGTCGGCGCCAGCTGCGTGCGCATGCCGCCGTAGCTGTGGAAGCGGTGCGCCCAGGTGGCGTAGTTGCCGGCGCCGTTGGTGATGATGGTGTCGTGCGGCGCGATCCGGTCGATCTGCTGCACCACCTGCCACAGGTCCAGCGGCGCGGCGCCGTCCTGGAAGATCGGCGGCTGGCGCTGCCACGCGGCCAGGTCGGCCTTGGCCTCGGCCACCGTGGCCTGCCAGGCGCTTGCATCGACCGGCGCCATCGCGGCCAGCATCGCCGTCACCTGCGGCATGCCGCTGTTGATCATCAACTCGGCCTGGTAGACGCTGCCCAGTTCCTCGGCGTCGGCGTGCACGTGGATCAGGCGCTGGGCCGGCAGCGGCGCGGCGATCAGCGCGTAGCCGCCGGTGGTCATCTCGCCCAGGCGCGGGCCGATCGCCAGGATCACGTCGGCCTCGCGCACGCGCGCGGCCAGCTTGGGGTTGATGCCGATGCCGACGTCGCCGATGTAGTTGGGGTGGGCGTTGTCGAGCAGGTCCTGGAAACGGAACGCGCACGCCACCGGCAGGTGGTTGGCCTCGGCGAAGGCTTGCAGGTCGGCGCAGGCTTGCGCGTTCCAGCCGCCGCCGCCCAGCAGCACCAGCGGCTTTTTGGCGCCGGCCAGCAGCGCGCGCACCTGCGCGATCTGCGCGGCAGACGGCGAGGCCTGCACCGGCTGGTAGCGGCGGGTGTCGGCCACGCTGGCGACGGCGGTCAGCATGTCCTCCGGCAGCGCCAGCACCACCGGGCCGGGACGGCCGCTGGTGGCGATCTGGAAGGCGCGCGCGATGTACTCGGGCACGCGGTCGGCGCGGTCGATCTGCGCCACCCACTTGGCCATCTGGCCGTACATGCGGCGGTAGTCGATCTCCTGGAACGCCTCGCGGTCGACGAAGTCGTTGCCGACCTGGCCGATGAACAGGATCATCGGGGTCGAGTCCTGGAAGGCGGTGTGCACGCCGATCGAGGCGTTGGTCGCGCCCGGGCCGCGCGTGACGAAGCAGATGCCCGGCTTGCCGGTCATCTTGCCGTAGGCGTCGGCCATGAAGGCGGCGCCGCCCTCCTGGCGGTTGATGATGAAGCGGATGTCGGAGTCGTGCAGCGCGTCGAGCACGTCGAGGTAGCTTTCGCCGGGCACGCCGAAGGCGGTGTCCACGCCGTGGATCTTCAGGGCGTCGACCAGGATCTGGCCGCCGGTGCGGGATGGTTGCGTCATGTCTGGCCTTATGGGTATAGGTATCCTGCATTCTACGGCCGGGCGCAGGGACCGGCTTTTCTAATGGCGACACCAAATTTCAGATTTGGAGGGGCGGGCTGTTACAATAGCGGTTGAAGCAAGCCAGACAGCCGCTGGCCAGCGCGTAATGCCTGGCGGGAGGAAGGTCCGGACTCCATAGAGCGGGGTGACGGTTAACGGCCGTCCGCTGAAAGCCTACTCCAGTGTACTTGTACGCTGGAGGGGGTATAAGGCGAGGAATAGGGCCACAGAGACGAGCGTATTAAGTTACGGTGAAACGCGGTAACCTCCACCTGGTGCAATTCCAAATAGGCACGCGATGATGCTGCTCGCGGAGCGTGCGGGTAGGAAGCTTGAGCGCTGGAGTAATCCAGCGCCTAGAGGAATGGCTGTCATAGCGCGGGTTCGCCTGCGCCGTAACAAAATCCGGCCTATCGGCTTGCTTCAACTAATAACGATGTTCGCGGCTGCCGCGGGACCGACGCGCACGCCGCGGCGCTCCAGGGGACTTTGCCGATGAAAAAATACATACTGGCCTTGGATCAAGGCACCACCAGCTCGCGCGCCATCCTGTTCGATCATCAGGGCCACATCTGCGGCAGCGCGGCGCAGGAATTCCCGCAGCATTTCCCGCAGCCCGGCTGGGTCGAGCACGATCCCAACGAAATCTGGAACAGCCAGCTCACCGTGGCGCGCAAGGTCCTGCACGACAACCACGTCGACGGCAGCCAGATCCTGGCGATCGGCATCGCCAACCAGCGCGAGACCACCGTGGTGTGGGACCGCAAGAGCGGCGAGCCGATCGCGCCGGCCATCGTCTGGCAGGACCGCCGCACGGCCGATACCTGCGAGGCTTTGCGCGCCGACGGCAAGGCCAAGAAAATCACCGACATCACCGGCCTGGAGCTGGACGCGTATTTTTCCGCGACCAAGCTCAAATGGCTGCTCGACCACGTGCCCGGCGCGCGCGAGCGGGCGCGCCACGGCGCGCTGGCCTTCGGCACCATCGACAGCTGGCTGACCTACAAGCTGACCGGGCGCCATGTGACGGACGTCAGCAACGCCTCGCGCACCATGCTGTTCAACATACACCTGATGCGCTGGGACCACGACCTGCTGCAGCTGTTCGACATTCCCGAGGAGATGCTGCCGCAGGTGGTGTCGTCCAGCGAGGAGGTCGGCCACACCAAGGCCGCGCTGTTCGGCGCGGAGATCCCGGTGGCCGGCATCGCGGGCGACCAGCAGGCCGCCACGTTCGGCCAGGCCTGCCTCAAGCCGGGCATGGTCAAGAATACCTACGGCACCGGCTGCTTCATGCTGATGCATCTGGGACGGCATCCGGTGGCGTCGCACAACCGCTTGCTGACCACGGTCGGCTGGCGGGTCGACGGCGCCACCGATTACCTGCTGGAGGGCAGCGTGTTCATGGGCGGCGCCACGGTGCAGTGGCTGCGCGACGGGCTGGGCATCATCGAGCGGTCCAGCGACGTCGAGGCGCTGGCCGCCAGCGTGCCCGATAGCGGCGGCGTGTTCATGGTGCCGGCCTTTGTCGGGCTGGGCGCGCCGCACTGGGATCCGTATGCGCGCGGCGCGCTGGTCGGCCTGAGCCGGGGCAGCAACCGCGCCCACATCGCGCGCGCGGCGCTGGAGGCGATCGCTTATCAAAGCGCGGAGCTGATGGCGGCCATGCAGAAGGATGTGGCGGCGTCGCACCATGCGATTCCATTGACCGAGGTGCGCGCGGACGGCGGCGCGGCCCGCAACGATCTGCTGATGCAGTTCCAGGCCGACCTGCTGGGCGTGCCGGTGCTGCGGCCCACGGTGACCGAGACCACGGCGCTGGGCGCGGCCTATCTGGCCGGGCTGGCGGTGGGCTTCTGGGAGACGCAGGAGGAAATCGCCGCGCAGTGGTCGTGCGAGCGCCGCTTCGAGCCGGCCATGCCGGCCGGGCGCCGCGCCGAGCTGCTGGCGCAGTGGGGCCGCGCGGTCGAGCGCTCGCGCGGCTGGGTCGATGCCCGGTAGGATGTATATGGGGGGAGGGTCGTCACGATCCTTCGACGGACCTTGCTGAAACGGGCTTCTGAAACCTTCTGAAATTGATGGATTTCTTCTGCGCGGCGCGCGAGGCCGAGTGCAGAGAGATTCCACAGATTTCAGAACGTTTTAGAAGCCCGTTTCAGCACGTTTGCCAGAAGGATGGTGCATATACCCCCGGTGTGTGTATTCTCACGGCAAGGTTCCAGTGCGCGCAAGGATAAGGTAATATTGGTTGTCTTGTCACCTAAGCAACTGGAGCAGCGATGCAAAATGTCGAGTTGAATGCGATCGAAATCCTGTTCGACGAACTGAGCGATGTCGCGTTTTTCGTCAAGGACCGCGACGGCCGCTACCTGGCCGCCAACCGCACGCTGGTGCGCCGCTGCGGCCTGCGCAGCAAGCAGGAAATCGTCGGCAAGACGGTGCTGGAGGTGCATCCGCGCCACCTGGCGCAGAACTACATGGCGCAGGACCGCGAGGTCATCGAGGCCGGCCACACCATCAGCAAGCACCTGGAGCTGCACCTGTATCCCAACCGCCGCCACGGCTGGTGCCTGACCCACAAGACCCCGTTGCGCGACGACGCCGGCGCCATCGTCGGCCTGGTCGGCACCTCGCACGACCTCGGGCTGGCCGACGACCACCACCCGGTGTACCGGCAGATCGCCAGCATCGCCCAGCACATCCGCGACAACTACAAGGAACCCCTGTGCCTGAACCAGTTGGCGCAGGAAGCCGGCCTGCCGCTGGCGCGCGTGGAGCGGCTGTTCCAGCGCGTGTTCCACTACAGCCCGCGCCAGCTGCTGCTGCAATCGCGGCTGAACGGCGCGCTGGCGCTGATCGAGGCCGACCAGACCCGCAGCATCGCCGACATCGCCAACGACTGCGGCTATTCCGACCACAGCGCCTTCAGTCGCCAGTTCAAGGCGCTGACCGGCATGACGCCGGTGCAGTACCGCGCGCAGCACCACGGCGCGCGCGCGCTGGCGGCGGCGCCGGCGGCATCGTTGTGGCAGGGGCTGAACGCCTGAGCGCCATCCGCGCGCGCAAAAGTGTGGTATTTCCGCGCAAACGCTGTGCCGTTCCCGCACCCCCGGCTGTTTAAATAGAGCGAACCGCCGGCCACCGTCCGGTGTGCGCCATGCCTTGCAAACTCATCAAGATAGTATTTCCAAGCCGCCCAAACATGGCGGCCCAAGACCAATAACTATTCTTGAAGAAGAGAGGCAGACATGTCGTTATCGAGGAACATCCTGTATCTGGGCGGCCTATGCGTGGCCAGCCTGAGCATCGCAGCCCATGCTGACCAAAGCACCGATCCCGCCGCGGACCAGCACGGCCGCCTGAAGCAGGCGCCCATGCCGCACCAGCGCCAGAACCTGCCGCCGTCGGTCGAGCAGCAGAAGTACCAGGTGGCGCCGACCACCAAGCCGCGCTACGACCTGCTGCCGCGCTCCCAGCGCAACAGCCTGACGCCGTTGAGCGCGACGCCGGAATGCAAGGACATGGGCAAGCTGGCCAGCTACAGCGGCGCCGCGCTGGCCGACTACCTGGTCAACCTGCCGGACTACGAATGCACCTACGGCCTGTTCTCGCTGACGCCGGAGCAGGGCGCGACGGTTTACTCGGCCGCCAACATGAGCGCCATCGCCAGCCGCTTCACGCAGGAAGCCGCCAACTACAACGCCAGCGACATGAAGCTGGTCAACCTGACGCTGTACCTGCGCGCCGGCTACTACCTGGCCGAGGGCGGCACCATCGCCCAGCCGGCCCAGTCGCTGAAGACCGCGCTGCGCACGCCGATCAAGCAGCTGGCCGACGGCACGGCGCTGTATGCGCCCAACACGGTGGCCAGCAGCACCGCCGGCGAGGCGCTGCGGCTGATCACCAATATGCATGACGAGCCCTACTACCTGCCCAGCATGAAGGCGCTGGTGCAGCGCTACACCAACAGCTCGACCAACCCGCACGCGGTCGACGCGCTGCGCAACCCGAGCACCGCCGGCGCCTTCACCTCGGCGTTGACGGTGTTCTTCTATTCCCACTACCGCGCCGACGGCGTGCCGCTGCTGCAAAACGACCTGTCGTACGCGACCGCGCTGAACGCCTTCGTCACGTCCAACAAGGTGACGCTGCTGGGCGACTACTACGGCTATCAGCTCAACGACGCCACCAACGAGGCGTTCCGCTTCATGCAGTACCCGGCGCTGAAGGACGGCATCAAGCCGATGGTGAAAGCCATGCTGGCCAGTTCCAGCATGACCGGCGCCGACAGCGACCTGTGGCTGGCGGCCGCCTCGGCCGTCAAGTACTACGACAACGCCAACTGCGGCGAATACGGCACCTGCGACTACGTCACCCAGCTGGCCAACACCGTGCTCAAGTACAGCAAGGACTGCAGCCCGACGCTGCACATCCGCGCCCAGGACATGACGCCGGAACAGCTGCAGGACAGCTGCGACAAGCTGGCGGTGGAGGAGGGTTATGTGCACGAGATGTTGAAGACCAACCGCACGCCGGTGGCCAACGACTACAACACCTCGCTGGAGCTGGTGGTGTTCGACGACTACGCCAACTACAGCAAGTACGCCTCGGTCATCTACGGCATCAGCACCAACAACGGCGGCATGTACCTGGAGGGCGAGCCGGACCAGCCGGGCAACCAGGCGCGCTTCATCGCGCACGAGGCCTCGTGGCTGCGCCCGACCTTCCAGGTGTGGAACCTGGAGCACGAGTTCGTCCACTACCTGGACGGCCGCTTCGACATGCTGGGCGACTTCGCGCAGGCCACCTCGGTGCCGACCGTGTGGTGGATCGAGGGCATCGCTGAGTACATGTCGCTCAAGAATAACAACCAGGTGGCGATCGACATCGCCAAGACCGGCACCTACCGCCTGAGCGAGATCTTCGGCAACACCTACAGCATGAACGACTATGTGACCCGCGCCTATCGCTGGGGCTACATGGCGACCCGCTTCATGGTCGAGCGCCACCGTTCCGACGTCGACGCCGTGCTGGGCAAGTTCCGCGTCGGCGACTACAGCGGCTATCAGGGCTTCATGGGCACCATCGGCACCGGCTACGACGCCGAGTTCGCCGACTGGGTCAACCAGGCCACCACCGCCGGCCAGCCACCGCTGCCGGAGCCGCAGCTGCCGCGCTGCGCGTCGACCAGCTACCTGGGCAAGAACTGCGGCATCACCGGCCTGTCCTCGAGCGGCCAGGCGTATGTCTACCTGATGGTGCCGGCCGGCGCCCAGAACGTCAAAGTCTACAGCCGCGGCGGCAGCGGCGACGTCGACCTGTACCTGGCGCTGGACCGCTACCCGAGCGTGGCCTCGTTCGACATGGTGTCGGCCACCGCCGGCAACGCGGAAAACCTGTACCTGCCCAATCCGGTGGCCGGCCACTGGTACTACATCATGCTGAACGCCAAAACCCCGTTCAGCGGCGTGACGGTGTACGCGACCTACGACTGATTCTTGCCTGATTCTTGATTAAGAAGCACTTAAAACGGCGGCCGCACGGCTGCCGTTTCTGTTTTCGGCCGGCGGATTTCGTATAATACCGGCTGGCGGTGGTGGTCTAATTTGTCTATACAAGTTGGAGCGCGCCGCGGTGATGTCCCTCAACGAACCCAGGTTTTGCTTTCCGCTTCAGCGCGCCGCCGGCGCGACTTGCCGCAAGAAATCCCCTCCGCCCGCACATTCCCGCCCGTCCACCACCGATAACTATTTGCTATTGCAATGTTGGCGCTTTGCAACTTTATGCATTTAATTCAATTATTTTATGCGGCCTTTTTCAGCCCCGGCGCGGGGCCAAACACATGTGCGCAGATGAGGTAGCACATTCACACTTTGACATAAGTACTTAATTTACCTGACTATTTTATTTCTACCCGGCTTCAAGGAATCGCGCTAAGTCCTTAATTTCATTACTAAAATCGCTGTTTCGTTTGCCTGAAAGCGCTTGACCGTCATTCTTGCTTCCTCTAAAGTGGGCATCTGTGTGAAAAAGTGTCTTTTTGTGGGAAATTTCA
Organism: Duganella sp. BJB1802; assembly: GCF_013369445.1. NCBI lineage: Bacteria > Pseudomonadati > Pseudomonadota > Betaproteobacteria > Burkholderiales > Oxalobacteraceae > Duganella > Duganella sp. BJB1802. The sequence goes on along the minus strand of NZ_JABWEF010000003.1, from coordinate 200,716 downwards.
CCCGACTTAGCGGCGGGGGAGATGCAAAGCAGAAAACGCCGATCATGCTCCGCTAACCCTACTGAGGTCAAAAGGTAATCCCGTGTTTCAAGGCGCGTCCGCAATCAATCTCGATGCCAAAGGCAGGATGTCCATCCCTGCCAAGCACCGTGACGCGCTCTCGATCCAGTGCGAAGGCCGCCTCACGCTGACCCGCCATCCCGACGGCTGCGTCATGCTGTTCCCCCGCCCCGTGTGGGAGCAACACCGCCAGCAGATCGCCCAGTGGCCGCTGCAGGCGCGCGCCTGGCAGCGCATCTTCCTCGGCTACGCCACCGACGTCGAAATGGACACGGCCGGCCGCATCCTGATCGCCCCCGAGCTGCGCACCGCCGTCGGCCTGGAGCGGGAAGTCATGATGATGGGCATGGGTTCGCACTTTGAAATCTGGGATGCCGCCAAGATGGCGGAAAAAGAGCAGCAGGCGATCGAAGCCGGCACCCCCGATGTACTCGCCAATTTCTCCTTCTAAGGCTCCGTGATGACTACTACATCGGTGCCGGAATTTCAGCATCGGACGGTGCTGCTGGACGAAGCGGTCGACGCGCTGGCGCTGGACGGCGCGCGCGCCGATGGCGTCTACGTGGACGGCACCTTCGGCCGCGGCGGGCACTCGCGCCTGATCCTGTCCAAACTGGGCGCCAACGCGCGCCTGATCGCCTTCGACAAGGACCTGCAGGCGATCGCCACCGCCGAACAGATCAACGACCCGCGCTTCACCATCGTCCACGACAGCTTCGCCACCATGCACGCGGCGCTGGCCGAGCGCGGCGTGGCGCAGGCCGACGGCATCCTGCTCGACCTGGGCATCTCGTCGCCGCAGGTGGACGACGCTGCGCGCGGCTTCAGCTTCCGCAACGACGGCCCGCTCGACATGCGCATGGACACCACGCGCGGCATGTCGGCGGCGGAGTGGCTCGCCACAGAAACCGAACAGACACTGGAAAAGGTGATCAAAGAATATGGGGAAGAACGGTTTGCTTTTCAGATTGCAAAGGCGATTGTTGCTCGCCGGGCAGTCGAACCAATTTCAACCACACGACAGCTTGCCGGCATCGTGGCAGGCGCGGTCAAGACTCGGGAAAAGGGCAAGGACCCGGCCACCCGCACCTTTCAGGCTATCCGGATTTTCATCAATAAAGAGCTTGAAGACCTCGAGATCGGCCTGACGCAAGCCTGGAGCAGCCTGGCGCCGGGCGGCATCATCGCCATCATTAGCTTCCACTCGCTGGAAGACCGCATGGTCAAGCGCTTCTTCGCGTCCAAGGCCAATGTCGAGCAGCCGGACCGCCGGCTGCCGATCCGCGCGGTCGACCTGCCGCAGCCGGAGCTCAAGCTGCTGGCCAAGATCAAGCCGTCCGACGCCGAGGTGGACGCCAATCCGCGCGCCCGCTCGGCCGTGATGCGGGTGGCGCGCCGCCTGCCGATTCCTGCGGCCTCCGCGAAAGGCGCGGCATGAGCGGCAAGATCAACCTGGTGCTGGCCGCCTTGCTGGTGGCCTGCGGGCTGTCGCTGGTGAACGCCCAGTACCAGGCGCGCCATTTGTTCATCGAACTGGAACGCACGCAGTCGCAGGCGCGCCAGCTCGACATCGAATGGGCGCAGCTGCAGCTGGACCAGTCGACGCTGGGCAAGCACGCCCGCATCGAGGAGATCGCCCGCCGCGACCTGAACATGACGCCGCTGACCGCCGCGCGCACGCAGTACCTGACGCCGGAGGAATCGAAATGAGCCGCGGCAGCAACGTGAACACCTCGCGCGTGGCCGCCTCCAAGGGCGTGCCGTTCTCGAAGAACCCCGTACTGGCGGTGCGCCTGCCGGTGTGGCGTTCGCGCGTGGTGCTGTTCGTGTTGTTCGCCGCCTTCGCCGGCCTGGCCGCGCGCGCCCTGTGGCTGCAAGGCCTGTCGACTCAGTTCCTGCAGAAGCAGGGCGAGATCCGCTACGCCCGCACGCTCGACCTGCCGGCCACGCGCGGCAAGATCACCGACCGCGACGGCCAGGTGCTGGCGTCGTCGGTGCCGGTCAAGGCCATCTGGGCGATCCCGGACGACGTCCAGGACGCGCCGCCGGCAAAATTAAAAGAGCTGGCGCGCCTGCTCGACATGAGCAACGCCGAGCTGCAGAAGAAGCTCGACTCCGACCGCGGCTTCGTCTACCTGAAGCGCCAGGTGGAGCAGGACGTGGCCGACCAGATCACCAAGCTGGGGATCGACGGCATCCAGACCCGCAAGGAATACAAGCGCTTCTACCCGCAGGGCGAAGTGACGACCCACGTGGTGGGCTTCACCAACGTCGAGGACGTGGGCCAGGAATCGATGGAGCTGGCGCAGCAAAAGACGCTGGTGGGCCAGCCGGGCAGCCGCCGCGTGATCAAGGACCGCCTGGGCCGCATCGTCGAAGACATCGAATCGGTGCGCGAGCCGCACGACGGCAAGGACCTGACGCTGTCGATCGACAGCAAGATCCAGTACATCGCCTTCACCCAGGTGAAGGAATCGGTGGAGAAGTTCCACGCCAAGGCCGGCGCCGCCGTGGTGCTGGACGTGCACACCGGCGAGGTGCTGGCGCTGGCCAACTGGCCGACCTACAACCCCAACGACCGCTCCAAGCTGACCGGCGAGCAGCTGCGCAACCGCGTGATGACCGACACCTTCGAGCCGGGTTCCTCGCTCAAGCCGTTCACCGTCGGCCTGGCGCTGGACGAGAAGCGCATCACCCCGCACACCATGTTCGACACTGGCGCCGGTTCGATGGTGATCGCCGACCACGTGATCCACGACACCCACCCGCACTACATGATCGACGTGCAGACCATCATCCAGAAGTCGTCCAACATCGGCACCTCGAAGATCGCCTTGAGCATGCCGCCGCAGGAGATGTGGGAGATGTTCACCAAGGTCGGCTTCGGCCAGCAGCCCAAGTGGGGCTTCCCCGGCGCCGTGGCAGGCCGCGTGCGCCCATACAAATCGTGGCGCCCGATCGAGCAGGCCAACATGAGCTTCGGCCAGGGCATCTCGGTGTCGCTGATCCAGCTGGCGCGCTCCTACATGATCTACGCCCGCGACGGCGACATCATCCCGCTGTCGTTCCAGAAGGTCACCGAGGCGCCGCACGGCACCCAGGTGGTCAGCGCCAAGACCGCCGCCGAGATGCGCGAGATGCTGGAGATGGTCACGCAGCCGGGCGGCTCGGCCGTCAAGGCGCAGGTGCCTGGCTACCGCGTGGGCGGCAAGACCGGCACCGCGCAGAAGTTCATCAACGGCCACTACTCGCAGACCAAATACATCGGCAACTTCGTCGGCATGGCGCCGATGTCGAACCCGCGCTTCATCATCGCCGTCATGATCGACGAACCGGGCGGACCGGTGCACGTCGGCGGCGACGTGGCCGGCCCCGTGTTCTCCGCGCTGGCCGCCAACGCGCTGCGCGCCAAGAACATCACGCCCGATTCGACCCTTACCCATATCATCATTCCTGATAATGCATCACAGGAGAACATGTGACGACTTCTGACTTCGACCCGCTGGCAATCGCCGCCGCCATCCGCAAGCTCGCGCCCACCGCGCAACTGGCTTCGGATTCGCGCCGCATCAAGCTGGGCGATGTGTTTTTTGCCTACCCCGGCGACGCCGGCGACGGCCGCAGCTTCATCGGCGGCGCCGTCGAGCAGGGTGCCGCGCTGGTGGTGTACGACCCGGCTGGCTTCACCTGGGACGACAGCTGGGGCGTGCCCTATCTCACCGTCGAAAAGCTCAAGCAGCACGCCGGTGTGATCGCCCATGCGTTTTATGAGCAGCCGGATGCGGCGATGTTCACCGTCGGCGTCACCGGCACCAACGGCAAGACCTCCAGCGCCGTGTGGCTGGGCCACGCGTTGTCGCGCGGCGCCGAGCCGGCCGCCGTCGTCGGCACGCTGGGCGTGGGCCTGTTCCGCGCGCGCGGCGACGTTGAATACGACGTCACCGGCTACACCACGCCGGACGCGGTGCTGCTGGCGCGCACGCTGGCCGAGCTGCGCACGCAGGGCGCCGCCTCGCTGGCGATCGAAGTATCGTCGATCGGCCTGGAACAAGGCCGCGTGGCCGGCATGCACTTCGACGTCGCGTTGTTCACCAACCTGACCCGCGACCACCTGGACTACCACGGCACCATGGAGGCCTACGAGGCCGCCAAGACCAAGCTGTTCGACTGGCCCGGCCTGAAGACGGCGGTAGTCAACCTGGACGACCCGATGGGCCTGCGCCTGATCGCGCACCTGAAGGCGAAGGCCCCGTTGGCCGGCCAGATCCCGCTGATCGGCTACACGCTGCTCGACGCCGCCGCGCAACCGGACATCGAGGGCGTGCTGATGCTGCGCGCCAGCCAGATGCGCGCCAGCCGCAGCCTGGGCACCGAGTTCCACCTGGAGTGCGCGCTCGGCGTGGCGCTGGTCAAGACGCATTTGGTCGGCAACTTCAACATCAGCAACGCGCTTGGCGTGATGGGCGCGATGCTGGCCAAGGGCCTGGGCCTGCGCGCCGCCATCGAAGCGGTCGAATCGCTGCAGCCGGCGCCTGGCCGCATGCAGCAAGTCGGCGGCCAGGACGCGCCGATGATCGTCATCGACTACGCGCACACGCCGGACGCATTGGAAAAGACGCTGGCCGCGCTGCGCCCGGTGGCCACCGATCGCGGCGGCCAGCTGTGGTGCGTGTTCGGCTGCGGCGGCGACCGCGATCCGGGCAAGCGCCCGCAGATGGGCAGGATCGCGCAGATGGCCGACCATGTGCTGGTCACCAGCGACAACCCGCGCAGCGAAGACCCGCACGCCATCATCGAGCAGATCGTCGCCGGCATGGACCGCAACAACCCGGCATCGACCGTGCAGACGCTGGACGACCGCGCCGCCGCCATCCTGTCGGCCATCAAGCACGCCGGCAAGCCGGACGTGATCCTGCTGGCCGGTAAAGGCCACGAGCCGTACCAGGAAATCAAGGGCAAGAAACTGCCATTCTCGGACGCCGACCACGCGCAGCTGGCGCTGTCGGCCCGCTTAACCATGATGAGGACGAATTGATGCGTGCAGCACTCGCACAGATTCTGCCTTCTGTGACCGGCGCCGAATTGATCGGCTCCGGTGAAGTTGTATTCAGCGGCGTCTCCACCGACAGCCGCAACGTATTTGCAGGTTCGCTGTTCGTCGCCTTGCGCGGCGAGGTTTTCGACGCCCACGACTTCCTCGCGCAGGTCGCGGAGAAGGGCGCCGCCGCTGTCGTCGTTGAAGAACTGCCGGAAGGCTGGACCCTGCCGGCCATCGTTGTCCCGAACACGCTGGTGGCGCTGGGCCAGATCGCCAACCACTGGCGCCGCCAGTTCTCCATGCCCGTCATCGGCGTCACCGGCAGCAACGGTAAGACCACGGTCAAGGAAATGATCGCCGCCATCCTGGCCGCCGCCCACGGCGAAGAAGGCCGCCTGGCCACGCGCGGCAACCTGAATAACGAAATCGGCGTGCCACTGACGCTGTTCCGCATGGAGGCGAAGCAGCAGTCGGCCGTGGTGGAGTTGGGCATGAACCATCCCGGCGAGATCGGACGCCTGAGCGCCATCGCCACGCCGACCATCGCCATGGTCAACAACGCCCAGCGCGAGCATCAGGAATTCATGCACACCGTGGAAGCGGTGGCGCGCGAGAACGGCGCCGTGCTGGCCAGCCTGCCCGGCGACGGCGTGGCCGTGTTCCCGCATGGCGACGAGTTCACACCGATCTGGGAAGAACTGTCGGCCGGCCGCCGCGTGCTGCGCTTCGGCCTGACCAAGGACGCGGAAGTAAGCTGCACCTTCCGCGCCAACGATTTCGGCAACGAGATGTTCGTCACCATCCGCGAGGGCGAGGGCGAGCCGGAACAGTTCTTCGTCAACCTGCGGGCTGCGGGCGACCACAATGTGCGCAACGCGCTGGCCGCCGTGGCCTGCACCTGGGCCGCCGGCATCGCGCTGGAGAAGATCAAACTGGGCCTCGACACCTTCGCACCGGTCAACGGCCGCCTGCAGAAGAAGGCCGCTGCCAACGGCGCCGTCGTCATCGACGACAGCTACAACGCCAACCCGGACTCGGTGCGCGCCGCCATCGACGTGCTGTCCAAGGCCGCCGCCCCGCGCGTGCTGGTGCTGGGCGACATGGGCGAAGTCGGCACGCAGGGCCGCGAGTTTCACGAAGAAATCGGCGCTTACGCGCAGAGCAAAGGCATCGAACAGGTGCTGGTAACCGGCGAACTGGCCGCGCACATGAAGGGCGCGTCCATTCGTCATTTTGAAAACTTCGGCGATCTGCTGGCTGCTGTCGAAGCAGCCGTCACGCCGGATGCAACCGTATTAATCAAGGGCTCCCGCTTCATGAAAATGGAACGGGTCGTGCAGCATTTGATTGGATCGCAACAAGCTAACAAGGAAAGTCACTAATCATGCTGCTTTGGCTCGCTCAGTATTTTCAGCAGGACCTCGGACCACTCCGGGTCTTCAACTTCATCACCTTCCGCGCGGTGTTCGCCACCGCGACGGCGCTGCTCATCGGCCTGTCGGCCGGTCCGGCCGTGATCCGCAAGCTGACCGCCATGAAGTACGGCCAGGCCGTACGCACCGACGGTCCGCAGACCCACCTGAAAAAACACGGCACCCCGACCATGGGCGGCGTGCTGCTGTTGATCGCCATCGGCGTCTCCACGCTGCTGTGGTGCGACCTGTCCAACCGTCTGATCTGGCCGGTGCTGATCGTCACGCTGGGCTTCGGCGCCGTCGGCTGGGTCGACGACTACCGCAAGGTGGTGCGCCAGGATCCCGAGGGCATGCGCTCGGCGGAAAAATACTTCTGGCAGTCGCTGGTCGGCATCGGCGCCGCGCTGTACCTGGCGTTCTCGGTGTCCGCGCCCAACGCCGGCAAGGTGTTCGAGCTGTTCTTCGCCTGGGTGCAGTCCGGCTTCTCGATGGACCTGCCGCCGAAGGCCGACCTGATCGTCCCGTTCTTCAAGACCATCAGCTACCCGCTGGGCGTGTGGGGCTTCATCGCGCTGACCTACTGTGTCATCGTCGGCACCAGCAACGCCGTTAACTTCACCGACGGCCTGGATGGCCTGGCGATCATGCCGACGATTATGGTCGGCTCCGCGCTTGGCCTGTTCGCCTACCTGACCGGCAGCGCCACGTATTCGAAGTACCTGTTCATCCCGCACATTCCCGGCGCGGGCGAGCTGATTATCTTCTGCGGCGCGCTGGCCGGCGCCGGCCTGGCCTTCCTGTGGTTTAACACCCATCCGGCCCAGGTGTTCATGGGCGACGTCGGCGCATTGGCGCTGGGCGGCGCGCTGGGCACCATCGCCGTCATCGTGCGCCAGGAAATCGTCCTGTTCATCATGGGCGGCATCTTCGTCGCCGAGACGGTGTCGGTGATTATCCAGGTGGGCTGGTTCAAGATCACCAAGAAGCGCTTCGGCGTCGGCCGCCGCGTGTTCCTGATGGCGCCCTTGCACCACCACTTCGAACAAAAAGGCTGGAAAGAGACCCAGGTCGTCGTGCGCTTCTGGATTATCACGATGATGCTGGTGCTGGTCGGACTCTCTACTTTGAAACTGCGCTGATGATCTACGAAGGCAAAAACGCACTGGTACTGGGACTGGGTGAATCCGGTCTGGCGATGGCGCTGTGGCTCGCCCGCAGCGGCGCGCGCGTGCGCGTGGCCGATACCCGCGAAGCGCCCGAGCGCCTGCCCGCGCTGCGCGCGGCCGTGCCGGACGCGGAGTTCGTCGCCGGCCCGTTCGGCGCATCGCTGCTCGAAGGCGTGGACTTCGTCGCCGTCAGCCCCGGCCTGGCGCCGTACCGCGAACTGAAAGAGATCGCGCCCGCCGCCACCGCCGCCGGCGTGCCGGTATGGGGCGAGATCGAACTGTTCGCGCAGGCGCTGGAAGCGCTGGAGCAGGAACGCGGCTACACGCCCAAGGTCATCGCCATCACCGGCACCAACGGCAAGACCACCGTCACCACCCTGGTCGGCCAGCTGTGCGAACGCGCTGGCAAAACCGTGCGCGTGGCCGGCAACATCAGCCCCGCCGCGCTGGACGTACTGCGCGAAGTGATCGACGCCGGCGAACTGCCCGAGGTGTGGGTGCTGGAACTGTCGTCCTTCCAGCTGCAGACCACCTTCACGCTGGAAGCCGACGCCGCCACCGTATTGAACGTGACCCAGGACCACCTGGACTGGCACGGCGACATGCCGTCCTACGCCGCCGCCAAGCACCGCATCTTCGCCGCCGACACCGTGCGCGTGTTGAACCGCGACGACGCGACCGTGATGCGTATGGCCAGCGCCACCGGCCACAACGTCACCTTCGGCATCGACGCGCCCACGCTGCGCGACGACTTTGGCCTGAACAGCGAACGCGGCGTGCTGTGGCTCGCCACCGCCGTACCGGCCGAGGAAGAGGGCGAACCGAAGAAGCGCAAGAAGAACGATCCGCCGCCGCCACCGGTCGAATGCATGGTCAAGAACCTGATGCCGGCCGACGCGCTGCAAATCCGCGGCGTGCACAACGCCGCCAACGCGCTGGCCGCGCTGGCCTTGTGCCGCGCCATCGACCTGCCACTGGCGCCGCTGCTGCACGGCCTGCGCGAGTATCGCGGCCAGCCGCACCGCGTGGAACTGGTCAGCGCCATCAACGGCGTCGAATACTACGACGACAGCAAGGGCACCAACGTCGGCGCCACCGTGGCCGCGTTGAACGGCTTGGGCAAGGCCTTCACCGGCGCCAGCCAGCGCCTGGTAGTCATCATGGGCGGCGACGGCAAAGGGCAGGACTTCGCGCCGCTGGCCGAGCCGGTGTCGCGCTACGTGCGCGCCGTGCTGCTGATCGGCCGCGACGCGCCGCAGATCCGCGCTGCGCTGGAAGCCTCGGCGGACCTGGGCTATGAAATCGAAGACTGCGGCACCGACCTGCCGCAAGCCGTCAAGCGCGCCGGCGAACTGGCGCAAGCCGGCGACGCCGTGCTGCTGTCGCCGGCCTGCGCCAGCATGGACATGTTCAAGAACTACGCGCATCGCGCCCAGGTGTTCATCGACACCGTGCGCGAGATCGCCCTCGACGCAGGACAGGAGCTCTGATGGCCTTCCAGATGCCGTTCCGCTTTGCTGACAAATCGACGCCACCGTCGATGGACAGCCGCGCGCGGCAATCGAAGATGATGGAGTACGACCAGCCGCTGGTCTGGGTCACGCTGCTATTGATGCTGCTCGGGATGGTGATGGTGTATTCGGCCTCGATCTCGCTGCCGGATTCGCCCAAGTTCGCCAACTACGTGCGCTGGCAGAACACCTACTTCCTGCAACGGCAGGCGATGTTCATCGCCGTCTCGCTGCTGGCCGGCCTGTTCGTGTTCCGCATCCGTATCTGCGACCTGCAGAAGGCCGCGCCGTACCTGTTCATTGGCACCCTGGTGCTGCTGGTGCTGGTGCTGATCCCCGGCCTGGGCGTGGTGGTCAACGGTGGCCGCCGCTGGCTGTCGCTCAAGGTGTTCAACGTGCAGCCCTCGGAACTGATGAAAGTGGTGGCCGTGCTGTACGCCGCCGACTACACCGTGCGCAAGCAGGAATACATGCACAAGCTGACCAAGGGCTTCATGCCGATGGCGGCGGCGGTCGGCTTCGTCGGCCTGTTGCTGCTGCTCGAACCCGACCTGGGCGCCTTCGGCGTGATCGTCTGCATCGCCATGGGCATCCTGTTCCTGGGCGGGATCAACGCCATCTGGTTCGGCGGCATCGGCGCGGTGCTGGTGGTGATCTTCGGCTCCATCATCGCGTTGTCGAAATTCCGCCGCGAGCGCTACTTCGCCTACCTCAATCCCTGGGAAGAGGACAACGCCTTGAACAAGGCCTACCAGCTGACCCACTCGCTGATCGCCTTCGGGCGCGGCGAGATTTTTGGCGTTGGCCTGGGCGGCAGCGTCGAGAAGCTGCACTACCTGCCGGAAGCGCACACCGACTTCCTGCTGGCGGTGATCGGCGAGGAACTCGGCCTGGCCGGCGTGCTGGTGGTGATCGCCATGTTCTACTGGTTGATCAAGCGCGCCTTCGACATCGGCCGCCAGGCCATCGCCATCGACCAGACCTTTGCCGGCCTCACGGCCAAGGGCATCGGCATCTGGATCGGCGTGCAGACGTTTATCAATATGGGCGTCAACCTTGGCCTGCTGCCGACCAAGGGCTTGACCCTGCCGCTGATGAGCTATGGCGGCACGGGCGTGGTTATTAACTGCATCGGACTCGCGATCCTGCTCCGGATCGACTACGAGAACCGGGTCCTGATGCGTGGTGGCAGATTATGAAACGACTGATGATCATGGCGGCCGGCACCGGCGGCCACATATTCCCCGGCCTGGCGATCGCGCAGACCCTGCGCGCGCGCGGCTGGGAAGTGACCTGGCTGGGTACCGCCGCCGGCATGGAACAGGACCTGGTGCCCAAGCACGGCATCGCGATGGACAGCATCGACTTCACCGGCATGCGCGGCAAGGGCCTGGCGCACACGCTGGGCGGCGCGCTCAAGATGGTCAAGGCCTTCGCCGCCTGCTTCGGCTACATCGGCAGCCGCAAGCCGGACGTGGTGCTGGGCATGGGCGGCTATGTCACCGTGCCGGGCGGCCTGATGGCGCGCCTGCGCGGCGTGCCGCTGGTGCTGGTCAACGCCGACGCCGCGCTGCTGCTGTCGAATAAAACGCTGGTGCCGTTCGCCGATCGCGTGTGCTTCGGCTTCCCGGCCAATTTCGGCAAGGCCGCCAGCAAGGCCGTCGTCACCGGCAACCCGGTGCGCAAGGAGATCCTGGACCTGCCCGCGCCGGACCTGCGTTTCTTCGGCCGCGAGGGCCCGCTGCGCATCCTGGTGGTGGGCGGCAGCTTGGGCGCCAAGGCGCTGAACGACAACCTGCCGGCCGCGCTGGCGCTGATCCCGGCCGCGCAGCGTCCGCAGGTGACGCACCAATCGGGCAAGAAGAACATCGACGCGCTGCGCGCCGCCTACGCCGAGGCGGGTGTGGAGGCGAACGTGGTCGACTTCATCGACGACATGGCGGCGGCCTACAGCCAGGCCGACTTGGTGATCTGCCGCGCCGGCGCGATCACCGTGTCGGAACTGACCGCCGCCGGCGTGGCCAGCGTGCTGGTGCCGCTGGTCGCATCGACCACCAGCCACCAGCGCGACAACGCGCAGTGGATGGCGAAGCAGAACGCGGCGATCCACATGCCGCAATCGGAAATGAGCGCGCAGAGTGTGGCGACGCTGTTGGAAACGCTGACTCGCGGCGCCTGCCAGACCATGGCGATGGCGGCGCGCGATGTGGGCAAACGCGATGCGAACGACGCTATCGCACAGGTATTGGAACAATTAGCATGAAACATAAAGTACAGAATATTCACTTCGTCGGCATCGGCGGCAGCGGCATGAGCGGCATCGCCGAAGTGCTGCTCACGCTCGGCTACACCGTGTCCGGCTCGGACCTGGGCAGCAACGCCGTCACCCAGCGCCTGGCCGACATGGGCGCCACCGTCTACCAGGGCCACGCCGCCGGCAACATCGGCGACGCCGACGCCGTCGTCACCTCGACCGCCGTCCAGCAGGACAACCCGGAAGTGGTGGCCGCGCGCAGCCGCAAGATCCCCATCGTGCCGCGCGCCGTGATGCTGGGCGAGTTGATGCGCCTGAAGCGCGGCATCGCCATCGCCGGCACGCACGGCAAGACCACCACCACCAGCCTGGTCGCGTCGGTGCTGGCGCAGGGCGGCCTCGATCCGACCTTCGTCATCGGCGGCCGCCTGACCGCCGCCGGCGCCAACGCCAAGCTGGGCACCGGCGACTACCTGGTGGCCGAAGCCGACGAATCGGATGCATCGTTCCTGAACCTGACGCCGATGATCGAAGTGATCACCAACATCGACGCCGACCACATGGAAACCTACGAGCACGATTTCGAAAAGCTCAAGCAGGCCTTCGTCAGCTTCACGCACCGCCTGCCGTTCTACGGCCGCGCCATGCTGTGCATCGACGACCAGCACGTGCGCTCCATCCTGCCGCAGGTGACCAAGCCGGTGACCACCTACGGCTTCCACGAGGACGCCGAAGTACGCGCCGTGAACGCCCGCGCGGTCGGCGTCGAGATGCACTTCACCGTGATCCAGGAAGGCTACCCGGACCTGGACGTGGTGCTGAACCAGCCCGGCCTGCACAACGTGCAGAACGCCTGCTCGGCCATCGCCATCGCACGCGAGATCGGCATCGAGGACAAGGACACCCAGGCCGGCCTGGCCGCCTTCGCGGGCGTGGGCCGCCGCTTCACCAAATACGGCGACGTCGCCATCCCCGGCGGTGGCACCTTCACGCTGGTGGACGACTTCGGCCACCACCCGCTGGAGATGGAAGTGACCACCGCCGCCGCGCGCGCCGCCTATCCCGGCCGCCGCCTGGTGCTGGCCTTCCAGCCGCACCGCTACAGCCGCACGCGCGACCTGTTCGAGGATTTCGTCAAGGTGCTGGGCACCGTGGACGTGCTGGTGCTGGCCGAGGTCTACGCCGCCGGCGAAGCGCCCATCGTGGCCGCCGACGGCCGCTCGCTGGCGCACGCATTGCGCGCGCGCGGCAAGACAGAACCGATTTTTGTGGAGGCGATCGGCGATATGCCGGAAACCATCATGGGCGTGGTGCGCGACGGCGACGTCGTCATGACCATGGGCGCAGGCTCGATCAGCGGCGTCCCTGCCAAACTGACTAACTATCCAAAGGTCTGAAAGTGAATCACCTTACTCCTGTTGACGCAAAAGCTTTCGGCAAGGTCGGCGTGCTGTATGGCGGCCGCTCCGCCGAGCGCGAAGTGTCCATCATGTCCGGCAACGGCGTGCTGGCGGCATTGCAAAGCAAGGGCATCGACGCCCACCTGTTCGACACCGGCTTGCGTACGCTGGCCGAACTGGCCGCCGAAAAATTCGACCGCGTGTTCATCGCGCTGCACGGCCGCTTCGGCGAGGACGGCAGCCTGCAGGGCGCGCTGGAACTGCTGGGCATTCCGTACACCGGCAGCGGCGTGATGGCCAGCTCGGTGGGCATGGACAAGATCACCACCAAGATCGTCTGGCTGGCCGCCGGCCTGCCGACGCCGCGCTACGCGGTGCTCAATGCAAGCTCCGACCTGGACGCGGTGTGCGCCGACCTGGGCCTGCCGCTGATCGTCAAGCCGCCGCATGAAGGTTCGACCATCGGCATCACCAAGGTCAGCGCCGCCAACGAATTCAAGGCCGCCTTCGACATCGCCGCCGCGCTGGACGACTCCGTGCTGGCCGAGGAATTCGTCACCGGCCGCGAGTTCACGGTCGCCATGCTGGGCTCCGGCGCCAACGCGCGTCCGCTGCCGGTGGTGGAGATCGTGGCCCCGCAAGGCAATTACGATTACCAGAACAAGTACTTCACCGACGACACCAAGTATTTCTGCCCGGCCGTGCTGCCGGAAGCGCTGACGCAGGAGATGCAGCGCCTGGCGGTGCTGGCCTACCGCGCCATCGGCTGCGAGGGCTGGGGACGGGTCGACTTCCTGCTGCGCGAAAGCGATCAGAAGCCCTTCCTGCTGGAGGTGAACACCTCGCCCGGCATGACCGGCCACTCGCTGGTGCCGATGGCGGCGCGCGCGGAAGGCATCAGCTATGAAGACCTGTGCGTGGAAATCCTGCGCACGGCGCGCCTGAAAATGAAGGGCTGAGTAACAGATGTGGCAAGACGCTAAAGCCTTGAATGCGACCGCCAGCGGCATTTTCGTCCTGACGCTGTTGGCATGCATCGCGGCAGGCGTGTGGTGGGTGGCGCAGCGGCCGATGTTCACGCTGCGCACGATACGGATCGAGACGATCGGGCGGGACGAGTTAAAGCATGTGAATCACCTGACGCTGCGCAGCAACGCGTTGGGCCGCATCAAGGGCAACTTCTTCACGACGAATCTGGATGCGGTGCGCCAGGCGTTTGAATCGGTGCCCTGGGTGCGCCGCGCAACGGTGCGCCGCGAGTGGCCGGACCAGCTGATCGTGGCGCTGGAGGAGCATGAGGCGCTCGGCACGTGGGGCGAGGACGGCAAGCTGCTGTCGACCAAGGGCGATGTGTTCACCGCCAACCTGGCCGAGGCGGAAGAGGATCACACGCTGCCGGAGTTCGATGGACCGGACGGCAGCGAGAAGGAAGTGCTGTCGCGTTACGACGAGCTGCGCACCTGGTTCGCGCCGCTCAAGCTGGTGCCGGAGGCGCTGTCGCTGTCGGGACGCTACGCATGGACGGTGAAGCTGAACAACGGCATGAGCGTGGCGCTGGGTCGCGAGCAGACCAGCACCACGTTGAAGGAAAGGGTGGACCGCCTGATGGGAATTTATCCGCAGCTGGTGGAGCACTTGCAGAACATCGAGACCATCGATATGCGGTACCAGAACGGGCTGGCCCTGAGCGCGGCGGGATTGAAGATTCCGGCCGAGGGAGCCAAGCCGAAAGCGGCAGTTAAAAAGAACAACGTTAAACCACAACACTAAGCAGTAACAGCAGGCGAGAGAGTAGGCTAAAAGACATGACTAAAGACGCGAAAAACCTGATCGTCGGCCTCGATATCGGCACCTCGAAAGTGGTGGCCGTGGTGGCCGAGGTGATGGGCGATGGACGCCACGAAGTGATCGGGTTGGGCCAGCACGAATCGAAAGGCCTGAAGAAGGGCGTGGTGGTGAACATCGAAGCGACCGTCGAATCGATCCAGCGCGCGCTGGAAGAGGCGGAGCTGATGGCCGACTGCAAAATCCGCAATGTCTACGCCGGCATCGCGGGCAGCCATATCCGCAGCTTCAATTCCAGCGGCATGGTCGCCATCAAGGACAAGGAAGTGACGGCCACCGACGTGGCGCGCGTGATCGAGACGGCCAAGGCGGTCAACATCCCGACAGACCAGCAGCTGCTGCACACGGTGCCGCAGGAGTTCATCGTCGACAGCCAGGAGGACGTGCGCGAGCCGATCGGCATGAGCGGCATCCGGCTGGAAGTGAAGGTCCACATCGTCACCGGCGCCGTGTCGGCGGTGCAGAACATCGTCAAGTGCGTGCGCCGCTGCGGCTTGGAAGTGTCGGACCTGATTTTGCAGCCGATGGCGTCGGCCGATGCCGTGCTCACGCCGGACGAGAAGGAACTGGGCGTGGTGCTGATCGACATCGGCGGCGGCACCACCGACGTCGCCGTGTTCTCGGACGGCGCGATCCGCCACACCGCCGTGATCCCGATCGCCGGCGACCAGATCACCAACGACATCGCGATGGCGCTGCGCACGCCGACCTCGGAAGCGGAAGAGATCAAGATCCGCTACGGCGTGGCCAAGCAGGTGCTGGCCGATCCGGGCGAGACGCTGGAAGTGCCGGGCCTGGGCGACCGTGGTCCGCGCAACCTGTCGCGCCAGGCGCTGGCCGCCGTGATCGAGCCGCGCGTTGAAGAGCTGTTCGCCATGGTGCACCAGGTGGTGCGCGAATCGGGCTACGAAGGCGTGCTGTCGTCGGGCATCGTGCTCACCGGCGGCACCGCGATCATGCCGGGCATGGTCGAGATGGCGGAAGACATATTCCTCAAGCCGGCGCGCCTTGGCACGCCGGACTACCGTGGCCAGCTGGCCGACGTGGTGCGCAGCCCGCGCTACGCGACCGTGCTTGGCCTGTTGTTGGAAGCGAAAAAGCAGTACCTGCGTGGCCACATCGTCACGCGGCAGGATGGTTCGGTGAAGGCGGTATGGCAGCGCATGAAAGAATGGTTCTTGGGTAATTTCTAAGCTTATTTTTATAAACTATTTATATTAAAACCGCAGTTTTCAATCCCCAGTTCTTCTAACGATATGAGGACTGGCGCTTGAAAACCGCATTCTGATAGGGAGTCACATCATGGAGTTTGATATGGTCGATAACGCAGCTTTGGGCACCGTCATCAAGGTCGTCGGAGTCGGCGGAGCAGGTGGCAATGCAGTTCAACACATGATCAACAAAGGTATGGTCGGCGTCGAGTTCATCGCCGCGAATACCGATGCGCAGGCGCTGTCCACCTCCAAGGCCCACAACGTCATCCAGATCGGCGAGACCGGCCTGGGCGCGGGCATGAAGCCGGACGTCGGCCGCAAGCTGGCCGAGGAATCGCGCCAGCGTATTGAAGACTCGCTGCGCGGCGCGCACATGGTGTTCATCGCCGCCGGCATGGGCGGCGGCACCGGCACCGGCGCCGCACCGATCGTGGCGGAAGTCGCCAAGTCGCTGGGCGCGCTGACCGTGGCCGTGGTGTCCAAGCCGTTCTCGCACGAAGGCCAGAAGTGCATGGACATCGCCGACGAAGGCCTGGAACAGCTGTCGGCCAACGTCGACTCGCTGATCGTGATCCTCAACGAGAAGCTCGAAGAGATCTACGAAGACGAATCGCTGATCGAATGGCTGCAGCACGCCGACGATGTGCTCAACAACGCCGTCGCCGGTATCGCCGAGATCATCAACGTGCCGGGCCACATCAACGTCGACTTCAACGACGTCAAGACCATCATGGGCGAGCAGGGCAAGGCCATGATGGGCACCGCGACCGCGTCCGGCATCGACCGCGCGCGCATCGCCGCCGAGCAGGCGGTGGCTTCGCCGCTGCTGGACGGCGTCGACCTGTCGGGCGCCCGTGGCGTGCTGGTCAACGTGACCGCGTCGCGTGGCCTGAAGGGTAAGGAGATCAAGGAAGTCATGGCCGCCGTGCGCGCCTTCGCCGCGCCGGACGCGTCGATCGCCCAGGGCATCGCCTACGACGACAACATGGGCGACGACATCCGCGTCACCGTGGTCGCCACCGGCCTGGGCAAAACCAAGAAGCACGTGCAGCTGGTTCCTCAGCAGATGCTGCGCACCGGCACCCACAACAGCCCGATGATGCCATCGGCTGCCCTGGGCGGCGCGGCTTCGTCGTCGGTGTCGATGGGCGCCACCAGCGGCATGGGCGGCGGCGCGTCGCCGGCCTTCGACGGCATGAAGGCGCCGGCCGTATGGCGTCGCGAATCGGCTTCCGAGCAGGTGCGCGCGATGGAAAAGAATGGCATGGAAACCTACGACATTCCCGCCTTCCTGCGCAAGCAGGCGGATTAAGGCATACTGCTGGCTCTAAGCCGGTGAGAGCCGCGCCTGGGCGCGGCTTTTTTACGTTCAACATTTTATAAAAGGAGTCATCCATGACCATCAAGATTGGCGACACCCTGCCGGAAGGCACCCTGTCCGAATTCATCGAAACCGAAACCGAAGGCTGCTCGCTGGGCCCGAACACGTTCAACGTACAAGACCTGGTCAAGGGCAAGAAGATCGCGATCTTCGGCCTGCCGGGCGCCTACACCCCGACCTGCTCGGCGCAGCACGTGCCGGGCTACGTCAAGCACGCCGCCGACCTGAAAGCCAAGGGCGTCGACGAAATCTGGTGCATCTCGGTCAATGACGCCTTCGTCATGGGCGCGTGGGGCCGCGACCAGAAAGCCACCGGCACCGTCCGCATGATGGCCGACGGCAACGCCGCCTACTCCAAGGCCCTGGGCCTGGACGCCGACTTCAGCAAGTTCGGCATGGGCACCCGCTCGCAGCGCTACTCGATGCTGGTCGAGAACGGCGTCGTGACGCAGCTGAACATCGAACAAGGCGGCAAGTTCGAAGTGTCGAACGCCGAAACCCTGCTGGCCCAGGCGTAAGCGCCGGACTGGCTGGATGCAGCAAAAAAAACGGCGCTGCGGCGCCGTTTTTGTATTAATCTCACAATATGACTCAAGCCCTGATCAATCCAGCTTTGATGACGTGGTCCCGCCGCAGGGCCGGGTTAACTCAAGCCGAACTGGCTGAAAGCATTCCTGTCAAAGAGGAAAAGGTGCAGGCCTGGGAGAAGGGGGAGAGCAGGCCCACATTCCGCCAAGCGCAACAATGGGCCGACCGCGCTCACATTCCTTTTGGCTTCCTGTTTTTGAAAGCTCCACCGCAAGAAAATTTACCTCTTCCCGACTTGCGAACGGTTGGGGGCGATACTCCTCGCTCGCCCAGCATCGATTTGCTCGACACGGTTCGTGATGTACTGCGCAAACAAGAGTGGTATCTCGATTATCTCGCCGGGCAGGAGCGTGCGCCGCTTCCTTTTGTCGGCAGGTTTAAGATGACCGATGCGGTCGAGCAGGTCGTTGCCGACATACGCCATGTGTTGGGGATTCAGGTACCGCTCAAAAAAGGCGCGGATGAATATATGCGCCAACTGCTAGCCGCTGCGGATGCCGCCGGCATACTCGTCATGCGCAGCGGGATTGTGGGCTCGAATACCCGTCGGAAGCTCGATGTGGGCGAGTTTCGAGGCTTTGCCATCGGCGATCAATTCGCTCCCGTCGTTTTCATCAACATAGCGGACGCTCCGGCGGCGAGGTTGTTTACATTGATCCACGAGCTCGCTCATATCTGGATAGGAAGCAGTGGAATTTCCAGTGCGTCGCCATCGGACAGTCGGGAAATAGAGACCTTCTGCAACGCCGTGGCGGGTGAGTTTCTGGTTCCGGAGCAGATATTCCGACAGCGGTGGGCAAGCGCCGTCGACTGGATGGTTCAGTTGCCGGAACTGGCCGCCAGCTTCCATGTCAGCAAGCTTGTCATAGCTCGCCGGGCATCTGATTTGGGATTCATTTCCCGCGATGCCTACGTTGCTTTTTATTTGGCTGAGTTGAAGGCATATCGCGACCAGAAGGGCGGTGGTGGAAATTTCTATCAAAGTGCAGAGGGCAAGAATAGCAAGCGGTTCAGTCGCGCCGTTTTATCGGAAGCGTTGAGTGGACGCTTGCTGCTGCGCGAGGCGGGGAAATTGCTGGGAGTCCAACCGGCCAAAGTCCGTACCTATGCTGAAAAGACGGACGAATGAGGTATCTGCTCGACGCCAATACGTTTGTGGAAGCGAAAAATCGTTATTACAACATGACGGTTTGCCCGGCGTACTGGGAATGGATACTACAGAAATACGGTTCCAATGACGTGGCAAGCATTTCAATGGTAGGCGATGAACTAAAAAAAGGCGATGATGAGCTCGCCATGTGGGTGCGAAACTACCCGGGTTTATTCGAAGCGGTTGACGATGAAAGCACGCAGGGATGTTTCGTCAAGGTGGCGGAGTTTGTCGTCTCTGAAGACTATCGAATGAAGGTGGGGGCAGTCGAAGATTTCCTTGCTGGCGCAGATCCATGGCTGATCGCCAAAGCCATGGCGACCGGCGCGACAGTTGTTACGCATGAACGTCATCATCCCGACGTGGTTAAGAAATTCCTTATTCCAAACGTACGTGACGTCTTTGGCATCGCATGGATGAATACGTTCGACTTGCTTTATAAACTGGAAGCGCGTTTTGTATTGCCGGGTGGACGATGAGAGTTCTAGCGATTTCCGGCAGCCTGCGCGCCGCCTCCCTCAACTCGATGCTGCTGCGCGTGATGGCCGACGTGGCGCCGCCGGGCATCGAGGTGCGGCTGTACCAGGACCTGGGCCAGCTGCCGTTGTTTAACCCGGACATCGCCGAGCCGCCACCCGTTGTTGCCGCGCTGCGCGACGTCTTGCTGGCCGCCGACGCGGTGGTGATCGCCAGCCCGGAATACGCGCACGGCGTGACCGGCGCGATCAAGAACGGCCTCGATTGGATGGTCGGCAACGAATCCTTCATCGACAAGCCGGTGGCCTTGCTGAACGCGTCGCCGCGCGCCACCCACGCCTACGCGTCGCTGCGCGAAACCGTCACCGTGATGTCCGCCCGCGTGGTGGAGGCCGCGTCCATCACCCTGCCGCTGCTGGGCGCCAACCTGAGCGAGGAGGCGATGCGCGCCGATCCGCAGATCTGCGGCATGCTGCGGGCGGCCCTGCTGGCCTTGAAGGCGGATCAGTAACCCAGGCAGCGCGCCAGTTCAGCGGCCAGCCGGCGCCGCTGGGCCGCGCCGAGGAAGCGGCCGACCTCGACCTGCTCGCCGCGATCCTCCAGCTGGATCGGATCGCTGTCGCGCCGTGGCGGCCGCAGGCGGGTGGTGAGCCGGTGCAGACGCCGCGCGCGGCATTGGCGGCCCCGGCGTTGCTCCACCACGATGGCGGCGGGCGAAATGTCGATGCGGTCGTAGTCGCCGCGATGGCGCGCGCAGTGGCGCAGGCAGGCCGCCAGCGCCGCCTGCTCCAGCGCGGCGTAGGCCAGCACATACCAATAGCCCTGCCACAGGAAGGCCAGCGCCACCAGCGCCGACGGCACGCACAGCGACGCGAACACCAGCACCAGTTGGCGTTCGGTCAGTGTGCAGCGGCGCTCCAACAGCCAGCTGCGCGGTTCCGATGGCACATCGCGCGGCATCGCATTCTCCCTGGACGTCCTTCAAGTATATCCCGGTTCGCGCCCGCTCCGCCGCGACGCGGCCTTAGTAGATGTCGCCGAAATCGTGCTTGGCCTTGAACAGGGTCGTGTCGATCGAGAACGAGCAGTCGGCCTGCACCGCGAAGTACTGCAGCGTCTCCTCCGGCGCCGTGGCGAACAGGCTGCGGATCGCCGTCACCCGCTCGGCCGGCGTGCGCATGCGGGCGGTCCATTCGTCGAACTTCATCTCCAGCTTCCAGTCGCTGACGCGCTCGCAACTGAAGCCCGCGCCTTCCAGCATCGTCCGCCATTCGGACGGCCGATAGTCGCGCACGTGCGAGCCGTCGCGCAGCAGTTCGACCGCCTGCAGCGTGGTGTCGTGCAGCGGACTTTCCGGCGCGGTGATGTCGATGACGATCAGCACGCCGCCCTTCTTCAACACCCGCTTCACTTCGCGCAGCGCGGCCGGCACGTCCAGCCAGTGGTGCGCCGAGAAGCGCGTGACCACCATGCAGAACGAGGCGTCGGCGAACGGCAGGCTGGCCACGTTGCCCTGCCGCGTGAGCACGTTGTCCAGGCCGCGCTCGCGGGCGGCGCCGGCCACCACCGCCAGCATCTCCGCCGACAGGTCGAACGCCGTCACCGACTTGGCCACCGGCGCCACGGCGAAGCTGGCGTGGCCGGCGCCGCAGCCCAGGTCCAGGATGGTCGGATGCGGCCCCAGCACACTGGCGATCTCGCGCAGCGCGGCCAGGTCGGCGCCTTGCGCGTGGACGGTGCTGGTCAGGTAGGCGCTGGCGGTATTGCCGAACTGCTGGGCGACGACGGCTTGCTGTTTCATGTTTTTCTCCAGGAAGGGACGAGTCAGGGCAGAATAGGCGTGTTTTTATCCTGTAACAAGACAAGTACTTATCCTGGTATAAGAACTACCATGCACACCAAACTCGGCGAATTCATCCGCACCCATCGCGAACGCACCAGGCCCGACAGCGTCGGCCTGCCCGGTGGCGGGCGCCGCCGCACGCCCGGCCTGCGGCGCGAGGAGCTGGCGCAATTGTGCGACGTCAGCCCGACCTGGCTGACCTGGCTGGAGCAGGGCAGGGAGGTGCAGGCGTCCAGCAAGATGCTGGCGCGGCTGGCGGAGGTGCTGCGGCTGTCGGCCGCCGAGCGCGCCTACCTGTTCGGCCTGGCCGACCGGCTCGATCCGCATCACGACGACGACGGCGGCGGCACGGCCGAGGCGCTGGACGCGATCGTCGCGGCCATAGTCGCGCCCGCCTACATCCTCGACCGGCAGTGGGACGCGGTGGCGTGGAATCCGCAGGCGGCGCGGCTGTTCGCAGGCTGGCTGACGCCGCAGCCGCAGTCCCGGCCCAACCTGTTGCGCTACATGTTCGCCGACGCGGCGGCGCGCGAACTGATCGTCGACTGGCCGGAGCGCGCCCGGCGGCTGGTGGCCGAGTTCCGCGCCGACATCGGCCGGCACGCCGGCGAGCAGCCGCTGGCCGGCCTGATCGCCGAACTGTCCGGGGCCAGTGCCACCTTCGCCGAGCTGTGGACCTTGCAGGACGTGGTCGGCCGCGAGGGTGGGCTGCGCCGCTTCCGCCACCCGCGGCAGGGCGACCTGCACCTCAACCAGGTGACGCTGCACTTGGCCAAGCGGCACGACCTGAAGCTGGTGATGCTGCTGTAGCGCGACAAGCGCCGCCAGATCGGATAAAGTCACCGGAACCAACAACCAAGGAGCAGGGATGCGAACGATAGCGATGTTGTGCGTGGGAGCGCTGATGATGGGCGGGCCGGGCGCCGCTGCCGCCGCCGAGCCGGCCGGACATATCACCGGCGTCGGCGGCGTGTTCTTCAAGGCCAAGGACCCGAAGGCGCTGGCGGCCTGGTATCGCGACGTGCTGGGCATGCCGCTGGAAGTGTGGGGCGGCGCCAAGCTGCGTTACGACGCGCCCCAGCATCCGCCTGCGCTGATCTGGAGCGCCTTCCCGGCCACGACCAAATACTTCGCGCCATCGACCAGCGAGTTCATGATCAACTACGCGGTCGACGACATGGACGCCTTCCTCGTGCGGCTGAAGGCGAAAGACGTCGCTATCCTGAAGCGTACCGATGACGACCCGAATGGCCGTTTCGCCTGGATACTCGATCCGGAAGGGAACAAGATCGAACTCTGGGAGCCGAAACGCGCAGCGCCTGTGGCGCCTTAACATTTCATGATGATGAAACCGCTTATCGCTTTACTACTGACGGCTTGGTCGACTTCGACGTTGGCCTGCCAGGCACCCACACCGGATAGCCTGCGCGCGGCCTGGGGCGCCGTGCGCGCGGCGGCGCTGCTGGACGAGCCGGGCGCCTCGGCGCGGCTGTATCGATTTCCCTTGCAGATGCTGTCCGCCTTTAAGGGCGACCGGCCGCTGCGCGTGAGCAGGGCAGCCTTCAACGAGCACTACGCCGAGCTGTTCGGCCCGAACATGGAGTTCCGCCAGAACTTGAAGAACGCCAGTGGCGGTGAATACTTCGGCAGGATCGATTTCGACGACAAGGCTTGCCGCCTCAAGTGGCCGGTGCGCGTCTACGACTACAACTTCACCTACGACCAGAAGGCCGGCTGGCTGGTGCAGTCGATCTACATGCCGGAAGCCTACGGGCTCTTCAAGGACGGCACCACCGCCGGCATACGCTGAGCCGCTTTGCTATAATCGCCCCGACCGCGCCCAGCCCGGTCCTGGCTCCGGACGTCGCCATGATGACGTTCCCAGTGGTCCGCACGGACCTGACGCAAGGAGCTTCTTCTGTCCACCGCCACCCGCTCTGAAAACCTGCGCAGCATCTACGCGATGCTGGCCGCGGTCGCCATGTTCTCGTTTATGGACACCACCATGAAGGTGCTGTCCTCCCACTATCCCGCCACGCAAGTGACCGCCATGCGCGCGCTCAGCTCGCTGCCTCTGCTGTGCGGCTACATGCTGTATCGCGGCGCCTTCCGTGGCATCTTGCGCGTGCGCTGGGGCATGCACATCTTCCGCAGCCTGCTCGGCATCGCCATGCTGACCTCGTTCGCCTACGGCCTCAAGGCGCTGTCGCTGGCCGAGGCGTATTCGATCTTCTTCATCGCGCCGTCGCTGATCACGGCGCTGTCGGTGTTCGTGCTCAAGGAAAAGGTCGGCACCGGCCAGTGGGTCGCCATCGTGGTGGGCCTGCTCGGCGTGCTGGTGGTGCTGCGCCCCGAGGGCACGGGCTTCCTGACCCTGGGCGGGCTGGCGCTGCTCGGCTCGGCCGCCTGCTACGCGATGGCCGCCATCGCCAGCCGCGTGCTGGCCCGCACCGACAGCAACGAGTCCATGATGTTCTGGTACCTGCTGATGATGGCGGCCGGCGGCCTGGCGATGTCGGTCAGCCACTGGGTGCCGGTGCGCGCCGAGGACGGCTGGGTGCTGCTGGCGCTGGCGCTGAGCGGCTTCCTCGGCCAACTGGCGATCACGCGCGCGTTCAGCTCCGGCAAGGCGTCGGTGGTGGCGCCGTTCGAATACTCGGCCCTGGCCTGGGGCGTGGCGATCGACTGGCTGCTGTGGCACACGCTGCCCGACGGCTACACGCTGCTCGGCGCCGGTATCATCATCGCCAGCGGCATCTACCTGGTGCGGCGCGAATCGGTCCACGCCGAGGCCGAACATCCTTGACGTCTGGAAAGTCCTCCGACAGCGCGGCGGACCCAACTTCGCTATAATCGCCGGATGTTAAAACAACGCACCATCAAAGAACTGGTCCGCACCACAGGTGTCGGACTGCACTCCGGCACCAAGGTCGAGCTGACCCTGCGCCCGGCCGCGCCCGACACCGGCATCGTGTTCCGCCGTGTCGACCTGAACCCGGTGGTGGAGTTCCCCGCCAGCGCGATGGCGGTGGGCGACACGCGCATGGCCTCGGTGCTGGTCAAGGACGGCGCCCGCGTGTCGACCGTCGAGCACCTGATGTCGGCCTGCGCCGGCCTCGGGCTGGACAACCTGTACATCGAGGTCAGCGCCGAGGAAATCCCCATCATGGACGGTTCGGCCTCGTCGTTCGTGTATTTATTGCAACAGGCCGGCGTGCTGGAGCAGCCGGCCGCGAAGAAGTTCATCCGCGTGCTCAAGCCGGTGGAAATCCGCGAAGGCACGGGCGACAAGGAGAAATGGGCCCGCCTGAGCCCGCACAACGGCTTCAAGCTGGACTTCTTCATCGAGTTCAACCATCCGGCCGTGGACGGCACCCAGCAGCGCGCCCGCGTGGATTTCGGCGACGTCTCCTACGTGCACGACGTGGCCCGCGCCCGCACCTTCGGCTTCATGCAGGACGTGGAGATGTTGCGCGGCATAGGCCTGGCGCGCGGCGGTTCGCTGGAGAACGCCATCGTGATGGACGAGTACCGCATCCTCAACTCGGACGGCCTGCGCTACGACGACGAGTTCGTGCGCCACAAGATCCTGGACGCCATCGGCGACCTGTACCTGGTCGGCCATCCGCTGCTGGCCAGCTACGAGGCGCACAAGTCCGGCCACGCGTTGAACAACCAGCTGCTGCTGGAGCTGCTCAAGCATCCGGATGCCTATGAAATCGTCTCGTTCGAGACCAATGACGTCGCGCCACCGTCGTATCTGCGCCAGATGGCGCGCGAGTGGGCGCTAACTTAAGCTAGGTGGTGCGCCGCTTGGCCACCATCGCCTTCAAGGCCGCGATCAGCGTGGCATTTTGCGGCGTATCCTCCAGCGTGTGACCGAGCTCGTCGAAGGCCGTCACGGCCGCCTCGGTCAGCGACAGCGAGCGCATCTGCTCCTTGATCTCGGCCGGCTTGGTCATCTGCACCTTCAGTTTCACGCCATCCACCTTCCAGCCGCGCCGCGCCAGCGTCTCCTGCAGCTTGGGCAGTTGCTGCTTCAATTTGGCCGCCAGCGAGGCGTTGGGCAGCGACAAGGTCAATTGTCCCGCCTCGAAGGCGATGATCTCGCAGTACTTGAACATGGACGGCAGCGCCGCCGCGCAGTCTTTTTGCAGCGCGGCCATGCGCTCGATGGCCGGCAGCAGGGCCGCCATCTTGTCATCGCGGCGCAGGAAATCGGTGGCCCCGACCGGGGCGCGGCGCTTGATCGAAATGTTGGAGGAGTTGAATCGCATGCGCAGCAACATATCACAGCGGCAAAAAAACGTCACCACCGGTTAAAATAGCTTAATTTTGTGACATTGTTCACGCTTGGGCTATTGTTAAACAGGTCAATAACCCAATGTAGGCGCGGACGCATGATAAAATCACCGTCTTTTGCCATAGTCGAACTCCGTGCGGTAAGGCGTTTTTCACCTACAGAGCTTTTTTTAACGGCGTTTTTTCAAGAATTCAAGCATGTCATTACTGACCCAGATTTTCGGTAGCCGCAACCAGCGGCTGCTCAAGCAATACCAAAAAACGGTACGCGAGATCAATGCGCTCGAGCCGGCGATGGAAAAACTGTCCGACGCCGAGCTGCAAGCGAAGACGCCTGCATTCAAGGAACGCATCGCCAATGGCGAATCGCTGGACGCGATCCTGCCCGAGGCGTTTGCCGTCTGCCGCGAAGCGAGCAAGCGCGTCTTCAAGATGCGCCACTTCGACGTGCAGCTGATCGGCGGCATGGTTCTGCACTACGGCAAGATCGCCGAAATGGGCACCGGCGAGGGCAAGACCCTGACCGCAACCCTGCCGGCCTATCTGAACGCGCTGTCGGGCAAGGGCGTGCACATCGTCACCGTCAACGATTACCTGGCGCAGCGCGACGCGGAAACCATGGCCAAGCTGTACGGCTGGCTGGGCCTGTCGACCGGCATCAACCTGTCGCAGATGGAACACGCCACCAAGCAGGCGGCCTACGCGTCCGACATCACCTACGGCACCAACAACGAGTTCGGTTTCGACTACCTGCGCGACAACATGGTGTTCGAAGCCCGCGACCGCGTGCAGCGCGTGCTGAACTTCGGCATCGTCGATGAAGTCGACTCGATCCTGATCGACGAAGCCCGCACCCCGCTGATCATCTCCGGCCAGGCCGAGAACCACACCGACCTGTACTACAAGATCAACGAAGTGCCGCGCCTGCTGACCCAGCAGATCGGCGAGGAAACCCCGGACGGCAAGGGCAAGGTCGAGGTTCCCGGCGATTACACCAAGGACGAAAAAGCCCACCAGGTGCTGCTGACCGAAGCCGGCCACGAAAAGGCCGAGGCGATCCTGACCAAGATGGGTCTGCTGCCGGAAGGCGCCTCGCTGTACGACTCGGCCAACATCACGCTGGTGCACCACCTGTACGCGGCGCTGCGCGCGCACGCGTTGTACTTCAAGGATCAGCACTACGTGGTGCAGAACAATGAAGTGGTGATCGTCGACGAATTCACCGGCCGCCTGATGACCGGCCGCCGCTGGTCCGACGGCCTGCACCAGGCGGTCGAAGCGAAAGAGGGCGTGAAGATCCAGAACGAGAACCAGACCCTGGCCTCGATCACCTTCCAGAACTACTTCCGCATGTATTCGAAGCTGGCCGGCATGACCGGTACCGCCGATACCGAAGCCTACGAATTCCAGGAAATCTACGGCCTTGAAACCGTGGTGATCCCACCCAACCGTCCTTCGCAGCGCAAGGACCGCCAGGACCAGGTCTACAAATCGTCGGCCGAGAAGTACAACGCCATGATGCTGGAAATCCGCGAATGCTACGACCGCGGCCAACCGGTGCTGGTGGGTACCACCTCGATCGAAAATTCGGAACTGCTGTCGGGCATCCTGACCAAGGGCGGCCTGCCGCACAACGTCCTGAACGCGAAACAGCACGCCCGTGAAGCGGAAATCATCGCCCAGGCGGGCAGCCCGAAAGCGATCACCATCGCCACCAACATGGCCGGCCGTGGTACCGACATCGTCCTGGGCGGCAACGTCGAGAAGCAGATCCAGTTCGTCGAAGCCAACCCCGACCTGAGCGACGCCGACAAGGCCGCGCAATCGAAGGCGCTGCGCGACGGCTGGCAGGCCTTGCACGAGCAGGTGGTAGCCGCCGGCGGCCTGCATATCGTCGGCACCGAGCGTCATGAATCGCGCCGCGTGGACAACCAGCTGCGCGGCCGCGCCGCACGCCAGGGCGACCCTGGCATGTCGCGCTTCTTCCTGTCGCTGGACGACCAGCTGCTGCGCATCTTCGCGGGCGACCGCGTGCGCGCCATCATGGACCGCCTGAAGATGCCGGAAGGCGAACCGATCGAAGCGGGCATCGTCTCGCGCTCGATCGAGTCGGCGCAGCGCAAGGTCGAGGCACGCAACTTCGACATCCGCAAGCAGCTGCTGGAATACGACGACGTCGCCAACGACCAGCGTAAAGTGATCTATCAGCAGCGTAACGAGCTGCTGGAAGCGACCGACATCTCGGAGCTGATCGAGTCCCTGCGCCACGGCGCCTTCACCGACCTGGTGCGCGAATACGTGCCGGCGGAATCGGTGGAAGAGCAGTGGAACATCAAGGGCCTGGAAGCGGCGCTGGCGTCGGAATGGCAGATCGACCTGCCGCTGCGCGCCATGCTGGAAAAAGAACAGAACCTGAACGACGACGACATCCTGGAACGCGTGCTGGCCGCAGCCGATGCACTGTACCAGTCGAAGATCGACATCGTCGGCAAGGAATCGTTCGGCGGCTTCGAACGCAACGTGATGCTGCAAAGCGTGGACAGCCACTGGCGCGAACACCTGGCGGCGCTGGATCACCTGCGCCAGGGTATCCACCTGCGCGGCTATGCGCAGAAGAACCCGAAGCAGGAATACAAGCGCGAAGCGTTCGAGCTGTTCGGCCAGATGCTGGACATGATCAAGAACGAAGTGGTCAAGCTGATCATGACGGTCCGCATCCAGTCGCGCGAAGAGATCGACGCGGCCGAAGCGGCGATGCAGCAGTCGCACGTTGAGAACGTGAGCTACCAGCACGCCGACTTCAATCCGAACGCGGCACCGGAAGAACTGCTGGCGCCAGCGGCGTTCGGCGGCCTGCCACCGGAGCTGAAAGGCCTGAGCGGCGAGCAGTTGATGGAGATGGGCCTGAAGGTCGGACGCAACGACCCATGCCCGTGCGGCAGCGGCAAGAAGTACAAGGCTTGCCACGGCAAGCTGGCCTAAGCAAAAAAAAACCGGAGCCAGTCTCCGGTTTTTTTATGTCACACGGTCGCGGTCAGCGGGCACCACGCGGAAGCCGCCTAGCGCGCAGCCTCGCGCTGCGGCGCGGAGTACGGCAGCAGCATGCGTACCGCCGTGCCGACGCCCGGCGCCGAATCGATGGTGATGCGCCCGCCCAGCACCCCGGTCACGATGTTGTAGACGATGTTCATCCCCAGCCCCGTCCCGCCCTGGCCCATCTTGGTGGTGAAGAAGGGATCGAACACCCGCCGCAGCACGTCTTCCGGCATGCCGGCGCCGTCGTCGCTGAACATCAGCTCCACGATGTCGTCGTCCACCGCTTCCGCGCGCACGGTGATGGTGCCGCCCTTGCGCTGTTCGAACGCGTGCGTGAGCGCGTTGTTGACCAGGTTGTTCAGCACCTGGTACAAGGCGCCGGGATAGGAGTCGAAGGTCAGTCCCTCCGGTATCTGCATCACCACCTCGCACTCGGCGCGGCGCAGGCGCGGCATGTAGGTGGCCATGGTGTCGTGCACCGCCGACAGCAGGTCGAAGCGGCGGCGCTGGTCGTTGGTCTGGTCGACGGCGATCTGCTTGAACGACGAGATCAGTTCCGCCGCCTTGTGCAGCGAACCGGAAATGAGCTCGCTGGCCAGCCGCACCTCCTCCAGATGTGCTGTCAGCTCCGAACGCCGCAGCGCGCCGGCCGCCACGTGGCGGTCGAACTCCGTCACGCGGTCGCGCAGCGCGGTCGATGCCAGCAGGCTGTTGCCGATCGGCGTATTGAGTTCGTGCGCGATGCCCGCCACCAGCGATCCGAGCGACGCCATCTTCTCTGCCGCCAGCAGGTCGTGCTGCGTGTGCTGCAAGGTCTCCAGCGCCGCGCTCAGGTCCGCGTTGGCGCGTTCCAGCGCCGCCGAGCGGTCGCGCACGCGCGTCTCCAGCGAGACGTTGAGGTCTTTCAGTTCGCGCTTGGCATTGAGTTCCTCGGTCAGGTCCAGCAGCGCCCAGATGATGGAGTCGTTGCCGTCCAGCGTCAGCGAGGACGACCAGATCGCCACGCTGCCCACGCTGCCATCGGGCAGCAGCACGCCGGCGATGGCGCCATGCACCGCGCCGTCGGTCTTGTAGATGTTCCAGATGCGGTCGCGCTCCAGCGTGCTGGCCCAGAACGGCACCTCGTCGCTGCGCTTGCCGATCAACTTGGCCGCGCCGGCGCCGAAGGTGTGCGTGACCGCGCGGTTGGCGGCGACGATGCGGCCGTCGCGGTCCGACACGGTGAGCGGCAGCGGCGCCATGTCGAACAGCGTCTTGAAGCGCGCCTCCGATTCCGACAGCCGTTGCTGCGATTGCTCCAGCTGTGCGATGCGTTCGCGCAGCGCCGCGCTCATCGCGTTGAGCGCGCGCGTGAAGACGGCGATTTCATCGTGCCCCTCGACCGGCAGCGCCTTGCTGTAGTCGCCCAGCGCCATCTGCTTCGACTGGCCGGTGAGCGCGTTCAGGCGGCGCCCGATGCCATGGGTGAAGGCGTAGAACAGCAGCAGGCCGGTGGCGAATCCGGCCAGCGAGATCACGCCGCCCTGCAGCAGCACCTCGTCGCGCGCCTGCTTCAGGTCCTTGGTGGTGAGGCCGAAATTGATGGAGCCCACGCGGCCGTCGCGCAGCAGCAGCGGCGAGCGCGCGTGCAGCATGGCGCCGTCGAGCAAAGTATGCACGCCTTTGAAGCTGGTGCCTTCGCCTTGCCGCAGGATCGCCGGCAGCGGCATCTTGCGCTTGCCCACTTCGAGGATGGTGCGTTCCTGTTCGTCGAGGATGACCAGGTAGCGCAGGAAGCTGTCGTCGGGATCGGCCAGCATCTCGGCCAGGTAGTTGGTCAGTTCGGGCAGGCGGCCGCGCGTGGCGTAGGGGCTGAGGGAGAGGTTGAGCGTGACCGCATATTCCTGGGCGACGCGTTCGGCGTTGGTGCTGACGGCGTGGTTCATCAGGCGCAGGCTGTTCCAGATCAGCAGGCCAACCACCAGCGCCTGGATGACGGCGCTCAGCAGCAGAAATTTCGCGCGCAGCGATAGACTCAAAACGTACACTCCTTGTGGCGGTGCCAGGAGCGCACGCGCCTGCCGTCGCGCGGACGGCAGGGGGCCAGGGCTACCTGGAGGTTAAGGCAGGGTCAGGATCACTTTGACGGTGTCGTCCACTGCCGACTTGTCAATATAACCGATCGCCTTGGGATCGGCAGCAACTGCTTTCTTCACCTCGGCGTTGTTCGGATACTCCTTCGGCGGCGTGGCCTTGCCGGTGAAGACCAGCTTGGACCACAGGGCCTTGACCTGGGCAGGGTCCTTGTCCGCCACCTTCTGGTAAAAGTCGGCGCGGATGTGCGAGCCTTCGGCCTGGTCGACCGGCGTGAACAGGTTGGATTTACCGAGGAAGAACTGCGATGCCTGTTCCGAGAACATGCGGGTCGCCGGATTCTTCTGGCTGACGATGACGACGGTTTCCGCCGAGGCGCCGGCCGCGGCCAGCGACGACAACAGCGCGGCGATGATCATTTTTTTCATGTGTGGGACTCCGGATTAGAAGACGAAATCGAGCGCCGCGGCGACAACGGTGACGTTGCCGCTGAAGCCAGGCTTGACGAAGATCAGGGAACCGGCCTTGGTCTTGGGCTTGACGCGGTCGGCCTGCACCTTCAGCGCCACCGATTTGGCGAAGTCCCAGCGCACGCCGATCAGGTCGGACGATTGTTCCGGCGACGGCAGCAGGCCGTACACGGCCGCGCCCAGCGGATTGTTCTTCGGCAGGGAGGCGGGCGGGGTCACCGAGCTGCCGGCGTCGCGGTAGGAGGCGTGCGCGTAGTAAGGCAGCACCTTGCCGACGCGGTAGCCGACCATGGTGTACCAGGCGTTGGTGTCGGGGATGTAGACCGCTTCCTTGGCGCGGCGCTGTGCGTATTCGGTCTGGACGACGATGTTGTGCCAGTCCATGGTGGCGCCGATCGAGGTGAAGGCGATCTTTTTGCCGTCGGTCAGGCCGATGTCATTGGCCAGCTGCTTGAAGCCGAATTGCGACAACTGGGCGGTCAGGCCGTTGATCGGGGCCAGGTCGTTGATCTTCAGGTCGGCGCGGGCGTGGCCGAGGCGCACCAGGAACGGGCCGTATTCGCCGGTGAAGCTGATGCCGGCGGCCGGCGCGCGGTAGGTGGCCACCGAGCCGGAACCGGTCGGCACGAACAGCTTGCCGCGGCTGACGCCGACGAAGGCCTGGGTGGTGAAGTTGAAGTCGCCGAAGGCGCGCTGGAAGTTGATGTCCGCGCCGTCCACGTTCTCGATCGGCGCCTGGCCGTACATTTCAATCGGCGGACGCATCATGGTGTTGGCGTAGCCGACGTTCTGGTAGTCCGAGATCAGGAAGGTCGGCAGCACGACGCGGCCGACGCGCACGCTCACCTCGTCGTTGACGCGGGCTTTCAGGAAGGCCCAGGTCAGGTCGGTGGTGAAGGTCGGGCTGGTGTTCTTGCGGGTCAGGATCTGCGCGGTGCCGGACAGCCAGTCGTTGATCTTGTAGGTCGCTTGCAGGCCCAGGTTGGTGTCGAGGCCGATCTTGGCCTTGTCGGCCACGCCTTCGGCCTGGTTGTAGCGGGCAAATTGCGCCTGGTCGGTATTGCTCTTGGCGACGCCGAGCGTGCCGAAGCCGCTGATGCTCAGGTTCTCGTCGCCCAGGGTGGCTGCCTGCGCCTGCATGGCGGCGGTGGCGGCGAAAATGGCTGCTACTAAAAGTTTCTTTTTCATGTGGTCGGTATCCTTTGATTTGTTGTCAGCTGTTTACTGCGTTCGGCGATCATGTCGCCTTGTTTGTCTCGAGACATGCGGGGATGGGGCATTCGGGCTAGACATTAAACTAATTTCCGTACGGCATGAAACGGTTTTTTTAAAATTAGAACGGACGTACTAAAATGTTGTAGTTTTTCAGATCAAGATAACGTTTTCATCAATAAATTCATGGGGTTGTACGATATCTCTCTAGTGCTTTTTGAGCAAATTTGAGGATAAATTATGCTTTGCAGAAGCTCGTTGGAATGGTGACCGTTAGTCACAATGATGCGATGCGCCATTTTGGCCGTCAGGTATTACAATAGCGGCTCCCACTTTCCACTCACGAGAACACTCATATGGCCGTCAATTCCCCTCTGCCCGTCGCCTCCGCACTGAAGCCTGTAGCCGGCATCGAAATCGGCTTTGCCGAAGCCGGCATCAAGAAGCCGAACCGCAAGGACGTGCTGGTGATGAAGGTGGCGCCGACCGCCACCGTGTCGGGCGTGTTCACGCTGAACCGCTTCTGCGCCGCGCCGGTGCAGATCGCCAAGGCCCACCTGGCGGCCGCCAAGGAAAGCGGCAAGCCAATCGCCGCGCTGCTGATCAACACCGGCAACGCCAACGCCGGCACCGGCGAGCTGGGTCTGTCGCTGGCCAACGAGACCTGCGCCGCGCTGGCCGCGCAGCTGGGTTGCGAGGCCTCGCAGATCCTGCCGTTTTCCACCGGCGTGATCCTGGAGCCGCTGCCGGCCGCCAAGGTGATCGCCGGCCTGCCGCAAGCGGTGGCCGGCCTGAAGGCCGACAACTGGTACAACGCGGCCGAAGCCATCATGACCACCGACACGCAGCCGAAGGCCGGCTCGCGCACCGTGACCATCGGCGGCCACACCGTCTCCATGAGCGGCATCAGCAAGGGCGCCGGCATGATCAAGCCGAACATGGCCACCATGCTGGGCTACCTGGCGTTCGACGCCAAGGTCGCGCAGCCGGTGCTGGACGTGCTGGTCAAGCAGGTGGCGGACAAGTCGTTCAACTGCATCACCATCGACGGCGACACCTCGACCAACGATTCCTTCATGCTGATCGCCACCGGCGCCGGCACGCTGGAAATCAACTCGGTGGACTCGCCGGAATACGCCGAACTGGCGGCCGCCGTGACCGAGCTGTCGCTGTTCCTGGCGCAGGCCATCGTGCGCGACGGCGAGGGCGCGACCAAGTTCATCACCATCACCGTGGAAGACGGCGCCAGCGTGGAAGAGTGCCGCAAGATCGCCTACTCGATCGGCCACTCGCCGCTGGTCAAGACCGCGTTCTTCGCGTCCGACCCCAACCTGGGCCGCATCCTGGCCGCCATCGGCTACGCGGGCGTCGACGACCTCGATGTCAGCCAGCTCAATCTGTACCTGGACGACGTGTGGGTGGCCAAGAACGGCGGCCGCAATCCGGACTACAAGGAAGAAGACGGCCAGCGCGTGATGAAGCAGAGCGAGATCCTGGTGCGCGTCAAGCTGGCGCGCGGCGCGGCTGCTGCCACGGTCTACACCTGCGACCTGTCGCACGACTATGTGAGCATCAACGCCGACTACCGTTCCTAAGATGGCGACCCCTCTCGAACAATTCCTGGTGCGCGCCGAAGCCTTGCTGGCGCGCGTGGAGGCGGTGCTGCCGCAAGCGCCGCGCGAGCCGGACTGGAAGCTGGGCTTCGCTTTCCGCTGGCGCAAGCGCAACGGCGGCGGTGCCAGCTACCTGCAGGCGGTCGCGCACGTGTCGCCGATCGCGCTGGACGACCTGCAGCACATCGGCCCGCAGAAAGAACAGATCGAGCAGAACACCCGCCAGTTCGTGCAGGGCAGGCCGGCCAACAACGTGCTGCTGACCGGCGCGCGCGGCACCGGCAAGTCATCGCTGATCAAGGCCTGCCTGAACCAGTTCGGCAAGGACGGCCTGCGCCTGATCGAAGTGGACAAGGCCGACCTGGCCGAGCTGCCCGACATCGTCGACATCGTGGCGGGGCGGCCGGAGCGCTTCATCATCTTTTGCGACGACCTGTCGTTCGAGGAGGGCGAGAGCGGCTACAAGGCGCTGAAGGTGGCGCTGGACGGCAGCATCTCGGCGCAGTCGGACAATGTGCTGATCTACGCCACCTCCAACCGCCGCCACCTGATGCCGGAGCGTATGTCCGACAACATGAGCTACAAGCACGACGAGGATGGCGACCTGCATCCGGGCGAGACGGTGGAGGAGAAGATCTCGCTGTCCGAACGCTTCGGCCTGTGGCTGACGTTCTATCCGTTCAAGCAGGATGACTACCTGGCCATCGTCGGCCACTGGCTGTCGTCGCTGGGCTGCACCGAGGCGCAGATCGAGGCTTCGCGCGCCGACGCCTTGCGCTGGGCCTTGCAGCGCGGTTCGCGCTCGGGCCGCGTGGCCTGGCAGTTCGCCAAGGACTTCGCCGGGAAGCAGGCATGAGCGGCGCCCGACCTGTGGACGTCGCGGTCGGCATCCTGATGAAGCCCAACGGCGACGTGCTGCTGGGCCAGCGTCCGGCCGGCAAGCCGTATGAAGGCTATTGGGAATTCCCAGGCGGTAAAGTCGATCCGGGCGAAACCGTGCTGCAAGCGTTGAAGCGCGAGTTCGTCGAAGAGCTGGGCCTGGTCATCAACAGCGCCGAGGAGTGGTGCGGCGTCGAGCACGTGTACGAGCACGCGCATGTGCGGCTGCACTTCTTCATCAGCCGCGACTGGAGCGGCGAGCCGCAAAGCCTGGAGGGCCAGGCCTTCGCATGGCAGGGCGCGGTCGGCGTCGAGCCGCTGCTGCCGGCCACCATTCCGCTGCTGGAGTGGCTGGACATGGTTCGCTACGGCGACCGATGACGCGCTGGTGGCACCGGGCTGGAATGCGCCGGTATCGCCCGGTTAGCAGGAGCTGGACCGCTAACTGAAACTGCCAATGCTTGGATCAAATTCAACATCATCGCCATTCAAGTAATGGTTAAAATGAAATTATCGTGCAATAATGAAATTTCATTTTAATATCATTACTGGAGGGGAAATGTCAAAATGGAAATTTTCTTTGGGACTAGCGCTAGCCTGCTCGATAGGTGCTACCCAAGCAGCAACAGTCGTGTCGGGCGACTTTATCTCGACGCCGACCCATTTCAGCGGCTTTGAGGACTTGCCATGGTTCACCACTAATTTTACGCATATTGAAGACGGGATTGTGGTCTCCCAGATCAATCCTGGTTTTGATATCACGAGCGTATGCGGCATAGAGTGCGGCATGTCTAACGGCAAGTCGTGGTATCCAAATGGCGGCGATATGGGTTATACCGACGTGCGAATGGAGTCCGGCCGGAAATTCGGAAACCTCTCCATGATTGTCGGATCCGGGTTTGGCGACCAGGCGGACTCCATCTATTTTGAACTGGTGAATCAGGGGGCTGTTGTTCAAACTGGCAGTGTTTTGGTTCCGATCGGGAGTTGGCTCGGCTTTTCAGGGAATGATTTTGATGAATTGCGTATTCGCAATGCCGCCCCTGGCACTATTCCCACCAGCTTGATTGGTGGCTATAACGGGCTCGTCGTGGACAGTATCAAGGTCAGCGCACTTCCGGTCCCGGAACCCGCAACATATGGCATGCTGTTGGCTGGTGTTGGCCTGTTGGGAGTGGCTGCACGCCGCCGCCGGGATTAAATTGCTTATACACCGTCGGCAGCACGGCAGTTCGGCGCTGTTCTGCCGTCGGCGGCATTATTCTTCTTCCAGCGGGTCTTTAGGCGGCGCGGCCGGGATGGCGTACTTTTCCTCGGCCCAGGCGCCGAGATCGATTTGCTTGCAGCGTTCCGAGCAGAACGGGCGATATTTATTCTCTTCCTTCCACTCCACTTTGGCGGAGCAGGTAGGGCAGTCAACTACGGTGGCCATGATCAATCTTTAAAAGTTACAGAGGGTGAGCTCGAATGGTACATCATCTTCCAGCGGCTTGGGTTTCAGGTCGCCGCCCTGCGAGGTGAAGCGCACCCACAGCATGTACTTGTTGGCCGAGATCTCCGGGATCGCGCCCAGCGATTCATCCAGCGTCAGCCGCAGCATCTGGTAGACCTTCCCCTGCAACATCTGCTGGTAGCTGCCGGCCACGGCGATCATCTTGACCGGGCCGCCGGAATCGCGCAGCAGGCGCAGCACCAGGCCCAGCGCGTCGAACAGCGGCGCCAGCGGCGCGAACCAGGCGGCGATGTCGTTGAAGCGCTGCTCGGCCGGACGCTTCTGCCACGCGTAGTAGGACGGCAGGTCGAATTCGCAGGCGCCGCCGGGAATGATGGTGCGGCCGCGTATGCTCATCAGCCATTCGTTGTCGCGCACGTTCTGGCCGGTCTTGCCCTGGGCCGCGACCAGCGCGCTGCTCACGCCGTCGAGCTCGGCCAGGATGGCGTCCAGCGTTTCCGCCTGGACGTTGGGATTCATGCGGTAGCCCAGCAGCGATTGGCGCTGGCGCTCCAGTTCCTGCAGCAAATCGGATTTCAGGTCGGCGCGGCCGGCCACCTCCAGCATGTCGAAGATGGTCGCCAACGCGACGTGGTGCTGCATAGGATGTTCTTGGTGCACAAAGAACTTGAATTTCTCGTACAGATCCTCTAATCGCAACAACGTGCGTATGCGCTCGTTGAAAGGATATTCGTAGACAATCAAAATAACATCCCTCTGTAGGTGGACTTGCGATTAATTCCCGTGATTTTGAAGCAAGCCAAGCAAAATTACAAACGTTGCGAAGGTATTGTTGCCGTTCTTTTCGAAAATGCCAGATATAAATCGTGCAGACGGGCGATTTGGGGCGCCAGCGCCTCGATTCCGTCGCCGTTTTCGATAATGTCGTCCGCCGCGTCCAGTCGCTGCTGGCGGCTGGCCTGCGCCGCCATGATGGCGCGGACCTGGCTTTCCGGCAAATTGTTACGCGCCATGACGCGGGCGATTTGCACTTCTTCCGGGCAGTCTACCGCGAGTACGCGTGCGACCCGCGCACGCCAAGTGCCCGATTCCACCAGCAGCGGCACGGCGAAGATGACGTAGCTGCCGGTCGCGGCGGCGGCGGCGGCCAGCGCGGCGTCGCGGATGCGCGGGTGCAGGATGGCTTCCAGGCGGGCCTTGGCGCCGGCGTCGGCGAACACCAGGGCGCGCATGCGGGCGCGGTCGAGCGCGCCGGCGGCGTCGGCGAACTCGGGGCCGAACTCGGCCACGATGGCCGGCATCGCGGCGCCGCCGGGCGCGGTCAGGCTGTGGGCGATCTGGTCGGTGTCGACGATGCTGGCGCCGCGCGCGGCGAACAAGTCGGCCACCGTGCTCTTGCCGCTGCCGATGCCGCCGGTCAGGCCGATGGAGAAGGGCAGTGTGCTCATCGGTGCTTTACAGGTAGGGATAGAAGTTGCGGGTGAAGGCCATGATCGGGTCGCGGTACAGGAAGACGATCAGGCCGGCGGCCGCCAGGTAGGGGCCGAACGGGATCTGGTAGTCGAAGCCGCGGCGGTTGGCGACCATCAGCGCGATGCCGATCACCGAGCCTACCAGCGAGGACATCAGCACGATGGCCGGCAGCATCGCCCAGCCCATCCACGCGCCCAGCGCGGCCAGCAGCTTGAAATCGCCATAGCCCATGCCATCGCGGTGACGCACCAGTTTATACAGCAAATTGACGGACCACAGCGCCATGTAGCCGGCCGCCGCGCCGATGACGGCGTCGCGCAGCGGGACGAAGGTGCCGTCGATATTCATGATCAGGCCGGCCCAGATCAGCGGATAGGTCAAGTCGTCCGGCAGCATCTGGGTGTCGAAGTCGATGAAGGTCATGGCGATCAGCAGGTACAGGAACAGCAGGCCGGACAGGCCGGCCCAGCCGCTGCCGAAGTGCCACACCACCACCGCCGACAGCGCGGCCGTCAACATTTCGATGGCGGGGTAGCGGGCCGAGATCGGCGCCTTGCAGTTGCTGCACTTGCCGCGCAGGACCAGGTAGCTGAGCACCGGGATGTTCTCCAGCGCGGTGATCTGGTGCTGGCAGTGCGGGCAGGCTGAGCGCGGCACCATCAGGTTGTAGCGGTCGGTGTGCGGTTCGTCCTTGCCGGCCTCGACGGCGCAATAGTTGTCCGACTCGCGCTGCATCATCTTCGGCAGGCGGTGGATCACCACGTTCAGGAAGCTGCCGAACAGCAGGCCGAACAGGCCGGCGATCAGGCTCACGGCGAGTTGGCCGGCGGGCGCAAACAACAGGGTCGGTTCAAGCATGGGAGGTCAGGCCGCGTAGATGGTCACAGAGACCCATATTAAAGCATTACAGCAACATTGCGGACGGTTTTTCAGGCATCGAGTCCCTCCTTGGGGGTATGGTAACCAAGTTGGAACTCAGGCAAGGTAGAGAACCTGCCACCCGTGCCGCGGAGTCCGTTCTTGTCCTGCCTTGCCCAGACCCTATTGCTGCTCCTGCTGGGCTGCCTGGT
The DNA here is from genome assembly GCF_013369445.1 of Duganella sp. BJB1802. Lineage (NCBI taxonomy): Bacteria > Pseudomonadati > Pseudomonadota > Betaproteobacteria > Burkholderiales > Oxalobacteraceae > Duganella > Duganella sp. BJB1802. The sequence goes on along the minus strand of NZ_JABWEF010000003.1, from coordinate 161,793 downwards.
GCTGGCCTGCGTGTGGCGCGCCAGGCGCCGCCATCGCCGGCAGCTGGCGCGGATGGCGGAGCGCGAACGCGCCGCGCTGGTCCTGCAGGATACGCTGTTGCAGAACCTGCAGGGCCTGATCCTGCGCTTCCAGGGCGTGAGCCACCGCCTGCCGGAGGACAGCGCCGAACACGCCACCATCGAGGCCATCCTCGACCAGGCGGACGAGGTGCTGGCCGAGGCGCGCGACCGCATGCTGACGCTGCGCGGCGCGCCCGCCGACGACGGCCCTAGACCACCGAACCGAGCTTGAAGATCGGCAGGTACATGGCCACCACCAGGCCGCCGATCAGCACGCCCAGGATGACCATGATGGCCGGTTCCATCAGGCTCGACAGCGAGGCCACGGCTTCGTCCACTTCCTCCTCGTAGAAGTCGGCCACCTTGCCCAGCATGGCGTCGAGCGAGCCGGACTCCTCGCCGATGGCCACCATCTGCGTCACCATGTTGGGGAACACCTCGGCGTTCTGCATCGCCACCGTCAGGCTGGTGCCGGTGCTGACCTCGTTCTGGATCTTGCGGGTGGCGTCCAGGTAGACCGCGTTGCCGGCCGCGCCGCCCACCGAATCGAGCGACTCGACCAGCGGCACGCCGGCCGCGAACATGGTGGCCAGGGTGCGGGTCCAGCGGGCGATGGTGGCCTTGCGGATCACGTCGCCGAACACGGGCAGGCGCAGCAGCAGGCGGTCCATGAAGCGCTGCATCTGCAGCGAGCGTTGCCAGGCGCGGAAGAAGAAGTAGATCGCCGCGAACAGGCCGCCGAAGATCAGGTACCACCAGGCCACGAAGAATTCCGACAGCGCCATCACGAACAGCGTGGGCGCCGGCAGGTTGGCGCCGAAGCTCTTGAACACTTCCTTGAACGCCGGCACCACCCAGATCATGATCACCGCCGTGACGATGAAGGCCACCGCCAGGATGGACACCGGATACATCAGCGCCGACTTGATCTTGGCCTTCATGGCCAGCGTCTTTTCCTTGTAGATCGCCAGCCGGGTCAGCAGGTCCTCCAGGATGCCGGCCTGTTCGCCGGCGCCCACCAGGTTGCAGAACAGCGGATCGAAGTACAGCGGGAACTTGCGGAACGCCTGGTTGAGGCTGGTGCCGGTCTCGATGTCGGCGCGCAGGTCCATCACCAGCTTGGACACCGACGGATTGGCGTGGCCCTTGCCGACGATGTCGAACGATTGCAGCAGCGGCACGCCGGCCTTCATCATGGTGGCCAGCTGGCGCGTGAACAGCGAGATGTCCTTGTCGGTGATCTTCTTGCCGCTGCGGTAGGCCTTCTTCTTGACCTTGGTGACCATGATGCCCTGGCGGCGCAGGGTGACGTTGACCACGGCCTCGCCGCCGGCGCGCAGCTCGCCGCGCACCGTCTTGCCGCTCTTGTCCTTGCCCTCCCAGGCGAAGATCGATTCCTTGACCTGGTTGCCCGCGTTGCCGGTAGTCGCCATGGCGTTGCTTCCTATTCGTTGGTACAGCCGAGCACTTCTTCAAGGCTGGTCAAGCCGTTCCTGACCTTCACCAGCCCGGACTGGCGCAGCGACTTCACGCCTTCCTCTTCCGACTTGGCGGCGATTTCCATGGAGTTACCGTGCGCCAGGATGATGCTTTCGATGGCGGGCGAGATCGGCATGATCTGGTAGATGCCGACCCGGCCCTTGTAGCCGCCGCCGTTGCAGCGCTCGCAGCCGACCGGGCCGTAGGGCTTCCAGCTGCCGTCCAGCTCATGCTCCTTGAAGCCGGCCTTGAGCAGCAGCTCGTGCGAGATCTCCACCGGCTGCTTGCAGGTGCACAGCCGGCGCGCCAGCCGCTGCGCCGTGATCAGGATCACCGACGAGGCGATGTTGAACGGCGCCACGCCCATGTTCATCAGCCGCGTCAGCGTCGACGGCGCGTCGTTGGTGTGCAGCGTGGAGAACACCATGTGGCCGGTCTGCGCCGCCTTGATGGCGATGTCGGCCGTCTCCAGGTCGCGGATCTCGCCGACCATGATGATGTCCGGATCCTGGCGCAGGAAGGACTTGAGCGCCACCGGGAAGGTCAGGCCGGCCTTGTCGTTGACGTTGACCTGGTTCACGCCCGGCAGGTTGATCTCGGCCGGGTCCTCGGCGGTGGAGATGTTGATGCCGGGCTTGTTGATCACGTTCAGGCAGGTGTACAGCGAGACCGTCTTGCCCGAGCCGGTCGGCCCCGTCACCAGCACCATGCCGTAGGGACGCTGGATGGCGTCGAGCAGCAGCTCCTTCTGGTCCGGGTCGTAGCCGAGCGCGTCGATGCCCATCTGCGCCTGGGTGGCGTCGAGGATACGCATCACGGTCTTCTCGCCGAACAGCGTCGGCAGGGTGGAGATGCGCAGGTCGATGGTCTTGGTGGGCGAGACGATCAGGCGCATGCGGCCGTCCTGCGGGATGCGCTTTTCCGAGATGTCCAGCTTGGCCAGCACCTTGATGCGCGAGACCAGCTTTTCCTTGATCGAGATCGGCGGCTGGGCGTGCTCCATCAGCACGCCGTCAACGCGGAAGCGCACGCGGTAGAACTTCTCGAACGGTTCGAAGTGCAAGTCCGAGGCGCCCATGTTGACCGCGTCCATCAGCATCTTGTTGAGGAAGCGCACCACCGGGGCGTCCTCGACCTCGTTGGCGCCGGCCTCGGCGGCTGCGTTGGCGGCGGCCGAGGCGTCCTCCTCCTCGGCGAACTGGATGTCGGACTCGTCGCCGGCCAGGTCGCTGATGGCCTGCTCGCTGCTCTTGTTCAGGCGCGCCAGCAATTGCAGCAGCGCGTCGTGCGCCACGATGACGGGCTCGACGGTGGACTCGGTCTGGAACTTGATCTGGTCCAGCGCCTGGGTGTTGGTGGGATCGGAAATGGCCACCGACATCTTGTTGCCGCGCTTGGCCAGCGCGATCACGCGCTGCGCCTGCATCAGCTTGTTGTCGATGATCTTGGCCGGCAGCGCCTCGACGTTGAGCGCCTGCACATCCATCAGCGGATAGGCGAAGGTCTCGGAGCAGAACATGGCCAGCGCGCGGGCGTCGATGGCGCCGCTGGCCAGCAGCACGTCGATGAAGGCCAGCTTGTCGGCCACGGATTTTTTTTGCAGCATCTCGGCCTGGGCCGCGGACAGGCGCCCGGCTTGCATCAATGCCCGTGCCAGCCCCGGCATCGGGGCGCCTGGCGCGGCGTTCGGTAGGACTGCTGCCATAGATGCGTCTGCTGGATGGGGGGCGTCGTAAAATGATGCTCTAGGGCATCATATTTGTAAAGCCGTTTGTCGTTTCTTGGAAACGATTGTACTCCCCAATGTTGTATATCCAGCCGGATTAGTGCGTGCGGCGACTACCCGGGCGTATCAATTTGACGACTTTGATCGCCTGGTCGTGGACTTGCACCACCTCGATGATGCAGTTGGCGACCTTGATGCTGATGGGCGCGTCTGGAATTTCTTGCAACAGTTCCAGCAGCAGGCCGTTCAGGGTCTTGGGGCCGTCCAGCGGGAAGCCCAGGCCGAGGCGCTTGTTGATGTCGCGCAGCGCGGTCGAGCCCTCCAGCAGGCACTCGCCCTGCTCGGTCCAGCCGAAGCTGTCCGCGCGGGCCGCGCCCGGCATCGATGTCGTAAATTCACCGATCATTTCCTCGATGATATCGTCCAGGGTGACCAGGCCCTGCACCTCGCCGTACTCGTCGACGATGATGCCCAGCCGTTCCTTGTTCTCCTGGAAGTACTGCAGCTGGGTGAAGACGCCGGTGTCCTGCGGGATGAAGTAGGGCGTGCTGAGCAGCGCGCGGAAATGCTCGACGGTCAGCTCGTCCTCCTGGTTCAGCAGCGCCACCGCCTTGCGCACGTGCAGGATGCCGATGATGCGGTTGATCTCGCCCTCGTAGACGGGCAGCTTGTTGTGGTAGCAGGTGGTCAGCTCGCGCTTGATCTCGTCGACCGTCAGCTCCAGGTTCAGCGCCTCGATCTGCGAGCGGGGCGTCATGATGTCCTCGACCGAGATGGTCTCCAGGTCGAACAGGTTGAGCAGGATGCTCTTGTGCTTTTGCGGGATGAAATTGCCGCCCTCCAGCACGATCGAGCGCAGCTCCTCCGGCGACAGGCGGGCCTCGTGGGCGTGGGCGCCGGCCTTGATGCGGAACAGCTTGAGCACCAGCGAGACGAACAGGTTGACGAACCAGATCACCGGCTTGGCCAGCGCCATCAGCGGCTTGAGCACCATGCTGGTGGGCAGGGCGATGCGTTCCGGGAAGGTGGCGCCGATCACCTTGGGCGAGATTTCCGCGAACACGATCAGCAGGAAGGCCACCACGCCGGTGGAGATGGTGATGACGTTGTCGTCGTGGCCGAAGGTCTGGATGGCGATGGCGGTGACCAGGGCGGTGGCCATGGCGTTGATCAGCGTGTTGGCGATCAGCACCAGCGACAGCAGCTTATCGGTGCGGTCGAGCAGCCACAGCGTGGTGATGGCGCGGCGGCTGCCGCGTTTGGCCATATGGCGCAGGCGATAGCGGTTGGCCGCCATCAGGGCGGTTTCGGCCATGGCGAAGAAGGCCGAGCACAGTATCAGGAGGGCGAGCGCCAGAAATTGCGCCCAAAACGGCACGGTATCCAAGGGTCACCGTAAAGAATCTTGCGTGGGAAACTGGTCGGCCTGATCACAGCACCGGCCCAGACGGCATGGCCCAAAACGCGGCCACAGAGTGTCGAATTCTAAGGCAAGCTTGGCTTCCATGCAAGTTGGGGTCAAGTCTGACATTCGGACACGAGCTCTGCCGTAGCGGCCGCTAGGGCAGAGCTCGTGTCCGAATGTCAGACTTGACCCCAATTTTTTTGCAGCATCAAAGCCAGGGCGGCGATGGGGGCGCCGTTTTCCTGGCGGGCGGTCAGCGGCTCGGCGGCCTTGAGCTGGAAACCGGTCTCGGCGGCCAGGCGTTGCAGGTAGGCTTGTGTGTGGGCGTAGCGGTTCGAGGGGCGCAGCGTGTAGTCGGCGCCTTCGCCCGCTTCCACCGTGAAGCAGAAGTGGCCGCCATCGCGCAGCGCGCGGTGCACGCCCGCGAAGACCGGCGCCAGGTCGCCGATGTAGACGAACACATCGGCCGCCACCGCCAGGTCCCAGGCGTCGCGCTGGCCGTCGAGATAGGCGCTCAGGTCGTCGCAGGCGAGGCTGTCGTACAGCCCGCGCTCGGCGGCCTTGTCCAGCATCTGCCGCGACAGGTCCACGCCCGCCAGCTTGCCCGCGTAGGCTTTCAGGTAGGGGCCGCACAGGCCGGTGCCGCAGCCCAGGTCCAGCGTGTCGAACGTGCCGGGGCCGACGGTGCGGCGGATCAGCCCGTCCAGATACGACGGCGTTTGATAGTCCAGCACCTCCACCAGGTGCTGGTCGAAGTGGTTGGCGTACTGGTCGAATAGCGAGCGGACGTAGTCGGCCGGCAGCGCGGCCGGCGTCTCGCCCGCGCCCACCGACGCCAGCGCGAAGGCGATGGTCTCGGGATTGTCGCCGTGCGCCAGCGCGGCGCGGTAGGCGGCGATGGCCTCGTCGTTGCGCCCCATCGAACGCAGCGTGTTGCCGCGCGCGTAGTGGGCCAGCGCGTAGTCCGGCTTGAGCGCCAGCGCCTGGTCGTAGCTGTCCAGCGCCGCGTCGAAGATGCCCAGCCGGTGCATGGCCGCGCCCTGGCCGTTGTAGGCCTCGGCCCATCGCGGACGCAGGTGGATGGCGCGGTCGTAGCTTTCTACCGCTTCCGGCAGCATGCGCAGGCAGTGCAGCGCGTTGCCGCGCGCGAACCAGGCGTCGGCGTTGCGGCTTTGCAGGTTGAGCGCGTCTTCCGCCGCGCCCAGCGCGTCGAGGTAGCGGCCCTGGTCCTGCAGCACGATGGCGCGGTTGCAGTGCGCTTCGGCGTAGGACGGCTGGATCGCCAGCGCGCGCTGATAACTGGGCAGCGCTTCGTCGAGCCGCCCCAGCCGGCGCAATGCGTTGCCGCGATTGCTCCAGGCCATGGCGTAGTCGGGCAGCAGGGCGAGGGCGCGCTCGTGGCTGGCCAGCGCCTCGTCGGCGCGGCCGGCGTCGAGCAGCGCCACGCCGAGATTGCAATGCGCCTTGGCCTGCGCGCCATCGACCGCGATCGCTTGCGAGATCAACGCGATGGCCGCCTGCGCATCGCCCTGCTGGCGCGCGATCACGCCCAGCAGATGCAGCGCGTCGAACTGGCGCGGGTCGAGTTCCAGCACCTGGCGGTACAGCGCCTGCGCCGGTTCCAGCCGTCCCTGTTGGTGCAGTTCGACGGCTTGTTGCAGAAAGGACGCGATCAGCGCCGAATGAGTTCCGTTCATGGTGTGCGCATCTTAGCCGAAGCGCGGCCGGCGCGGCTGAAATCTCTCCGCCTGTATTTTTTTGATAAGCTTGTCAGACATGGTAGTATTTTTTATAAATCAAAAGACCCGGGGGTGAAAATGAAGAAAATGCTGTCCGGCGCGATCTGCGCACTCTTGCCGTTGATGGCCAGGGCCGAAGCGCCCGCGCTGATACCGATCCAGGCTTTCGTGCAGGAAGAGCAGTACTACAATCCGCGCATCTCGCCCGACGGCAAGCATCTGGCTGTGACCACGCAGGTACCGGTCGGCGGGCGCACGGTGCCGATGCTATCGTTTTACAGCCTGCCAGCCATGCAGCTCGAAAGCACGGTGCGGATGCCGTTGTTCATCGTGCCGGTCGACTACTACTGGTCCAGCAATACCCGCCTGGTCGTCGAGGAGGGCGAGGAAGTGGGTTCCCGCGAGCGCCCGGAGCGGACCGGCGAAATCGTGGCGATGGATTATGACGGCGCGCATCAGATCTATATGCACGGCTACCAGATGATCAGCTTGTCCAAGCAGGGCACGCGTTACGGCAACGACCGGGCGTATGCCACGGTTGTCAATTTGCCGGCGGTGCGCAATAGTCATGTGCTGATCGGCAGCTATCCATGGGACCACGAATACAGCGCGCTGTACGATTTCGACAGCCGCAACGCGATCCGCAAGCTGGTGGCCGAGTTGCCGTCCCCGAATGCGGATTTCGTCGTGCGAAATGACGGAAAGCCGGCCTACGCGCACGCCGCGGACCTGGAGGGCTACAGCCAACTCTGGCACTTTGACGACGTCGCGCAAAAATGGAGTGTCGACACGCAGCCCAAGGGTGTGCAGCTGTTCCCCGAGGCGTTCAGCGCCGACGACAAGGAATTCGTGGGCCGGTATTCGGAGAACGGCGGAGTGAAGAAGCTGGTGCGCCAGAACGTGGCCACCGGCCAGCGTGCGGTGATCGCGGAGGATGCGCAGGGCAACCTTGGCGAGACGATGTATGGTTCAAGCCGCACGCTGCCGATAGGCGTGTTCACCAGCTCCGGCCGGCCGCGCATGATGTATCTCGATCCATCCCATCCGGATGCGCTCTTGCACCGGGACTTGAGCACCCAGTTCCCGGACGCGACGGTCACGCTGGCCGGCGCCACCGACGACGGCAACACCTTGCTGGCGGTGGTGCAAAGCGACCGCGACCCCGGCATGGTCTATCTCTACGACCGCAAGGCGAACAAGGCCGATCTGCTGCTGACCTATAAGGCCGCGATCGATCCGGACGCCATGGCGCCGCGCCTGCCCATCAGCTTTACGGCGCGCGACGGACTGCGTATCGACGGCTATCTGACGATGCCGGTAACCAAGGGCGATGCAAAGCCGCCGCTGATCCTGATTCCGCATGGCGGCCCGCACGGCCCTTTCGACACCTGGTATTTCGACACCGATGCGCAGTTCCTGGCCAGCCGCGGCTATGCCGTGCTGCAGGTGAACTATCGTGGCTCCGGAGGGCGCGGCAACAAATTCGAAAGGGCCGGCTATCGCCAATGGGGCGGCAAGATCATGGACGATCTGGTCGACGGCGTGCAGTGGGCGGTGGGGCAGGGCAAGGTGGACGGCTCGCGCATGTGCGTGTATGGCGCCAGCTTCGGCGGCTACGCGGCGCTGATGCTGGCCGCGCGCGAACCGGACCTGTTCAAATGCGCGGTCGGCTATGCGGGCGTCTATGAATTGCCGCTGCTGCTGAAGGAAGACGCGGGCAAGGGCAACGTCCGTTACCAGAGCGTGACGAAACGGTATATCGGCGAGGATGCGGCCGAGCTGGCGCGCTTCTCGCCCACCCAGCGGGCCGGGGCGATCAAGGCCGGGGTGCTGTTGATCCACGGGGGGAAAGACAAGCGCGCGCCGAAGGAGCACGCCTTCCTCATGAAGGCCGCGCTGGAAAAAGCCGGACATCCGCCCGAGTGGGACTACGTCGACTACGAAGGCCACGGCTTCTACGATACCGCCAACAGGACCGAGGTCTATCAGCGCATGGAGACCTTCTTCGCCAAGTACCTCGGCAAACCCAAGTAATCAGCTGCCGCGATAGGTCGAATACGCCCACGGCGAGACGACCAGCGGCACGTGGTAATTCTGGTCGGCGCTGGCGATGCCGAAAGCCAGCGTCACCTCGTCGATGAAGCGCGGCTCGGGCAGGTCCACGCCCTGCGCGGCGAAATAGGCGCCGGCGCCGAACACCAGCTCATACTTCCCCGGCTTCATGGTCGGGCCCTCCAGCAGCGGCACGGCGCAGCGGCCGTCGGCGTTGGTGACGTCGGTCTTGATCAACTCGCGGCCCTGCGCCGTGACGGCGTACAAGGCCACCTTGACGCCGGCGCCCGGCTTGCCGACGGTAATATCGAGAACGTGTGTACTAAGCTTGCCCATGGTAAGTCCTATATCGGTAGGTGATGAGTATCTATTGGACAAATCATATACCGATGCCGTTCTACGCATATATGATTGCAGATATATTCCTCATAGACTAGCCAGCGCCATGACCAACTACGACAACTATCCGCGCGACTTGATCGGCTACGGCCCGAAGCCGCCGCACGCCCAGTGGCCCAACCGGGCCCGCGTGGCCCTGCAATTCGTCCTCAATTACGAAGAGGGCGGCGAGAACAACGTGCTGCACGGCGATGCCGGCTCCGAGACCTTCCTGTCCGAGATCATCGGCGCTGCCTCGTTCGGCAACCGCCACATGAGCATGGAATCGATCTACGAGTACGGCTCGCGCGCCGGCTTGTGGCGCCTGCTGCGCATGTTCGAGGAGCGCAAGCTGCCGCTGACGATCTTCGGCGTCTCGATGGCGCTCAAGCGCAACCCCGAGGCGGTGGCCGCGTTCCAGCAGCTGGGCCACGAAATCGCCTGCCACGGCCTGCGCTGGATCACCTACCAGAACATGGACGAAGCCACCGAGCGCGCCCACATGCAGGAGGCGGTGCAGATCATCCGCGAGCTGACCGGCAGCGCGCCGCAGGGCTGGTACACCGGCCGCGATTCGCCGCAGACCAAGCGCCTGGTGGTGGAACACGGCGGCTTCCGCTACGACGCCGACAACTACAGCGACGACCTGCCATTCTGGCAAAAGGTGGACTACACTGATGCGGAGGGCAAGGCCGCCGTGGCGCCGCAGCTGATCGTGCCGTACACGCTCGACACCAACGACATGCGCTTCGCCGCCGCGCAGGGCTTCAACTCCGGCACGCAGTTCTTCGACTACCTGAAGGATGCCTTCGATGTGCTGTACGCCGAGGGCGACCCGGCAGGCCTGAACCAGCCGAAGATGCTGTCGATCGGCCTGCACTGCCGCATCGTCGGCCGGCCGGCGCGCGCGGCGGCGCTGGCGCGCTTCCTCGACTACGTGCAAAAGCACGATAACGTGTGGATCACCCGCCGTATCGATATCGCCGAGCACTGGCGCAAAACCCATCCCTTCGCAGGTTGAGGCCAAGATGTCCGAACCGATTCGTTTTTACTACCGTGGCGCAGTGCAGGAGATCTCCGGCGCCGCGCCCACGCGCACCGTGCTCCAGCACCTGCGCGAGGATCTGCATTGCACCGGCACCAAGGAAGGCTGCGCCGAAGGCGATTGCGGCGCCTGCACCGTGGTGGTGGGCAGCCTGAACGCCGCCGGCCAACTGGAGATGAAGGCCGTGAACTCCTGCATCCAGTTCGCGCCGACGCTGGACGGCAAGGCGCTGTTCACCGTCGAAGACCTGCAGCAGCCGGACGGCGCGCTGCATCCGGTGCAGCAGGCGATGGTGGAATGCCATGGCTCGCAGTGCGGCTTCTGCACGCCGGGTTTCGTCATGTCCCTGTGGGGCATGTACCTCGACAAGGACGGCCAGCCCGCCCAGCGCAAGGAAATCGACGACTGCCTGTCCGGTAACCTGTGCCGCTGCACCGGCTACCGTCCCATCATCGACGCCGCGCACCGCATGACCGAACTGCCGAAGGTCGGCTTCGACCGCGCCGCGCTGGCCGAACAGCTGCGCGCCCTGCAGCGCGACGCCGGCGCCAGCTACAGCGCGCACGGCCAGACCTTCCACGCGCCGCGCACCCTGGACGAGCTGGTGGCGCTGCGCGCCGCGCATCCGAAAGCCACGCTGCTGTCGGGGTCCACCGACGTCGGCCTGTGGGTCACCAAACAGATGCGCGACCTTGGCGACATCATTTATCTCGGCCATGTCACCGCGCTGCAAACCGTCGGCGAGGCGGATGGCATGTTGCAGATCGGCGCCGGCGTGTCGCTCAACGATGCGTACGAGGCCTTGTGCCGCCTGTATCCGTCGCAGCTGGGCGAGATGTGGCAGCGCTTCGCGTCGCTGCCGATCCGTAACGCCGGCACCCTGGGCGGCAACGTCGCCAACGGCTCGCCGATCGGCGATTCGATGCCGTGGATGATAGCCGTCGGCAGCGAAGTGGTGCTGCGCGGCCCGGCCGGCGAGCGCGTGATGCCGCTGGAAGCGTTCTATCTCGACTATCAGAAGAAGGACATGCGGCCCGACGAATTCGTGGCCGCCGTGCGCGTGCCGCTGCCGCGCGAGGGCGTGCAGTTCCGCACCTACAAGCTGGCCAAGCGCTTCGACCAGGATATCTCGGCCGTCTGCGCCGCGTTCGCATTCAAGCTTGATGGCGATCAGATCGTCGACGCCCGCATCGCCTTCGGCGGCATGGCCGCCACGCCGCGCCGGGCCGCCCGCGCGGAGGCCTCGCTGAACGGCTTGCGTTGGAACGAAGCCAATCTGCGCGTGGCGATGGACATGCTGGCGCAGGACTTCGCGCCGCTGTCGGACATGCGCGCCTCCAGCATCTACCGCATGCAGACGGCGCAGAACCTGCTGCGCCGCTTCTGGTTCGAAACCCGCGCCGACGCGCCGCTGGCGGCCGATGCCGTCAACGCCTTCGCCTGCCGCGCTTGAAAGGAGCCATCATGAATCAACCAGTCGCTCCCTCGCTGCTTGCCGCGCAGGCGTGGAAGGCGGTCGGCGTCGCCCGACCGCACGAATCGGCCGAGCTGCACGTGCTTGGCCAGGCCACCTACACCGACGATATCCCCGAGCTGCAAGGCACGCTGCATGCGGCGCTGGGCCTGTCGTCCAAGGCGCACGCGCGCATCAATGCGATGGACCTGTCGCCGGTGCGCAGTTCGCCCGGCGTGGTGGCGGTCTACACCGCCGAGGATATCGTCGGCACCAACGACTGCGGTCCGATCATCCACGACGATCCCATCCTGAGCGCCGGTGAGGTGATGTACGTCGGCCAGCCTATCTTCATCGTCATCGCCGACACGCACGACAACGCCCGCCGCGCCGCGCGCCGCGCCGTGATCGGTTACGACGAGCTGCCGGCCATCTTCACGCCGCAGGAAGCGAAGGCGGCGCAGTCGTATGTGCTGCCGCCCATGCATCTTAAGCGTGGCGATTTTCAGGCCGCGTTCGAGCAGGCGCCCAATGTGGTCAAGGGCCAGTTGTTCGTCGGCGGCCAGGAGCAGTTCTACCTGGAGGGCCAGATCGCCTACGCGATTCCGAAGGAAGATCACGGCATGCTGGTGCAGTGCTCGACGCAGCATCCGAGCGAGATGCAGCACGTGGTCGCGCATGCGCTGGGCGTGCATTCGCACAAGGTGCAGGTTGAATGCCGCCGCATGGGCGGAGGCTTCGGCGGCAAGGAGTCGCAGTCGGCGCTGTGGGCGGCTTCGGCCAGCATCGCGGCGGCCAAGCTGCGCCGCCCGGTCAAGCTGCGTGCGGACCGCGACGACGACATGCTCGTCACCGGCAAGCGCCATTGCTTCTTCTACGAATATGAAGTCGGCTACGACGACGGCGGCAAGATCCTCGCCGCCAAGGTCGACATGACCTTGCGCGCCGGCTTCTCGGCGGATTTGTCCGGCCCCGTGGCCACGCGTGCGGTCTGCCACTTCGATAACACATACTATCTGTCGGACGTGGACATCCGCGCCGGCTGCGGCAAGACCAACACCCAGTCGAATACCGCCTTCCGCGGCTTCGGTGGTCCGCAGGGCGCGATCGCCATCGAGTACATTGTCGACGAAATCGCCCGCAACCTGGGGCGCGACGCGCTGGACATCCGCCGCCTGAACTTCTACGGCAAGACTGAGCGCAACGTCACGCCGTACGGCCAGGAGATCGTCGACAACGTGATCGAAGCGTTGACGGCGGAGTTGGAACAAACCAGCGAGTACCGCGCCCGTCGCGCCGCCATCGAAGCCTACAACGCCACCAGTCCCGTGCTGAAAAAGGGACTGGCGATGACGCCACTGAAGTTCGGCATCGCCTTCAACGTCACGCACCTGAACCAGGCGGGCGCGCTGGTGCATGTGTACGTGGACGGTTCGGTGCTGGTCAACCACGGCGGCACGGAGATGGGGCAGGGCATCAACACCAAGGTGATGCAGGTGGTGGCGCATGAACTGGGCCTTGACCTGGATCACGTGCGCGCCACCGCCACCGATACCAGCAAGGTCGCCAACACCTCGGCGACGGCCGCCTCCACCGGGGCGGACTTGAACGGCAAGGCCGCGCAGGACGCCGCGCGCCAGATCCGCGAACGCCTGGCCGCCTTCGCCGTCAAGCTGTATGGCGACGAGGACGGCGTGGCGGTGCAGTTCTTCGACAACGCGGTGCATGTGAATGGCCATGTGGTGCCGTTCGCGGAGCTGGTGCAGCGCGCCTACCTGGCCCGCGTGCAGCTGTGGTCCGACGGTTTCTACGCCACGCCCGGCCTGCACTGGGATCCAAAGACGATGAACGGCCACCCGTTCTCGTACTACGCCTACGGCGCCGCCGTCTCCGAAGTGGTGGTCGATACGTTGACCGGCGAATGGAAGCTGCTGCGCGCGGACGCGCTGTACGACGCCGGCCGTTCGCTCAACCCGGCCATCGACCTGGGTCAGGTGGAGGGCGCGTTCATACAGGGCATGGGCTGGCTCACCACCGAGCAGCTGTGGTGGAACCCGGCCGGCAAGCTGATGACGCACGCGCCGTCGACGTACAAGATTCCGGGCGTGTCCGACTGCCCGGAGGACTTCCGTGTGCGGCTGTTCGACAACGGCAACGTCGAGGACAGCATCCACCGCTCCAAGGCCGTGGGCGAGCCGCCGCTGCTGCTGCCGTTCTCGGTGTTCTTCGCGATCCGCGATGCGATTTCCGCCGTCGGCGGGCATCGCGTGAATCCGCCGCTGAATGCTCCGGCGACCAGCGAGGAAATCCTGCGCGCGGTGTCCATCGTGGAAATGTCTGCTTGAGGATATCGGCATGAACGAGTGGCTGACAACTGTGATGGCGGAACCGGCGGTGCTGGTGACGGTGGCGATCGTGGAGGGCTCCGGCCCGCGCGAACCCGGCGCCCGCATGCTGGTCACGGCGGGCGGCCAGGTCGATACCATCGGCGGCGGCCATCTGGAGATGTGCGCGGTCGATGTTGGCCGCAGCATGTTGAGGAGCGCCGCCAAGTTGCCCGAGGGCGTGCACGCGCGGCTGGAGCGTTACGCGCTTGGTCCCACGCTGGGTCAGTGCTGCGGCGGCGTGGTCCATCTTGCGTTCGAATTGATCGACGCATCGTTGGCCGAGGTGGTGGCCAGCCTGCGCAAGCGCTGGCGCGAGGACAGCTGGCGCCTCAGCGCCATCGACGGTACGCCGGTGTCGCTGCTGCTCGACGCCGACGGCGCTGTGGTCGCCGGCGCAAGCGCGAGCGGCGGCGATGCGCTCCCCTCCAACCATCCTGCGGTGTTCGGCCCCGCATTCCCCGCTATCGATCACCAGCGCGGCACCCACATCCTGCGCGACACCGCCGGCCGCCGCTGGCTGGCCGATCCCTGCCTGGCTCCGCGCGCGCACTTGCTGCTGTTCGGCGCCGGCCATGTCGGCGCGGCCATCGTCCGCATGCTGGGCGAACTTCCGTGCACCGTCACCTGGATCGACGAGCGCGAAGACATGTTCCCGCCAACGATACCGGCCAACGTCACCGTCGAAGCCACCGACGCGCCGGAAGCCCTGGTGGCCAGTGCCCCCGCCGGCGCAAGCTATCTGGTGATGACCCACAGCCACGCGCTGGACCAGCGCCTCAGCGAAGCGATCCTGGCCCGCCCCGATGTCGGCTGGTTCGGCCTGATCGGCTCCAAGACCAAGCGTGTGCAGTTCGAACGCCGCATGGCCGCTCGCGGCCTGCCGGAAGACCGCATCGCCGCCATGGTCTGCCCGATCGGCATCGCCGGCATCACCAACAAACTGCCGGCCGCGATCGCCGCCTCCGTCTGCGCGCAATTGCTGACGGTGTGGGAAGCGCAGCAGACCGCCGCACTCGAAACCAAGGCCGCGCCGGTGCGCCTGGCCGCATCGCGCTAGAATCAGCAATCCTCTTCAGGACATCGCCATGCTTAACAACTTGCAAGCCTACCGCGGCAGCTTGCTGCACTTCCTCGCCGATCCGGCGTTCAGCGCACAGTCGCACGCATGGCATGAAGACGGCCTGCTGATCGTCGCCGACGGCAAGGTGCAGGCAGCCGGCGATTACGCCGCGCTACGCGCCACACTGCCGCCCGGCGCCGAGCTGCACGACTACAGCGGCAAGCTGTTGATGCCCGGCTTTATCGACACCCACGTCCACTATCCGCAAACCGACATGATCGCCTCGCCGTCGGAAGGGCTGCTGCCCTGGCTGGAGACCTACACCTTCCCCACCGAGCGCCAGTTCGAAGACCCTGCCCACGCGGCCGGAGTGGCCGACTTCTTCCTCGACGAGCTGCTACGCTGCGGCACCACCACCGCCATGGTCTACTGCACCGTGCATCCGCAATCGGTGGACGCGTTCTTCGCCGCCAGCGAACAGCGCGGCCTGCGCATGGTGGCGGGGAAGGTGATGATGGACCGGAACTGCCCCGACTTCCTGCGCGACACCGCCGAATCCAGCGCCCGCGACACCGAGGCGTTGATCCAGCGCTGGCACAAGCGCGGCCGCGCCCTGTACGCGATCACGCCGCGCTTCGCGCCCACGTCCACCGAAGCGCAGCTGCAACTGGCGGGCGAACTGGCGCGCTCCTATCCCGATACCTACATCCAGACCCACGTCTCCGAGAACGAAGCCGAATGCGCGTGGGTGCGCGAGCTGTTCCCCAACTCGCGCAGCTACATCGACGTCTACGACAGCTACGGCATGCTGCGGCCGCGCGCCATGTACGGCCACTGCATCTGGCTCAATGAACAGGACCGCATCCGCATGGCGCAAACGCAGTCGGCCGCCGCCATCTGCCCGACCTCCAACCTGTTCCTCGGCAGCGGCCTGTTCGACTTCGAACGCGCCGACCAGGCGGGCGTGCCGCTGTCGCTGGCGACCGATGTGGGCGGCGGCACTTCCTTCTCGATGTTGCAAACGATGAATGAAGCCTATAAAGTAGCGCGACTGAAGGGCAGTTACCTGCCGGCCCTGCGGATGTTCTACCTGGCCACGCTGGGCGCGGCGCGCAGCATGCAGCTCGAAGGCACGATCGGCAATTTCGCCGCCGGCGCCGAGGCGGACTTCATCGTGCTCGATCCGCAAGCGACGCCGCTGCTGCAGCGCCGGACCGCGCGCGGCGAGAGCCTGGAGGAACTGCTGTTCGCGCTGGCCCTGCTGGGCGACGACCGTGCCGTGGCGGCCACCTATTCGGCCGGCCGCCAGGTGCACGCCCGCGTAATGACTTAAACCACATTGGAAGACTCATGCAAAAAAATATCGCCAGCCTGAAGGCCGCAGCCATCGCCGCCGCCCTGTTCTGCGCCTTGCCGCACGGCGCGCAAGCGGCCAGCAACGAGGAGATCACCAAGCGCCAGTTCGCGGCGCTGGTCGCGGGCCCTGAGCCCAAGACGGCCGAGCTGACGATGTTCCTGACCATGATGCCCAAGGGCGGCGACCTGCACCACCACTATTCGGGCGCGATCTACGCCGAGCAGTATCTGGAGTGGGTGGACAAGGAAGGCTACTGCGTCAACAAGAACACCTACCTGATCGACACCAACAAGGCCGACACCACCGCCGAACAGGCCAAGCCGCTGGCCGACCGCGTCTGCCTGTCCGGTCAGGACGTGATGAACAATAACACCGTGCTGGCCAACCTGCTGCAGCGCTGGGCGGACAAGGACTTCTACAACCACGGCGCGCTGCAATCGCCGCCGGACCGCCAGTTCTTCGACACCTTCGGCTTCTTCGGCCCGGTCGCATCGACCAACGCGGCCGACGGCCTGCAGCGCCTGAAGCAGCGCGCCATCCAGGAAAACCTGAGCTACATCGAGACGATCTACGAGATCGCGCCGATGGCGCAGGACGCGGATTTCGACCGCAAGGCCGCCGCCGGCGCCATCACCGACGCCGACCTGGCCGCCTACGCCGCCAAGCTGGAAACCAACGGCGACTTCCAGGGCTGGATCGCCGCCTACCTGAAGAACGTGGACACCGCCGGCGCCGGCATCGACGACGCCAACTTCACGCTGCGCTACCAGCCGTTCGCGCTGCGCTTCCTGACGCCGTCGCAGGTGTTTTCGCAGATGGTGTCGAGCTTCAAGCTGGCCACGTCCAACCCGAAAATCGTCGGCGTGAACATCGTCGGCCAGGAAAGCGTCAACGTCTCGATGCGCGACTACGCGCTGCAGATGCGAATGTTCAAATTCCTGAAAACGAAGCAGCCGGACGTGAAACTGGCGCTGCATGCGGGCGAACTGGCGCTGGGCGTGGTGCCGCCGGAGGGCCTGACCTTCCACATCAAGGACGCCATCGATGTCGCCGGCGCCAGCCGCATCGGCCACGGCATCGACATCGCGCACGAGACGGATGCGCTGGCCATCATGAAAAAAATGCACGACCAGCACATCCCGGTGGAGGTCAACCTGACCAGCAACCAGTTCATCCTGGGCGTGAAGGGCGAGGCCCATCCGGTCACGCTGTACCGCAAGTATGGCGTGCCGTTCGTGCTGTCGACCGACGACGCCGGCGTGTCGCGCAACAACCTGTCCGGCGAATACGTGCTGTACGCATCCCGCTACAAGCCGGACTATGCCGAGATCAAGAAACTGTCCTACGACAGCATCCGCTACTCCTTCCTCGCTGATGCCGATAAACAACGGTTATTGAAGGCATTGGACGGCAAGTTCGCCAAATTCGAGGCCGCCATCGCCGGCGCGCCGGTCAAGAAGGGCCGCTGAGTTCGCTTCGGGGACGGCGGCGCCGGCCCCGAATGTTGCGCTGCCGCGACGGACGGATTAGTGTTAGATATCTAATTTCCCGCAAGCCGCCTCCCGCGCGGCTTGTCATCTTTGTCATATTTCCGCTTAGGTGTGGCAACATTGCGACATAAGCAGGTCGCCACGCACCGGAACGGTGCATTTTGTGCATGAAATTTATTCACACGGCGTCCGGTCCACTATAATGCTCCCCTTAAAGATGCGCCTCGCTTACAGAGCGAAACCTGCGCGGTTCAGCGCCCCATTTATATCGCTTTCGTATAAATCCCTAAAGTAAATCGTATTTGTCACGCATTTTTTGCTGATGCATAGTTGTTTGAGATGCTTCCAAACTGCCAACTTTGCTGGCGTTTCGAGGGTGTTGCATGCAAATGTCAGTCAGGCAAGTTAGTGACAGTCTGATCAACTGACTGCTTGTCATGTTGATGAAATATTTACTGGTTACAATTTTGTGATGTCATGGGCACTTTGTGTCAAGAATGTGACCGCGGGCCATAAGCCCGCCTGGTCCAAGGCATCTTAGAACACAATAAATTTTTTTACATAAACTGGGAGTTCCCTTAATGCAATCCGCCGTTAAACACAATCCGACGCTGCGTCTGAGCCTGGTCGCTCTGGCCTGCCAGATGGTCTGCATGGGTGCCGCGTACGCGCAGTCCGACGCCGCCCCTGCCGCCAAGCCAGCCACCGAAACCGTGACCATCACCGGCCGCAAAGTCGGTATGGGCCTGATGGTGCAGGAAGACGTGCCAAAAGCACGCTCGACCGTTACCGCCGAGGAACTGGCGAAGCAGCGTCCTACCGGCAACGCCTACGACGCCCTGGCCCTGCTGCCAGCGGTGAACACCTACGGCTACGACGCTACCGGCCTGTTCGGTGGCGGCCTGACCCTGCGCGGCTTCAACAGCGATCAGATCGGTGCGACCATTAACGGCGTTCCAGTGAACGACTCGGGTAACTTCGCCGTGTTCCCACAAGAATACGTCGACCAGGAAAACACCTGCACCACCTTCGTGACCCAGGGTTCGACCGACGTCGACTCCCCGCAAGTTGGCGCCACCGGCGGTAACTTCGGCATCACCACCTGCGAACCGGAAGACAAGCAGCGCTTCCGCGTGGCCCAGAGCCTGGGTCAGCTGAGCATGTTCAAAACCTATCTGCGCTACGACACCGGCCGCTTCTGGGATGACAAGGCCAAGGTCTTCATCTCGGTTTCGCAAGCCAAGGCGGACAAGTGGAAAGGCGCCGGCGAAGCCAATCGCAAGCACATGGACATCGGCTTCAACTACGACTGGGACCGCTTCAACTACATCCACGGTACCGTGCTGTATAACCGCGCCGTCAACAACAACCTGAGCACCTTCAACCTGGCTGACCTGGCGAAGAACGGCTACCACTACGACTACACCACCACCTTCATCGGCCACGCACCAGCGAGTCCAGGCAAGGCAGTCAGCGATCCGGCACAGGCCAACGCCGACTCCTTCTACAAACTGGCGCTGAACCCGTTCGAGAACGTGATCGCCTCGGCCACCGCCAAGTTCCGCATCGGCGAAAACACCGACATCAAGTTCCTGCCTTACTTCTGGTACGGCTACGGCACCGGCGGCGTGCAGCAAAAACTGCAACAGGAAAATGCCTTCCTGAACCCGGCCACCGGCAAGTTCGTCGGCATGGACCTGAACGGCGACGGCGACACCCTGGACAAAGTCTGGATGTACAGTGGTTCGATCACCCGCACCCAGCGTCCGGGCGCGTCGGTTTCCGTGACCCACAACTGGGACAACCACCAGATCCTGGCTGGCTTCTGGTATGAGCGCGCCACCCACAAGCAAACCGGCCCGATGGAAAAAATCGGCGCCAACGGCGAGCCGACCGACATCTGGCTGCGCGAAGGCCTGGTCACCCGTCCTGACGGTTCGCTGTACGAATCGCGCGACTGGAAGAGCATCTCGACCGCCTTCCAAGGCTTCATCCAGGACACCGCCACCTTCATGGACGACAAGTTGACCGTCAACGTGGGCCTGCGTACTCCGCACGTCAAGCGCGACTTCACCAACTACGCCAACGAAGGCAACAGCCAGACCTCGCCTAACTCGGGCGTGAGCTACAGCTACAACAAGACCTACTCGACCGTGCTGCCACAGTTGGGCCTGCGTTATCGCCTCACCAACGACGACCAGCTGTTCGCCAGCCTGGCCAAGAACATGAAGGCGCCGCCTAACTTCGTGTACTCGACCACCAACGGCAACCTGTCGCTGATCAACAATATCCCGACCCTGCTGGGCGACGTGCGCCAGGAAACCTCGATGAACCTGGACATGGGCTACCGTCACCAGACGAGCGCCATCACCACCCAGGCCACCATCTTCTTCAGCGACTTCAAGGACCGCCAGGCCACCGCCTTCGATCCGAACTCGCAGACCTCCACGCTGACCAACGTCGGCAAGGTGAAGAACAAGGGCTTCGAACTGGAAGCGGGCAATACCCCGGTCAACGGCTGGTCGTTCTACGCTTCGCTGGGTTACAGCAGCAGCGAGATCCAGGAAAACCTGCAAGCCGGCAAAGGCATCTACCTGCCGACCAAGGGCAACCAGTTCCCACTGACCCCGAAATGGAAGGGCGGCCTGTCGGCTTCGTATGAGACCAACAACTGGTACACCCGTCTGAAAGCCAAAGTCACCAGCAACCAGCAGGCGACCCTGGCCAACGACGAACTGGTTCCTGGCTACACCACCGTCGACTTCGACGCGGGCTACCAATTCCCAAGCGGCCAGTTCTTCAAGAATCCGAAGCTGACCCTGAACGTGTCGAATCTGTTTGACCGCGAATACCGCAACCCATCGTCGCAGTCCGTGACCAACGCTACCGCCTACCCAGGCGTTACCGCGAAGGGCGTGTTCTACTACCTGGGCGCTCCACGCTTCGTGTCGGCTACGTTGCGCGTAGACTTCTAAGTTAAGATACCGGTCTGGTCTTCGCGCCAGACCTGATCTGACAGGCAGGCCTTCGGGCCTGTTGTCGTTTTCGGGCCGGGTTGTTGTTGATCCGGCCATATGCGAGCGCCGCGCGCGACGTTCGCATATGGCCGCCGCCACCAGGGCGGCCGCCGAATTCGGAGTGACCTTTGATGATCAAGTTTTCCCTGCCGGCGCGCGCACTGCGGTCTGCGTTGGCCCTGCCTGCCTGCGCGGCGCTGCTCCTGTCTTCCTGCGCCTTGCACAAGCCGGCGCTTCCACCCGGCACGGCCCAAGTCGAACTGGTCACGCTGAACGATTTCCACGGCAATCTCGAAGCGAGCAAATACGTGCTCGACAGCGCCTACGCCTCCGGCGAGCGCACCATCGTCGCCGGCGGCATCGACACGCTGGGCGCGGCGCTGCAGGCCTGGCGCAAGACCGATCCCGAACTGCTGCTGGTTGGCGCGGGCGACTTGATCGGCGCCAGCCCCGCGATCTCCTCGATGTGGGCCGACGAGCCGACCCTCGGCGCGATGGACCTGCTGGGCCTGCGCGTCAGCTCGCTCGGCAACCATGAATTCGACGCCGGCCGCCTGGAACTGCTGCGCCAGCAAAAGGGCGGCTGCAATTCGCCGCGCGCCGACAAGGCCTGCAAATTCGAGAACCCCTACGGCGGCGCCAAGTTCCAATACCTGGCCGCCAACGTGATCGACATGGTGACCAAGAAGCCGCTGCTGCCGGCCTACAAGATCGAGCAGACGCATGGCGTCAAGATCGGCTTCATCGGCGCCGTGCTGCGCGAGGCCACCGAGAAGGCGCCGGCGTCCGGCATCGCCGGCCTGGATTTCGTCGACGAGGCGGACGCCATCAACCGCCAGCTGCCGGAACTGCGCAAGCAGGGCGTGGGCGTGTTCGTGGTGCTGATCCACCAGGGCGGCCGCACCACCGACAAATTCGATCAGCAGGATTGCAGCCATTTGAGCGGCCCTATCGTCGATGTGGTCAAGCGCCTCGATCCGGCGATCCGGCTGGTCGTCAGCGGCCACTCGCACCGCGGCTACCTGTGCCGCGTGGACGGGCGCCTGGTGACGCAGTCGGACATGGGCGGCCACGTCCTGTCGCGCATCACGCTCACCGTCGACACGGCCGGCAATACGCTGCGCGACGTCAGCGCGAAGCAGGAGGTGATGATCCCCGGTGCGTGGCCCGCCGATCCGGCGCTGGACGCCTACATGAAAAAAGTCCGCGACCGCAGCGCCGCCGCGCTGGCGCGTCCGGTGGCGGCGCTGGCCGTGCCGAGCGTGCCGCGTGAAAAACAGGACGACGGCGAATCCGCGCTGGGCGACCTGGTCACCGACGCCACGCTGGCGGCCGGTCGCCCGTATGGCGCGCAGATCGCCTTCGTCAACAACGGCTCGTTGCGGCATGACCTCGACACCAGCGCCGGCAACCGCGTCAACGTCGGCCAGCTGCTGGCGGCGCTGCCGTACACGAATTCGCTGGTGGTGATGAACCTGCGCGGCTCGCAGATCCGCGAGCTGCTGGAGCAGCAATGGAGCGGCGGCCGCGATATCACGCGCGGCCTGCTGCAGGTGTCGGACGGATTCAAATACACCTGGGACCCGAGGCGCGGCGAGGGCAGCAAGGTGCTGGCCGATACCTTGACGCTGAACGGCGTGCCGATCGAGAACGGCACTGTCTACCGCGTGGTGGTCAACAACTTCCTGGCCGAGGGCGGCGACGCCTTCCCCACCTTCACGCAGGGCAGCAACCGCGCCATGACCAACATCCGCGACATCGACGCGCTGACCGATTACCTGACCCGGCGCGAGCAATATGGCAAGCCGGCCGGCCGTAGCGAAACACAGGGCCGCATCAAGCGCCTGCAACAACCTTAGGAGTCACCATGCGTCGCGTTTTACTCTCCGTTTTGCTGCCAGCGCTGCTGGCATCGGCCCTGCCTGCGCGCGCCGAGTTTTCGATACCCGGTTTTGAACTGGTGCAGACCGCGCCGGTGGAAACCCCTCTGCACAGCGGCGACCTGCGCGACCCCGCCACCGTATGGAGCGAATTGTTCGACGGCGCCAAGAGCGAGATCGCGATAGGCCAGTTCTATGTGGTCGGCCATGAGGGCAGCGTCTTCAACAAAGTGGTGGAGCACCTGGAGGCGGCCGGCAAGCGCGGCGTCAAGATCCGCTTCCTGCTGGACCAGAAGGGTGTCGGCCTGTCGGACAAGGCCACCATCGAGCGCTTGAAGGCGATATCGAACCTGGAACTGCGCATCATCGATTTCAACAAGCTGACCGGCAACGGCATCCTGCACGCCAAGTACATGGTGGTCGACGGCGCCGTCGCTTATATCGGCAGCCAGAACTTCGACTGGCGCTCGTTCGAGCATATCCACGAGACCGGCCTGCGCATCACCGACGCGAAGATCGTCGGCCAGGTGCAGGCGGTGTTCAACCAGGACTGGCGCGCGCAGGCGATCACCGCGCAGGGCCAGGTGGCGCCGGCGCTGAACATCAAGGCGGTCACGCCGGACATCCACCAGTCGACCTTCCTGCTGTCCAGCCCCAACCAGTTCAACCCGGCCGGCGTCGGCGATTCCGAAGCGGGCCTGCCGGCGCTGCTGGCGGAAGCCAAGAGCGAGGTGCGGGTGCAGCTGCTGGACTACGCGCCGCTGAGCTACGGCCCGAAAGGCACGCGGCCATACTACGCCGTGATCGACAACGCGGTGCGCGCCGCCGCCAACCGTGGCGTGAAGATCAAGTTGATGGTGTCGAACTGGAACCTGGAGGAGCCGGCGCTGGTCTATCTGAAAAGCCTGGCCGTGCTGCCCAACGTGGAGATCCGCGTGGTCACGCTGCCGGTTGCCAGCAGCGGCTTCATTCCGTTCGCGCGCGTCATCCACAGCAAGACCATGGTGATCGACAACCAGGTGGCATGGGTCGGCACCAGCAACTGGAGCGGCGGCTACATGGACCTGTCGCGCAACCTGGAAGTGGTGATGCGCAACGAGAAGATGGCGCAGCGCCTGGCCGCGCTGCAGGAGCAGACGTGGAACTCGCCGTATGCGCAGCCGCTGGACATCAACAAGAAGTACGCCAAACCCGCCAAAGGCAGCCCTGAATGAACAAGCTTGTTTTGACTGTGGCGCTGAGCGGCGCCTTCGTTTCGATCAACGCCCACGCATGGGGCAATGACGGCCACCGCGCCGTCGGCGCCATCGCCGACCAACTGATCCAGGGCAGCAATGCCGAGCAGCGCGTGAAGGCCTTGCTGCTGCCGGGCGAGAGCCTGGAGAAAATCTCCACCTGGGCCGACTGCGTCAAGGGCACGTATTGCGGCCCGCTGAGCGAAGAGATGACGGCCTACGTCGCCGCCAATCCGCAGCACAGCATCTACCACTACACCGATGTGCCGTTCCAGAACGCGCACTATCACGACCACGATGCCGGCACCGCCGACGACGATATCGTGCAGACGCTCAAGCAGTGCATCGCCACCTTGCAGGGCAAGGGCGACAAGATCAGCAACCCGCACAACTTCACGCCGCGCCAGGCGCTGCTGATCCTCACCCATCTGGCGGGCGACGTGGTGCAGCCGCTGCACGTGGGCGCGGCCTACGTCGACAAGAACGGCGCCTTCGTGGTGCCGCAGAAGCAGGCGCAGATCGACGCGGTCCATGTGTACGATGCGCGCGGCGGCAACGACCTGCTGCTGGATGATATCAAGATGAGCGCCATCAGCGCGCAACTGATCCCTGCCGCACCGGTGGAGGCCAAGCCGGCCGCGCAGGCCGCAGTTGCAGGCACGCCGCCGCGCGCGCCGCAGACCACGCGCCCGTTCCATTCGTACTGGGACACCACGGTGGTGAACTACGTTTTCCGCCGCGTCGGCGCTCGCTCGCCGCAGGAGTTTGCGCAACTGGTTATCGCGTCAAAGCCGGCGGTGGAGGCCAACACCGGCGATCCAATCAGCTGGCCATACGCGTGGGCCGACCAGTCGCTGGCCGTGGCCAAGCTGGCGCACACCGGCGTAACGGCCGGCGCCATCGGCCAGCAGACCAGCAAGACCGGCGAAGTGTTCAACGTCTGGTCGCTGACGGTGCCAGACGATTATCCGGTCCCCAGTTCGGCAGCCGCCAGGACGCAGCTGATCCAGGGCGGCTACAACCTGGCCGCCGTGCTCAAGGCGATCTGGCAATAAGCGCGGCTCAAGGCTTGGCGAGCATCTGGTTGACGAAGGCCAGCTTCTCTTCGACCAGGCCGTTGTCTGCGACGATGGCGCCGTTCTTGGCGACCGTCAGCCGGTACTCGCTGGGCTGGGGCTGCGCGCCCTGGCGCAACTCGAAGCCGATGAAGTCGATGTTCAAGGCATCCGCCGCGCAGCTGAAACCAAAATTCCCATACAGCGCCTTGCCGCGCATGGCGACGCCGAACGGCGTGGCCGACAGATCGGTGACCGTCGGGCCATTGCCGGTGTCGACGCTGAACCGAACGGATTTTTCCGGCTTGTCGATCCGAAGCTGGTAGGCGATGCCAGGGCAGGAGGCCAGGTAGATGCTGGCCTGCTGCGTCGCGGCCTTGGCGTGACCTCCTGAATTGGCGATGACGGTTTCCGCATGCGAGGCGGAAGCGGCGGCCACTGCGCACAGGGCGGCAGCCAGTTTCAAAGTGCTTTTCATATCCAATTCTCCTTGAAGATGGATTTAGTATAAAAGCAATGTGATCGGATGACTATCGTTTACTTGCCAGCGAGGGGATCGAACCACAGTTCGCCGCGTGCCAGCGGCGTCTGTGGCGTCAGGTTGGGATTGGCGAGTTGGATGACACGGCGCTTGTGCATGGCGGTGGTCTTGATCAAGTCGCCCTTGTAGCGCTGGAACAGCGCATCCAGCGTGCCGTCCTTGATCATCATTTCCATGCCGGTTTCGATGCGCTTGGCCAGCAGCTTGCCCTCGGCGTCGCGCCGCACGAAGAAGTAGCGTGGCAGCGGATAGTGCAGCAGCAGCGTCTGTTCCACCGCCATCTGAGGATGGGCGCCATGGCGTTCCTGGAACTCGCGCAGCGCCTCGTCGGCCGAGCGCGAATAGAAATCGAAGCGGCCCGCTTCCAGCATCGCGAACAGGCCGTCGTAGCTACTGCCTTCAATCACCGGCACACCGGCTTTCTCGAAGATGGGAACATCGGCCCAACCCTGGCCCAGGCCCGCGCGCAGACGCCGCAAGTCGGCGACGGTCTTGACGCGCGAGAAGCGCTGCTGGTCGGCGCCGCGTATCAGCAGCAGCCGGTAGCCCAGCAGGCCGCGATCGACCGGCAGCCGCACCGGCATGAACTGGCGCTCCAGTTCCGGCGAGGTGGCGCGCACGAAGATGTTGATGCGGCCCGCAGGCGACGTCATCTCCTGCACCACGCGCGGCGGCGACATCGCCACGTCGGACTGGTGCTGTTCAAACACGCCGTAGCGTGGCGTGGTTTTTTCCAGTGCGGCGCGCAGCACCGCCCAATCGTAGTCGTAGCGGCTGTCGATGCCATCGCTGGTGAGCGGGTAGGTGAGGTGGGTCGCTGCCTGGCACGGGGCCGCAATCATGCAGGACGCCAGCAGCAATGCGCGCCAAATTCCCCGCAATTTATAGGCCATGTTCATACTGCTTTGTACTCTATGAAAAGGCTAGTGTGCCACGCCCTGCGGCATGGCACCAAATTTTTCAGCGCGCCGATCGGGGCATCAAGACGCCAGCACGACCTCGATGCCCAGTTCGCGGTAGGGCTTCAGCAACGCTGCGGGTACGCCCGCATTGACCACGATGGCACCGATGCGCTCCAGCGGCGCGATCTGGAACGGCGAGGCGGTGTCGAGTTTTTCGGGCGACGCCAGCACCACCGTCCTGACCGAGGACGCCGCGATGGCGCGCTTGATGCCCGCCTCGTCGTAGTCGCCGGTGCTGATGCCTTGCAGCGGATGCAGGCTGCACACGCCCATGAAGAAGATATCGGCGCGGATCTGTGAGATGGCTTCCAGCGCGGACGGTCCCATCGCCACGATGGAGTGCTTGAACAGGCGGCCGCCGATCAATATCACCTCGATCAGCGGATGCCCGGCCAGTTCCACCGCGATGCTCGGGCTGTGCGTGACGACGGTGCAGCGCAGCGCCGCCGGCAGCGCGCGCGCAAGCTGCACGGCGGTGGTGCCGCCGTCGATGAACACCACTTGTCCCGGCGCGATCATGGCCGCCGCCGCGCGCGCGATGGCGGGCTTGGCGTCGCTGGAGAGCTGCTGGCGCTGGGCGAAATTGCCCATCGCCGGCGACGCGGGCAGGTCGAGCGGCAGCGCGCCGCCGTGCACCCGTTGCAGCTGGCCTTCCGCCGCCAGCTCGCGCAGGTCGCGGCGAATGGTGTCCTCCGATAGTCCCAGCTCCTCGCTGAGGGATTTGGCGACAATCTGGCCGTCCTGTTTCAGGCGGGCGATCAGCAGTTCCTTGCGTTGACGTGTCAGCATATGCGTGAATTTTCTTGATATTGCACGATATTGCATGATATCGTAAAAAAACGCAATCTTGATCAAGGAGATCGACATGCCCGAAGACCGCATCCGCATCCACAAAGTGGAGACCCTGTCCGACGACTGGTTCCTGCTGCAAAAGACCACCTTCGACTACCGCCGCAACGACGGCACGTGGCAGCGCCAGACGCGCGAGACCTACGACCGTGGCCACGGCGCCACCATCCTGCTGTACAACCGCGAGCGGCGCACGGTGGTGCTGGTGCGGCAGTTCCGCTTTCCGACCTACGGCAACGGCCATGACGGCTTCCTGATCGAAGCGGCGGCCGGGCTGCTGGACCGGGCCAGCCCGGAGGAGCGCATCAAGGCCGAGGTGGAGGAGGAAACCGGCTACCGCGTGGGCGAGGTGCGCAAGGTGTTCGAAGCGTTCATGAGTCCCGGCTCGGTGACGGAGCGGCTGTACTTCTTCGTGGCCGAATACGAGCCGGCGTCGCGCATCGGCAGCGGCGGCGGCATCGAGGAGGAGGGCGAGGACATCGAAGTGCTGGAGCTGACGATGGAACAGGCGATGCAGATGATGGCCGACGGCCGCATCGCCGACGGCAAGACCATCATGCTGCTGCAATACGCCGCGCTGCACCTGCTACCCGCGTCCTGAGCCGAGCTGGGCCGCAAAAATCCGCGGCCCCGGCCACACTCTTTGTGTGCGCTCAATCGGCAAATGGACTACAGTCATACAGTGGACCCGGCGGTTTCTAAAGGGAGAAATTAGATCATGAACAATCCGAGCGATCCAGGTTCTGTTGGGCCTGATATTGCGGAACTTCAGGCTGCTTGGTAGTCATTTGAGCGGCTTACAAGCTTGCGGCCTCTGCGGACTGACGCAGACCATCGGGATGCGCTTAAATTACTGGATGCGATATGGAATACTGTTCACGAAAAGCCGTCCCATCCCTTGTCAAGTCTGTTTGACTTGCTCGCGGAAATGATTAGCGAATATGAAAAAAACTCTACCCGATAGCGGAAAGTGAGCCTCATGAAATGCTGGCTTTTTTAATCGAACAGGGCGAGCGGACTGCGGACGATTTTCGCGGGATACTGGATCAGGGCGAGCTGGATGCGGTGCTTGCCGGGCAGCGCAAGATCGATGTGGCGTTGGCGGAAAAACTGGCAGGCTTGTTCGGCGTGCCTCCCACGCTGTTCCTGAAAAGCGCTACCATCGCAGCATGAGAATATATTTTTTAGCGCTATTCCTGGCCGCCGGTCAGGCTGCGGCGGCGGGCGATGCCAAGGTGGGGGAGGCGCTGTTCAAGCGCTGCGCTTCCTGCCATCAGGTCGGGACTTATGCGCAGGGCGGCTTCGGGCCGCAGCTGAACGCCATCGTCGGCCGGCGCGCGGCGTCGACCAAGGACTACAAGTACTCGGATGCGATGAAGAAGTCGGGACTGGTGTGGGACGAGAAAACGCTGGCCGCGTTCCTGCGCGCGCCACACGACGTGGTACCGGGGACCAGCATGCGTTTTTGGGGGATCAAGGATGAACAGCAGGTCGCCGACCTGCTGTCCTATTTGCGTTCACTGCATTAGCGTGATTTGACGAACGGCGTACCCAGCGCCTTCGGCGCCACCGACTTGGCCATCAGGCCGGCCAGCACGATCACGGTGACCACGTACGGCACCATCTGGATCAGCGAACCTGGCAGGCGGCCCACCACCGGCAGGTCCACGCCTTCGATCTGGATCTGTACCGCGCCGAAGAAGCCGAACATCAGGCAGCCGAGGAAGGTGTACACCGGACGCCAGTTACCGAACACCATCGCCGTCAGCGCCAGATAACCAGCACCGGCCGACATGTCGCGCAGGAAGAAGCCACTCTGCACGATCGCCAGGTAGGCGCCCGAGAACGAGCACAGGACGCCCGCGATCAGCATCGCCACATAGCGCTGGCGCTCGACGCTGACGCCGGCCGCATCGGCCGCGTGCGGGTTCTCGCCGCAGGCGCGCAGGCGCAGACCGAAGCGCGTGTGGTACAGCACCCAGTGCACCAGCGGCACCAGCCCGAACGCCAGGTACACCAGCACCGAATGGCCGCCGATCAGGTGCGCGTACAGCCAGCCGATGAACGGTATGCCTTCCACCGCCGCGCTGCCGGGCAGCACCACGTCGAACAGGCGCGCCTGTCCCAGGTCCGGCGTGCGTCCGCCCTGCTGGAAGAAGAACTGCGCCACCACGAAGGTCAGGCCGCTCATGGCGATGTTGATTGCGATGCCGGCCACCAGCTGGTTGCCCTTCTGCGTGATCGCGACGTAGGCTTGCAGCGTCGCCAGCAGCACCGACACCAGCATGCCGGCGGCCACGCCGTACCAAGGATTCTGCGTGGCGAAGGCCACGGCCGCCGACACGAAGGCCGACGCCAGGATCTTGCCTTCCAGGCCGATGTCGATGACGCCCGAACGCTCGGCGAACAGGCCGGCCATGCCGGCGAAAATCAGCACCGGCGCGTTGCGCACGGTCGATACTAGGATGCTGCCGATTTGGAGGTCTTCAAAAGTCATGTCGGTCTCACTTTTTCCGTTTGATCAGGGCGGCGATCGCGGGGGCGTAGAAGTTCTCCATCGCGCCGCAGAACAGGATGATCAAGCCCTGGATGAAAATGAAGGTCTCGGGCGGAATGTTCTGCTTTTCCAGCGACAGGTCGAAACCGCCCTGGATCAGCGCGCCGAACAGCACGGCCGACAGGAAGATCCCCACCGGATGCTGGCGCCCCATCAGCGCGATCGCGATGCCGACGAAGCCCGCGCCGCCGACGAAGTTCAGCGACAGGTAGTGGGTCGAACCCATGATGGAGTTGACCGAACCCAGGCCGGCCAGCGCGCCGGAGATCAGCATCACGGTGATGATCATCTTGCTGATGCGGACGCCCGCGTAGTGCGCGGCGTGCTTGTTCAAACCCGTGGCGCGCAGCTTGAAGCCCCACGAGGAACGCGACACCATCACGCCGTAGATCACCAGCGCGATGATCGCCAGGAAGAAGCTGATGTTGAGCGGCGTCTCGCCCAGCACCGGGAACCACTGGTTCAGGCGCGGCATCTCGGCGGCGGCGCTGAAGGCGCGGCTGGCCGGATTCTGTTCGCCCACCGGCACCAGGTACTTGACGATCACGGTGTTCATCAACTGGCTGGCGATGTAGTTGAACATGATGGTAGTAACGACCACGTGGCTGCCGCGCTTCGCTTGCAGATAGCCGGGCAGGAAGGCCCACAGCGCGCCAAACAGCGCCGCACTCAACATGCCTACGGGGATCAGTATCCACATCGGCAGCGAGCTGTCGAAGGCCAGCATGGCCCAAGTCAAGCCAAGGCCTGAGAAGTACATCTGGCCTTCGGCGCCGATGTTGAACAAGCCGGCCTGCATGGCGATCGAAACCGCCAGGCCGGTGAAGATGAAGGTGGAGGCGTAGAACAGCGTGTAGCTCAATCCCTCGGGATTGACGACGGCGCTGTTGATCAGGATGCCCATCGATTCGACCGGGCTTTCGCCCAGCAGGTAGATCACCAGCGCGGCCACCAACAGGGCCGACAACAGGTTCAGGACGGGCATTACAAACGCTGTAGCCCAGCGTGGCAGGTCGTGGTTATTCATGATTTGTGCATCCCCCCCATCAGCAAGCCGATACGGGTGGTGTCGAATTCTTCAATTTTCAGTTCGCCGGTGATGCGGCCGCCGCACATGACCAGGATACGGTCAGCCAGCGCGCGCACTTCCTCCAGCTCCACGGACACCAGCAAAATCGCCACGCCGGAATCGCGCAGGGCGAGCAGCTGCTTGTGGATGCTTTCGATGGTGCCGATGTCGACGCCGCGCGTCGGCTGGCCGACCAGCATCAGCTTGGGCTGCGCCAGCACTTCGCGGGCGATCACCACCTTTTGCTGGTTGCCGCCGGAGAGCAGGCCGATACGCAGGTCATGGTTGTTGGGGCGGACGTCGAAGTTCTTCATCAGCTCCGCGCAGCGCGCGGCGATGGCCTTGAAGTCGAACAGGCCCCAGCGGTTTTTCAGCTTGTCCTGGTAGCCGAGGATGGTGTTGTGCATGACCGAGAAGGCCTTCACCACGCCGTCGCGCAGACGGTCTTCCGGAATGTGGGCGATGCCCAGGTCGCGGAAGGTGCGCGGCAAGCCGTCGGCGTCGGAGCGGCCGGCGAACGGCAGCGCCTTGCCCAGGAATTCCAGCTTGCCGGAAGTCGGCAGGCGCATGCCCGACAGGATCTCCATCAACTCGCTCTGGCCGTTGCCGGACACGCCGGCAATCGCGACGATCTCGCCGGCGCGCAGCGTGAAGCCGATATCGGCCAGCAGCTTGACCTGCTGTTCGTCCTGCAGCTGCAGGCTTTCCACCTGCAGCACCGGCGCGCCAGGATTGTAGGGCGCGCGCGGCAGGTTGTTTTCAATCGGACGGCCGACCATCATGTTGGCCAGGTCTTCCTTGGTGGTGCCGGCGGTCGGCACGGCGCCGATCACGCGGCCGCCGCGCATCACGGTGACGGTGTCGGTGATGTCGAGGATCTCCTGCAGCTTGTGCGTGATCAGGATGATGGTCTTGCCCTGTTCCTTGAACAGGCGCAGGATCTCGAACAGCGACTCGGTCTCCTGCGCGGTCAGAACGGCGGTCGGCTCGTCCAGGATCAGGATGTTGGCGCTGCGGTAGATCTGCTTGAGGATCTCCACGCGCTGCTGCGCGCCCACCGACAAATCGTGGATGGTGGCCAGCGGATCGACATCGAGGCGGTAGCGGGTGCAGATCTCGCGCAGCTGCGCCTCGACGGCGGCGCGCTTGGACTGGAGCTTGAAACCGCCCTCGCTGCCCAGCATCACGTTATCGAGCACGGTCATGTTCTCGACCAGCATGAAGTGCTGGTGCACCATGCCGATGCCCAGCTCAATCGCTTCCTGGCTGTTGTGGATGCGGCGCGCCTGGCCATCGAGCAGGATCTCCCCGCCGTCGGCGCGGTAGTATCCGTACAGGATGCTCATCAGGGTCGATTTGCCGGCGCCGTTCTCGCCCACCAGGCCGTGGATGGAACCCTTGGCGATGGTGAAGCTGACGTCCGTGTTCGCTTTGACGGCTCCGAAATGCTTGGAGATGCCGCGAAATTCTACTGCTGGCTGCATAGGATCGTTTTCGGTGCGGGATTAAGTGGAAATGTTAAACGCGCCGCACGGGGAGTGTCCCCGGCGGCGCGCTCAATGTTCAAACATGGGTCAGGCCGGGCAGGCTGCGCCCGAACGGATGTCGATGACTTTGACCTTGCCGTCGATGATGTCCTTGCGGGCACCGATGACGCGCTTCTCGATTTCCGGCGTGATCAGCTTGCGGTTGTTCTCGTCCAGCGCCCAATCGACGCCGCCTTCCTTCAGGCCCTTGGCGGTGACGCCGGCCTTCCAGGTGCCGTTCTTCATCTGCATGAAGGCGTCGTACACGGCCACGTCGACGTGCTTGACCATCGAGGTCAGGATGGTGCCGGGATAGAGGCCGTTCTGGTTCGAATCGACGCCGATCGCCAGCTTGCCTTTTTCCTTCGCGGTCTGCAGCGTGCCCAGGCCCGAACCACCGGCCACGGCGAACACCACGTCCACGCCGCGGTCGAACTGCGAGCGCGCCAGTTCACCGCCCTTGGCCGGGTTGTTCCACGAATCGGAGGAGGTGCCGACCATGTTGGAGTTCATCTCGATCTTCGGGTTGACCGCCTTGGCGCCCTGGGCGTAGCCGCAGGCGAAGGTGCGGATCAGCGGAATGTCGACGCCGCCGATGAAGCCCAGCTTCTTCGACTTCGACGCCATGGCCGCAGCCACGCCGGCCAAGTACGAGCCTTCTTCTTCCTTGAAGGTGATCGAGTTGATGTTGGCGCCTTGCGCCACGCCGTCGATCAGCACGAAGCGCACTTTCGGGAATTCCTTGGCGACCTTCTGCACGGCGGCCTGCTGGGCGAAGCCGATCGAGGCGATCATGTCCAGGTTCTTGCGGGCCAGGCCGCGCAGCACCTGCTCCGCCTGGGTGTCGCTGGAGGCTTGCACCTCGATGAAATTGATGTTGGTTTCCTTCTTGAAGCGCGAGGCGCCTTCAAAAGCGGACTGGTTGAACGACTTGTCGAACTTGCCGCCTGCGTCATACACGATGCCCAGCTTTGGGTCAGCCGCGGACGCGCTGGCAGCGATGAACAGTGCTGCAACCGTCAAACTAAGTTGTGAAAGTTTCATGAATAGGCTCCTGGAAGATCGATATTGTATATTTTTATTGGACGAAACATGTAATTCGAGGCCGCTTTATCGCGGCAAATCCCTGATTTTTAGAGGTTTGCCTCGGGGATGGCCGCCGTTTTACGCCGTCAGCGCCAGCAGTTGGTCAAAAGCTTGTTCAAATTGCAGCAGGCCGGCCGACAGCAACTGCTGGCCCACCGTTTCCAGATCGATGCCGTGGCGCGCCAGTTGCGCCATCACGGCGCGGTCGGCGTCGATGTCGGTGTCGAGCAGCGTGGCCGCCGCCTCGCCGTGGTCGCGGAAGGCGGCCAGCGTGGCGTCGGGCACGGTGTTGATGGTGTGCGGGCCGATCAGGCCCTCGACGTAGCGCACGTCGCGCTGCTGCGGGTCCTTGGTGCCGGTGCTGGCCCACAGCAGCCATTGCGGCGTGGCGCCGAAAGCGGCGAACACGGCGAAGCCGCCGTCGTTCCTCCAGTCGTGATAGGCGATGCGGGCGGCGGCCATGGCGGCGCGGCCGCGCAGCGCGACCGCGCTCTCGTCGGCCGAGTTGTCCAGCAGGGCGTCGACCGCGACGTCGATGCGGCTGATGAAGACGCTGGCCACGCTGGCGATGCGCTGCACCGAGGAGGTGTCCTGCAGGCGGCGCGCCAGGCCGCGGCGGTGGGCGGCGCGCACCGCCTGGATCTGGCTGGCGGTGAAGATCAGCGTCATGTTGACGTTGATGCCGGCGTAGATCACTTCCTCCAGCGCGGCGATGCCGGCCGGCGTGGCCGGGATCTTGATCATGGCGTTGGGCCGGTCGATGGCGGCCCACAGGCGCCGGGCGGCGGCGATGGTGCCGTCGATGTCGTGGCTCAGGCGCGGCGACACTTCGAAGCTGACGAAGCCGGCCTTGCCGTCGGACTCGCGGTACAGCGGCGCGAACAGGTCGCAGGCGCGCTGCACGTCCGGCAGCACCAGCGCCTCGAAGCGCGCCTCCGGCGTCGCCAGCGAGGTGCGCAACTGCGGCAGCGCGGCCTGGTAGGCGGCGTCGTGCCGGATGGCGTGGTGGAAGATGGCGGGATTGGACGTCAGGCCCTGGATGCCGTCGGCGGCGATCAGCTGCGCCAGCCGGCCGGAGGCGAGCAGGTCGCGGCTCAGGTTGTCGAGCCAGATTTGTTGTCCCAGCGCGCCGACCGCGCGCAGCCGGCTTTGTTCGAGCATGTTATTCATCTACATCTTCCGTCCAAGATTGTGTCCCGGCGACCATTGCCGGGAATCATGTCGCACTGCCGCAACAGTTGAGGCCGAATTTAATATTGTTGTGCTGTTGCTTTTTTGTCCGTTTGGAAAAATTTCCTGCTTGTTGGATAAGCCAATTTCCGCATGTTCAGGGGCTGCCGGGGCATCCCGAGGGAGCTTGGAAATCGCTGGTTTAGCTGCAAGCGGGGTGGTTTTTCCGTACTAAACAGCCCGTTTTTTAGGCCGTCCACTACTATGCATCAGCGTCGATATGTACGACAAATTCGATTTTATTTAGCTATTTATATAAAATTGATATGAATCGAAACGCTCAAAAAGTGAGTTTCTGCCATTTTTTTCCATGCTAGCATGGTTGGTAGTTTGCATATTCTTATGCGAAACACCGTAGTTTCGATACATTTTTACCAACAAAAACAAGGACATCGCCCGCCGCGATCCGCGGCGAAGGCGAGATTTTGGATTGATATTTCAACCTTGCCTACACAATAGGGAGCAGGACTCATGAGCAAAAAAAGTAGTGGTTACGCAGCGCGGACACTGATCGCGCTGGCAGTTGCAAGCGCATTCCCGCTGCACGCAGCGATGGCTGCCGAAGCGGCCGCCGCCGTTGCAGCAGGCCAGCCGGCGGCCGACGCCCCGGAGACCGCCACCAAAGGCCAACTGGAAACCGTGATCGTGACCGCGCAACGCCGCGCCGAGAACATCAAGGACGTGCCGATGTCGATCGCCACGCTCAAGGGCGACAAGCTCGACGTGCTGACCTCGGGCGCCGCCGACATCCGTTTCCTGGCCGGCCGCTCGCCGTCCGTCAACGTGGAATCGGACTACGGCCGCACCTTCCCGCGCTTCTACATCCGCGGCCTGGGCAACACCGACTTCGACCTGAACGCTTCCCAGCCGGTCGGCCTGGTGATGGACGACATCGTCCAGGAAAACGCCATGCTGAAAGGCTTCCCTGTGTTCGACGTGGACCAGGTCGAAGTGCTGCGCGGCCCGCAGGGCACGCTGTTCGGCCGTAACTCGCCGGCCGGCGTGATCAAGTTCGACTCGGCCAAGCCGGTCTTCAAGCAAGAGGGCTACCTGACCCTGGGCGTGGGCAACTACTCGTCCAAGACCGCTGAAGGCATGTTCAACATCCCGGTCAACGATGTGGTCGCGCTGCGCTTCTCCGGCACCAGCCAGCACCGTGGCGACCGCGTGCACAACACCAACCCGAACAAGAACACCGGCACCCAGGACTTCGAAGGCTACGGCGACAACGCCTTCCGCCTGCAGGCGCTGGTCAAGCCGAACAAGGACTTCAGCGCGCTGTTCAACTACCACGAGCGCGACTACCACGGCAGCGCCACGCTGTTCCGCGCCAACATCATCAAGAAGGGCACCAACGACCTGGTCGATGGTTTCGACTACAGCTCTTATCCGACCGACGGCGTCAACTACCAGAAGCTGACCACCAAGGGCGGCAACATCCGCCTGAAGTACAACCTGGACGACATCACGCTGCACTCGATCACCGGCTACGAAACGCTGAAGTTCAACAGCCGCGCGGACGTGGACGGCGGCTTTGGCGCGTCGTACGCGCCACCGTACGGTCCTGGCTATATCCCGTTCGCGGTTGAAACGGCCGACCTGCTGCCCAACCACAAGCAGTTCTCGCAAGAGCTCCGTGCCGAGTCGAACTACAAGGGTCCGCTGCAGTGGATCGGCGGCCTGTTCTTCTTCAACGAAGACATCCAGATCGACTCGATCAGCTTTGACTCGTTCACCCCTGGCAATCCGCAGAACGCCGCGTACGCGCAGCAGTTCCAGCACGCCAAGTCGTGGGCGGCCTTCGGCTCGCTGAACTACACCGTCAGCGACAAGCTGAAGGTACGCGGCGGCCTGCGCTACACAACCGACAAGAAGGAATTCTCGGCCGTGCGCTACGAACCGCCTAAGATGTCCGGCCCGTTCGAGATCGACAACACCTCGCACAACCTGAGCTGGGATGTGAGCGGCACCTATGAACTGGACAAGACCACCAACCTGTTCGCCCGCGTGGCCACCGGCTACCGCGCGCCATCGATGCAGGGTCGCCTGAACGGCCTGGGCGACAAGCCATCGTTCGCCGGCGCCGAAAAAGCGTTGTCGTATGAAGCCGGTATCAAGCAGGACTTGTTCGACAAGCGCGCCCGTCTGAGCGCTTCGGTGTTCCAGTACCGCGTCAAGGACAAGCAGCTGACCGCAGGCAGCGGCGGGATCAACATGAACCAGCTGATCAACGCTGAAAAAGTGACCGGCCAAGGCGTTGAAGTGGACTTCCAGGCCAATCTGAGCGACGAGTTCAGCATGACCCTGGGCGGCAGCTACAACGATACCGAGATCAAGGACCAGAACCTGTTCGTGCAGTACTGCGGCAACCTGGGGAACACCGCGCCTCATCCTTACGGCTGCACGCCGACCAATGCGGCCGGTCCGTTTGCCGGCACGTCCAAGATCGACGGCAACCCACTGCCGCGCGCGCCGAAGACTCAGCTGAACTTCACCCTGAAGTACAGCAAGGACATCGGCGATGGCGAGTTCTATGCCTACACCGACTGGACCTATCGCAGCAGCTACAACTTCTTCCTGTACGAAGCGCCTGAATACAAGGCCAAGTCGCTGGTCGAAGGTGGCGTGCGCGCTGGCTACAAGTGGGGTAACGGCAAATACGAAGCGGCCCTGTTCGGCCGTAACATCACCGACAAGCGCGTGATCATCGGCGCCATCGACTTCGACAACCTGACCGGCATGTTGAACGAGCCACGCACCTGGGGCGGCACCTTCAAGGTCAACTTCTAAGGAATTGACCGCTATCTGAAAATCCCCGCGCATCGTAAGATGTGCGGGGATTTTTTTTATGGATGGAGCCTGATTCGTGGATCATACCGTCGTCAATCTGTGGCCGCTGCTCGGCGTGGCCGTCATCATACTGGGCTTCGCGCTGCGCGCCCATCCTGTGCTGGTGGTGATCGTGGCCTGCGCCGTCACCGGCTTCGCCGCCGCCATGCCGGTCGAGCATCTGCTCGCGACCCTGGGCACGGCCTTCATCAAGACCCGCAACCTGCCATTGATCCTGCTGCTGCCCTTGGCCGCCATCGGCCTGTTGGAGCGCTTCGGGTTGAAGGAGCACGCGCAGGCCTCGATCGCGCGCATCAAGTCCGCCACCACCGGCCGGCTGCTGATCGTCTACCTGGCGATCCGCGAGATCAGCGCCGCCTTCGGCCTGACCAGCATCGGCGGCCACCCGAACATGGTGCGCCCGCTGATCGCGCCGATGGCGGAGGGCGCCGCCGAAGTGCGCTACCCGGCCCTGACGGAGGAGCTGCGCCACCGCATCCGCGCCATGTCCGCCGCCACCGACAACGTCGGCTTGTTCTTTGGCGAGGACGTGTTTGTGGCCTTCGGCGCCATCCTGCTGATGCAGACCATCCTGCGCGGCGAAGGCTTGGAAGTCGATCCGCTGCACATGGCGCTGTGGGGCATACCGACCGCGGTGACGGCCTTCATCATCCACTCCTGGCGCCTGCACCGGCTCGACGCGCAGATCGCCCGCGCCATGCTGGCGGTGAAGGAGCCGGCATGATACTCAAGCTCGAATACTTCTTTTATGTGCTGGGCGCCATGCTGCTGCTGGTCGCCTGGATGTCGCTGACCGACAAGCATAATCCCAAGCGCTGGTCGAGCGCTTTGTTCTGGTTCTTGTACGCCGTGATCTATCTGGCCGGCGACCTGCTGCCGCCGGTGGCGGCGGGCGTGCTGATGGTGGTAATGGCGCTGATCGCCGGCTTCGGCGGCGTGGCGCTTGGCCGCTACGGCGAGCGCACGCAGGAAGAACGCAAGAGCAGCGCGCAGCGCCTCGGCCACCGCCTGCTGATACCGGCGCTGATCATCCCCGCCACCACGGTGATCGGCTCGACCCTGCTCAAGGATGTGCACCTGGGGAGCCTGCTGCTGCTCGATCCGAAGAACGCCACCTTGGCCAGCCTGGGTTGCGGTTCGCTGTTCGCCGTGGTCACGGCCTGCTGGCTGACGCGCTCCACGCCGATGCAGGCGATGCGCGAATCGCGCCGCCTGATCGACCATCTGGGCTGGGCGGTGGTGCTGCCGCACATGCTGGCGGTGCTTGGCCTGCTGTTCACCGAGGCAGGCATGGGCAAGGCGGTGGCGCACGTGGTCACGTCCTACATCAATCTCGACGTGCGGCTGGTGGCGGTGGCGGTGTACTGCATTGGCATGGCGCTGTTCACCGTCATCATGGGCAATGGCTTCGCGGCGTTTCCGGTGATCGCGGGTGGTGTCGGCATCCCGGTGCTGGTCGGCGTGTATCACGCCAATCCGGCGGTGATGGCGGCGATCGGCATGTTCAGCGCCTACTGCGGCACCTTGATGACGCCGATGGCGGCCAACTTCAACATCGTGCCCGCCGCGCTGTTGGAACTGCCCGACAAGAACGCCGTCGTGAAGATCCAAGTGGGCACCGCATTGCCGCTATTGCTTGCTAATATAGCACTTCTTTATTTTCTGATGAACATGTGACACGCAAGTGACTTGGAGTAGAGTAGCGCACAAACAAGTGCGGCAATCGGAGTGTATGTAGATGAAAAAGATAATATTGTTGACCGGGTTCGAGCCGTTTAACAAGGAGACCATCAATCCCTCGTGGGAAGCGGTGCGCGCTCTCGCGGAGTGGCACGAGGGCGACTTCGTGGTCCACGCGCGCCAGCTGCCCTGCGTGTTCGGGCAGGCCAGCAAGGTGCTGCACCAGGCGGTGGAAGAGCTTCAGCCCAGCATCGTGATCGCGGTCGGGCAGGCCGGTGGCCGGGTCGATCTGTCGGTGGAGCGCATCGCCATCAACATCGACGACGCGCCCATCGCCGACAACCAGAAACGGCAGCTCGTCGACCAGCCGATCGTCACCAACGGCCCGGCGGCCTACTTTGCCACGCTGCCGATCAAGGCCATCGTGCATGCGCTGCGCGAGGCGGGGTTGCCATCGTCGGTGTCGCAGTCGGCGGGCACGTATGTGTGCAACCATGTGTTCTATAGTTTGATGCACCAGGCGCACGAATGGGGCACGACGATGCGCGCCGGCTTTATCCACATTCCGTATCTGCCGCAGCAGGCGGCCGCGCATCCGGGTTCGGCCAGCATGAAGCTGGAGGACATGATCGAAGGCCTGCGCATCGCCATCCGCACCACGCTGGCCCACGATGTGGACATGCGCGAGGCGGGCGGCGTGACGCACTAAGCCCCTGGCTTGACGGGGTTGAGGATGTTGAGGAAAGCCCGCACCACCGGCGCGTCGTCCAGCGTGGTGTAGGTGATGTACAAATTCGCCGACGGCGGATTGGTGCGGATCGGCAGGAACACCACGCCCGGCCAGCCGATGCGGCTGGTGGTCTCGGGCAGCAGCGCCACTCCCAGGCCCGCACCGACCATCGCCAGCAGCGTCTGCGGCTCGGACGCTTCCTGGAATATCGTCGGCTGGAAGCCGGCCTTCACACAGCATTGAATCAAGTAGCGCGGGAAGGACGACTTGTCCAGCGCCAGCGTCAGCATGGGCTCCTCGGCGATGTCGGTCAGCTCGATCGCTTCCTGCTTGGCCAGCGGGTGATGCTCGTTGATGGCCACGCACACGTCCTCGCGGAAGCACAGCTCCTGGCGCAGGTTGTCGTTTCTCAGATCGTCCTCGTCCAGCTTCGGCTCGCGCCAGAAGCCCACGTCGATCTGCTTGGCGCGCAGCGCCTCGTATTGCAGCGTCGGACCCAGTTCGTGCAGGGTCCAGCTCACGCGCGGGAACTTGGTCTGGAACTCTTCCAGCAAACTCGGTATCGGTCCCCACATCGCCGAGCCGACGATGCCCACCCGCAGCCGTCCCACTTCGCCGCGGTCGATCTGGCGGATGGTGTCGATGGTCATGCGCATCTTGCCCAGCAGGTCGGATGCTTCGCTCATCAGCGCCTTGCCCGCCACCGTCAGCTCGAAAGTACGGGTGGTGCGGGCGAACAGCTTCACGCCCAGTTCATTTTCCAGCTTCATGATCTGCTGGCTCAAAGGCGGCTGCGAAATATGCAGCCGCTCGGCGGCGCGGCTGAAACTCTTTTCTTCTGCGACGGCGAGGAAGTACCTTAGTTGTTTCAGATCGATGGACATGGCGTTCTTTGGGCGATGTGGTTCGATGTCAGTGAGCGTGCATGGCCACGGCCAGCGCCGCGCCGCAGCGGGCGTTGTTCTTCACCAGCGCGATGTTGGTGGCCAGGCTGCGGCCCTCGGTCAGCTGCTTGATGCGGCTGAGCAGGAAGGGCGTGACGTTCTTGCCGGTGACGCCTTGCGCATCGGCTTCCTGCAAGGCTTGCGTGGTGATGGCGTCGATCTCCGCCTTCGGCATCGCTTCATCGGTCGGCACCGGATTGCTGACCACCACGCCGCCCTTGAGGCCCAGCTGCCACTTGGTGTGGATGAAGGCCGCCTGCTCGGCCGCCGTGTCGAGCTGGAAGTCGGCGTTGAAGCCGCTCTCGCGCGTGAAGAACGCGGGGAAGCCGCGCTGGCCCACGCTGAGCACCGGCACGCCGTGCGTCTCTAGGTATTCCAGCGTCAGGCCGATGTCGAGGATGGACTTGACGCCGGCGCACACCACCGCCACCGAGGTCCGCGCCAGCTCCTGCAGGTCGGCCGAGATGTCGAAGCTGGTCTCGGCGCCGCGATGCACGCCGCCGATGCCGCCGGTGACGAACACGGAGATGCCCGCCAGCTCGGCGCAGATCATGGTCGCGGCCACGGTGGTGGCGCCCAGCTTCGATTGCGCCAGCACGTAGGGCAGGTCGCGGCGGCTGACCTTCATGGCGTCGGGCGAGGTGCCCAGCAGTTCGAGCTGCTCTTCCGACAAGCCGATGCAGATCTTGCCGCCGATGATGGCGATGGTGGCCGGCACGGCGCCGCCGTCGCGGATGATCTGTTCCACTTCACGCGCCATCTGCACGTTCTGCGGATACGGCATGCCGTGCGAGATGATGGTCGACTCCAGCGCGACGATAGGTTTGCCGGCGGCGCGGGCGGCCGCCACTTCGGGTGAAAACTGCAGGTATTGGTGCATGATGTGATTCCTTAAGCCTTGTTGGGGAACAGCGGCGGGTTGTATTCCGCCGACAGGTCGAAGTCGTGGATCTCGTCGAGAACGTCGGCGGCCAGCATCGGCGACACCGTCTCCTGCGATTCGAGCGTCATCGCGGCCACCTTCAGGCCGCGGCGGCAGGCCAGCGTCAGGTCCTGGCTGCCCTGGTACAGCGACCAGCAGACGGCGGCCGAGAAGGCGTCGCCGGCGCCGGTCACGTCGACCACCTCCACCTGGTGCGCGGCCAGCCAAACCAGCTCGCCGTCGCGGGTGTGGA
This sequence comes from Duganella sp. BJB1802, assembly GCF_013369445.1. Taxonomy (NCBI): domain Bacteria; kingdom Pseudomonadati; phylum Pseudomonadota; class Betaproteobacteria; order Burkholderiales; family Oxalobacteraceae; genus Duganella; species Duganella sp. BJB1802. The sequence goes on along the minus strand of NZ_JABWEF010000003.1, from coordinate 119,776 downwards.
ACACGCCCTGGCTGCCGCAGGTGACGATGACGTCCTGCGCGCCCTGGGCCTGTACTTCGCGGCAGGCGGCGCGCACGTCGGCTTCGGTCGGCAGCGCGCGGCCGGCGCGGGTTTCCAGTTCGCCGCGATTGAGTATCAGCAGGCGCAGGCCGCGCAGGTCGGCCGGCAGGCGCGCCATCTTCGGCTGCGACACCGCCACGATCACCAGCGGCACGTTGTCGGCGCGAGCGCTGGCGAGCAGCAGGGCGATGCTGTCGGCCGGCAGGTTCAGGTCGACCACCGTCATCGCGGCGGCGGAGCGCTGCGGCTGGCGGCTGGCCAGGTAGTCCGGCGAGATGCGGTCATACAGCGCCATGTCGGCCAGCGCCACCACCAGTTCTCCGGCGTCGTCGAGGATGGCGGTGTAGGTGCCGGTCTGCGTGTCCGGCAGCTTGAGCGTGCCGCGCGTGTCGATGCCGGCGCTTTCGGCGTGGTCCTGCAGGCTGCGGCCGGCGACGTCGTCGCCCAGGGCGGTCAGCAGCGCGGTCGGCAGGTTCAGGCGCGACAGGTTCTCGGCGATGTTGCGGGCCACGCCGCCGAACACTTCCTCGGCGGTGGCGGGATTGGAGGTGCCCAGCTGCATGCTGGCGATGGTGCGCAGCTTGCGGTCCAGGTTGGCGGCGCCGATGCACATGACCGGGCGCTTGTCCGGCAGCACGTAGGCGCGGCCCAGCAGGCGCCGTTCGCGGATCAGGCCGGCGATGTGGCCGGCCACGGCGGAGCGCGACAGGCGCAGTTCCACCGCCAGGTCCTGCTGGGAGATGAAGGGATTGGCACGGATCAGCGCATAGAGCTGGTCCTTTTTGGAGGAATCGGTCACGGGCTACTCGCTAAAACATTTGTTCATCATGTTAAACATTTGTTCAAATCAAGTCAATCGCGCACTACGGCTAAGTTTGCCTTGTTTTATAATACCGCTGATTTATATCGCTTTAGTATAAATGCTGAAGAAAAATGGTATTTGCCATACATATGGACGATGATGCATAGTGTCAGCTTCCCCAGCCACAACAGAAAAACAGAGGATAACCATGTCTAATAATTCCCCATTCCAGGCAGCCGACATCATTCGCGCCCGTGTCCCTGCGGGCTTCAAGCCACGCATCGCCATGATTCTGGGTTCCGGCCTGGGCGTGCTGGCGGAACAAATGACCGACGCGGTCACCATCAGTTTCAACGAACTGCCAGGCTTCCCGATCAGCACCGTGCACGGCCACGCCGGTGAACTGGTGATCGGCACCCTGTCGGGCGTGTCGGTGGTGTGCATGAAGGGCCGCGGCCACGTCTACGAAGGCTACGGCCTGGGCGTGATGACCAGCGCCGTGCGTACCATGAAGCTGCTGGGCTGCGAGATGCTGTTCGTGACCAACGCCGCGGGTTCGCTGCGCACCGAAGTCGACGCCGGCTCGCTGGTGGCGCTGACCGACCATATCAACTACCTGCCGGGCACCCCGATGATGGGTCCGAACGACGAACGTTTCGGCCCGCGTTTCTTCAGCATGGCCAACGCCTACGACGCCGACCTGCGCGCGCTGCTGCACACCTCGGCCAAGGAAAAGAACGTCACCCTGCACGACGGCGTGTACATCGCCTACGCCGGTCCCAACTTCGAGACCCCAGCCGAAATCCGTGCCTTCAAGACGCTGGGTGCGGACATGGTCGGCATGTCGGTGGTGCCGGAAGTGGTGTCGGCCCGTCACTGCGGTTTGAAAGTGGTCGGCGTGTCGGCCATCACCAACCTGGCCGAAGGCCTGTCGCCGTTCCCGCTGTCGCACGAGCAGACGCTGAAGTACGCGGCCGTGGCGGCGACCTCGCTGATTGAAGTGATCCTGGGCTTCCTGGCCAACGTGGCCAAAACGCCGCAGGCGTAAGATTCCCGAGGGGGCGGCAAATGTCCGCCCCTTCTGCTTTATAGGAGTTCGAAATTATGAAACGCGCATTTATCCTCTTGCTCGATTCGTTTGGTTTGGGCGCCACGCCCGATGCCGCGAAGTACAACGACGTCGGCGCCAACACCTTCGGCCACATCGCCGAGTGGGCCGCCAAAAGCGGCAAGCCGATGTCGCTGCCGACCATGGAAAAACTGGGCCTGGCCGCAGCCGCCCATACCGCCAGCGGCCAGTGGGCCGCCGGCTTCGGACAGCGCGAAGGCTTCACCGCCGCCTACGGCGCCGCGCGCGAACGTTCGACCGGCAAGGACACGCAGTCCGGCCACTGGGAAATCGCCGGCGTGCCGGTGGAATTCGACTGGGGCTACTTCCCGAAAACCGTGCCGTCGTTCCCGGCCGAGCTGACCGCCAAGCTGCAGGAACTGGCCGGCGTGCCGGGCTTCCTGGGCGACTGCCACGCGTCGGGCACGGAGATCATCAACAAGCACGGCGACGAGCATGTCGCCAGCGGCAAGCCTATCATCTACACCTCCGCCGACTCGGTGCTGCAGATCGCCGCGCACGAGGAATCGTTCGGCCTGGAGCGCCTGTACGAGATCTGCGAGATCGCCTTCAAGCTGGTCGAGCCATACAACATCGGCCGCGTGATCGCGCGTCCGTTCGTGGGCGCCAACGGCAACTACACCCGTACCACCAACCGTCATGACTACGCGGTCGCACCGCCGGCGCCCACGCTGCTGGACCACGTGAAGAACGATGGCGGCGAAGTCATCGCCCTCGGCAAGATCAGCGACATCTTCGCGACCCAGGGCGTATCGCGCCTGGTCAAGGGCAAGGACAACATGGCGCTGTTCGACGCGCTGCTGAAGGTGGAAGAGGAAGCCGGCGACAAGTCGCTGACGTTCGTGAACTTCGTCGACTTCGACCAGGCCTTCGGCCACCGCCGCGACGTCACCGGCTACTCGAACGCGCTGCACGAGATGGATGCGCGCCTGCCCGAGTTCATCGCCAAGCTGAAAGAGGGCGACCTGGTGGTGATCACCGCCGACCATGGCTGCGATCCGACCTGGCCCGGCTCCGACCACACCCGCGAGCACATTCCGATGATCTTCTTCGGCCCGGGCGTGAAGGCGCAGCAGCTGCCGATCTCCGAAACCTTCTCCGACATCGGCCAGACGCTGGCCCATCATCTCGGCGTCAAACCACTTTCCCACGGAAGCAACCTGTTATGAGCATCGTCACGGATTTCAAGCGCAACGAAGCGGTCCCGCTGGACCTGGGCTGGATTAACCACATCCACATCAACAAGAGCGCCGCCGACCGCCGCGCCGCCAGCCTGGCGAACCGCCGCACGGTGAAGAAGGAATACCAGGCCGCCTGGCTGGTCAAGGCCATCGGCCTGATCGACCTGACCACGCTGTCCGGCGACGATACGCCCGGCCGCGTCGAGCGCCTGTGCATGAAGGCCATGCGTCCGCTGCGTTCGGACCTGGTCGAGGCCATGGGTCTGCAGGACTACAAGCTGACCACCGGCGCCGTCTGCGTGTACCACGAGATGATCAAGCCGGCGGTGCAGGTGCTGCAAGGCCGCCTGCCTATCGCCGCCGTGTCGACCGGCTTCCCGGCCGGCCTGACCAGCATGGAAACCAAGGTGCGCGAGATCGAACTGTCGGTGGCCGCCGGCGCGACCGAGATCGATATCGTCATCACCCGCCAGCACGTTTTGACGGGCAACTGGCAAGCGCTGTACGACGAGATGCTGGCCTACCGCAAGGCTTGCGGCGAAGCGCACGTCAAGGCGATCCTGGCGACCGGTGAACTGGTCACGCTGGAAAACGTGGCCAAGGCTTCGTGGGTCTGCATGATGGCCGGCGCGGACTTCATCAAGACCTCGACCGGCAAGGAGCCGGTCAATGCGACGATCCCGGTATCGCTGACGATGGTGCGCGCGATCCGCGACTACCACGAGCAGACCGGCTTCAAGATCGGCTACAAGCCTGCGGGCGGCGTGGGCACGGCCAAGGCCGCGCTGCAGTACCTGTCGCTGATGAAGGAAGAACTGGGCAACGAGTGGCTGGAGCCGCACCTGTTCCGCATCGGCGCATCCAGCCTGCTGACCGACATCGAACGCCAGCTTGAGCACTATGTGACCGGCAACTACTCCGCCGCACACCGCCACGCGCAACCATAAGAATACGGACACGTCATGCCATCAATTAAAGAGATCCTGAATACCATGGAATACGGCCCAGCACCGGAAAGCACGAAAGAAGCGCAAGCGTGGCTGGAGCAGCATGGCCGCACCTTCGGCCTGTTCATCGACAACCAGTGGAGCGAGCCGGGCGAGTTGTTCGCCTCGACCAATCCAGCCGATGCGGCCAAACTGGCCGACCTGACCCAAGCCACCGGCAGCGACGTCGATCGCGCCGTGGCGGCCGCGCGCGCGGCGCAGCCGGGCTGGCAGGCACTGGGCGGCCATGGCCGCGCAAAGATCATGTACTCGCTGGCACGCCTGATGCAGAAGCACGCGCGCCTGTTCGCCGTGCTGGAGACGCTGGACAACGGCAAGACCATCCGCGAAACCCGCGATGTCGACCTGCCGCTGGTGGCGCGTCACTTCTACTACCACGCCGGCTGGGCGCAACTGCAGGCCGAGGAATTCGCGGACTACCGCGCCGTCGGCGTGGTCGGCCAGATCGTGCCGTGGAATTTCCCGCTGCTGATGCTGTCGTGGAAAATCGCACCGGCCATGGCCGCCGGTAACACCATCGTCTTCAAACCGGCCGAGTTCACGTCGCTGACCGCGATGCTGTTCGCCGAGATCTGCGTGCAGGCCGGCGTGCCTGCCGGCGTGGTGAACATCGTCACCGGCGATGGCCGCGTGGGCGAAGCCATCGTCAACCATCCTGGCATCGACAAGCTGGCCTTCACCGGTTCGACCGAAGTGGGCCGCCTGATCCGCATCGCCACCGCCGGCAGCGGCAAGAAGCTGTCGCTGGAACTGGGCGGCAAATCGCCGTTCATCGTCTTCGATGATGCGGACCTGGACGCCGCCGTTGAAGGCCTGGTCGATTCGATCTGGTTCAATCAGGGCCAGGTATGCTGCGCGGGTTCGCGCCTGCTGGTGCAGGAATCGGTGCAGGACAAATTCCTGTCCAAGCTGCGCGCCCGCATGGACAAGCTGACCCTCGGCTCGCCGCTGGACAAGTCGATGGACATCGGCGCGCTGGTCGATCCGGTGCAGCGCCAGCGCATTGCCGGCCTGGTGGAGTCGGCCCGCGCGGAAGGTTGCGAGGTCTATCAGCCGAAGTGCGAAATCCCTGCCAACGGCTCGTGGTTCCCGCCTACGCTGATCACCGGCGCGTCGACTTCCGCCGCCGTGGCGCAGGCCGAGATCTTCGGGCCGGTGCTGGTGGCGATGAGCTTCCGCACTCCGCCGGAAGCCGTGCAACTGGCGAACAACACCGTCTACGGCCTGGCCGCCTGCGTCTGGACCGAGAACATCTCGCTGGCGCTGGACGTCGCGCCGCAGATCAAGGCCGGCGTTGTGTGGATTAACACCGCCAACCAGTTCGACGCCGCTTGCGGCTTCGGCGGCTACCGCGAATCCGGTTTTGGCCGCGAGGGCGGACGCGAAGGCATGTACGAATACCTGACCGCCAAATCGGAAGATGCGCGTCCTGCGACGCCGGTTGTTGAAGCCAAGGCCAAAGCCAAGGCGGCCGTGCCGGCGGCAGGTGGCGCGTTCGCCATCGACCGCACCGCCAAGTTGTACATCGGCGGCAAGCAGGCCCGCCCCGACGGCGCCTACAGCCGCGCGATCCATGGCGCCGATGGTTCCTTCATCGCCGAAGTCGGCGAAGGCAATCGCAAGGACATCCGCAACGCGGTGGAAGCGGCGCACAAGGCCGGCGGCTGGGCGAAAGCCACGTCGCACAACCGCGCGCAGGTGCTGTACTACATCGCCGAAAACCTGGCCGCGCGCGGCGAGGAATTCGCCGCCCGCATCGCCGCCATGACCGGCTCCAAGAACGCGGAGAAGGAAGTGCAGGCTTCGATCGAGCGCCTGTTCTACTACGCGGCATGGGCCGACAAGTACGACGGCCTGGCGCACCAGCCGCCGATGCACGGCATCACCGTGGCGCTGAATGAGCCGGTCGGCGTGATCGGCATCGTCTGCCCGAACGAAGCACCGCTGCTGGGCTTCATCTCGCTGGTGGCGCCGGCTATCGCGCTGGGCAACCGCGTGGTGGTGGTGCCTTCGGAAGCGCATCCGCTGTCGGCCACCGATCTGTATCAGGTGTTCGATACGTCGGATCTGCCGGATGGCGTGGTCAACATCATCACCGGTTCCGCCGACGAACTGGCGCGCACGCTGGCGACCCACTCGGACATCGACGCGGTATGGCGTCATGACGGTTCGGCCGAAGGCTGCGCGGAAGTGGAGCGCCTGTCGGCCGCTTCGCTCAAGCGCACCTGGGTCGGCGGCGCGAAAGGGCGCGACTGGTACAGTACCGCTCAAAGCGGCGGCCGCGCGGTATTGGCGCACGCCTCGCAAGTCAAGAACGTCTGGATTCCATACGGCGTTTAATTAGATATCAGGTACTACGGGCGGGTCTGCGGACCCGCCCTTGTGCTTTCAACACCCAATAATTCAAAGCGGAGAATTCCATGTTCTTACCTCAAGAGATCATACGCAAGAAGCGTGACGGCGGCGTCCTGACCGCTGAAGAGATCCAGTTCTTCGTCGGCGGCATCACCTCGAACCGCGTCACCGAAGGCCAGATCGCCGCGCTGGCGATGGCGGTCTACTTCAACGACATGACCATGGACGAACGCGTCGCCTTCACGCTGGCGATGCGCGATTCCGGCGAAGTGCTGGACTGGCGCTCGTTGGACCTGCCAGGCCCGGTGGTCGACAAGCACTCGACCGGCGGCGTGGGCGACGTGGTCTCGCTGCTGCTCGGCCCCATGGTCGCGGCTTGCGGCGGCTTCGTGCCGATGATCTCCGGCCGTGGCCTGGGCCACACCGGCGGCACGCTGGACAAGTTCGATTCCATCCCCGGCTACAGCACCGTGCCGACCAATGAACTGTTCCGCAAAGTGGTCAAGGAAGTCGGCGTCGCCATCATCGGCCAGACTTCGTCGCTGGCGCCGTCGGACAAGATCTTCTACGGCGTGCGCGACGTGACCGCCACCGTTGAATCGGTCGCCATGATCACCGGCTCCATCCTGTCGAAGAAGCTGTCGGCGGGCCTGGACGCGCTGGTGATGGACGTCAAGGTGGGCAGCGGCGCCTTCATGCCGACCTACGACAAATCGGTTGAACTGGCGGACAGCATCGTCAAGGTCGGCAACGGCGCCGGCATGACGACGTCGGCCATCCTGACCGACATGAACGAATCGCTGGCGCCATACGCCGGCAATGCGCTGGAAGTACGCGGCGCGATGGACTACCTGACCGGAAAATCGCGTCCGGCGCGCCTGCACGAAGTGACGATGGCGCTGTGCGCCGAGATGCTGGTGCTGGGCAAACTGGCCGCCGACGAAACCGAAGCGCGCGCCAAGCTGCAGGCATCGCTGGACAGCGGCGAAGCCGCCGAGCGCTTCTCGCGCATGGTGGTGGCGCTGGGCGGTCCTGCCGACTTGATGGCAAATCCGGACAAGTACCTGGAGCGTTCGCCCATCGTCGTGCCGGCGCCTGCGCTGGTTTCCGGCTACGCCGCCACCGCCAACTGCCGCGACATCGGCCTGGCCGTGGTGAGCCTGGGTGGCGGCCGCCGCCGCGCCGCCGATCCGATCGACTTCGCTGTCGGCTTGACCGAGCTGGTTGGCCTGGGCGACAAGATCGAAGCCGGCCAGCCGCTGGCGATGGTGCATGCACGCACGCAGGAAGCCGCCGAGCAGGCGATCCGCGAAATCCAGGCGGCCTACCAGATCGCAGCCGCAGCACCGGCCGCGAATCCGGTCATCTACCGCACCATCCGTCCTTGATACCGGAGCACGCAATGAACAAACAAGAACTGATCGCCGAAGCCGCAGCCGCGCGCCTGAAGGCTTACACGCCGTACTCCAACTTCAAGGTCGGCGCCGCGCTGTTGACCAACGACGGCAAGGTCTTCCACGGCTGTAACGTGGAAAACGCTTCCTATGGCCTGTGTAACTGCGCCGAACGCACCGCCTTCTTCAGCGCTTTCGCCCACGGCTACAAGCAGGGCGATTTCGACCAGCTGGTCGTCATCGGCGAAACCGATGGTCCCATCGCACCGTGCGGCGCGTGCCGCCAGGTGATCCTGGAGTTGGGCGGCAACGAGCTGCCGGTGCTGCTGACCAACCTCAAAGGCGACATCTACGAAACCACGGCCGCCGAACAGCTACCGAACGCCTTCGGCGGCGCCGACTTGAAGAAGAAATAAGCTTGGCCTTCAAGAAGACAATCGATGTGCAGGCAGCCGTCGCGATCGCGGCGGCGGAGGCTATCGCCGCCAAAACGCAGGGCACCTTCGGCGTCGGCGGTTTGATGCTCGACCAGCATGGCAACGTGCTGCAGTCGCTGCACAACAACGTCATCAAGCAAGGGCTGATCTTCGACCCGACCGCGCACGGCGAGCGCCAGTTGATTGACTGGTACTACGCCGAACGCGCCAAGGGCCGCGATTTGCCGGAGCCGCAGGACATCACCATCGTCACCTCGCTCGATCCGTGCTGCATGTGCGGCGGCGCGATCCTGGCGGGCGGCTTCAACGTGGTGGTGGCCGCGCCGGATAAAAGCGCGGGCGTCAACCACGACGCCAGTGCCACCTTCGACGCGCTGCCGGAAGCGCTGCGGCCGCAAGCCGAGGCGACGTTCAGCTACCCGGCCATTCTCGGGTCGTCGCTTTACGCGCGCGCCGCGTCGGGTGCCGCGCCGAAGTCCTTCTTCATCGGTAAAACCATCTCCGAACCGACGCAGGCCTTATGCTCATTGGTGTTCGAGGCCACGTCGGGCGAGGTGATGGAGTTGTTCAATACCGACCTGCCGCAACAACAATTGAAATGTCCGCTGACGTTGGCGCCCGATCACGCCATCGTGCGCGCGCTGCGCCAGCTTTACCCGGACGCCTTGGCCTACCGCTGCACGCCGCAGCAGCCAGATGCCGGCCTCGCGCCCTTCCTGCTGCAAGCGATGGCGCGCGACCGAGAACACGGCGGGGCAGGGGATGCTGTGGCCTTGCTGGATTCGTTCGGCAATCTGCTGCTTTGCATGCCGGGCCGGATGTCGCAGTCGGGCATCCGCAGCGCCTTCATGGAAACCACGCGCGCCTACGCGCAGTTGCGCTTCAAGCTGATGGCCGGCGCCACGTCGGCGCAGCAGGAGGAGGTACGCCAGTATCTCGGCCATCCGAAGGACGGCACTTTCGTCTTCGCCAAGGGGCCGGACAGCAGTGCGATCAGCTTCATGAACCTGGGCGCCTACGGCTCGACGATGGAAGGCCCGCTGCCGCTGAAAAATCCGACGCAGTTCCAGTATGTCCTGCCGGGCATGCCGGAGGACGAACTGGCCGCCCTGTGCGGCGCCATGCCTCCGCTGTACCGCAACATCATCCGCATCCGCCCCACCCAGGTGGCCGACCAGGATCTGATTTCCGCGCTGGCATGATTACGGATACGTTCTCCCGCCTCATGGCGTTGCTCACAGCGCTACACGGGATTTCACCCAACCGTTTTTTTAATATGCTCAGGGATGCTGCGAACGTTGACGAGTTTTACAATGCTGCGCTGGCACTTGGCTATGCCGCGAATTCGAAGGAACTTCGGGACACTTATGAGGAGCAAGTCCACAGCCTGTCGGAGGATATCCGGCGGGAGGTTGAAGAGCTCAATTCCTTTTTCCGGATAAAGCTGTTTCCAAGTTCACCCTCGCAAAAACAAAGTTGGGAAAATTTTGTCTCACGGGACCTTGGCGGACGGTATGCGTTCCGTGATGACGGGTCGTTGGAGATCAGCCTTCTTGATGCGAAGCTTAGTGATTCGGTACTCCATGTGAAGCGGGTATGGAGCCACGTCAGCAGTTTCGGTGGGTCGCTGACCGACTTCAAAATCAAGCTCGATGCGAACCAGGTTACGGAAGTGCGAACGAGGCTGGCGGACGTGCGCCGTATCAGATCAGGCGCAGTGTTACCGCCTTGAGGGTTGCGGCGGCGCGCGTCGTGCATTCCAGTTTGCGAAACACGTTCTCCACATGCGTACGCACCGTGCTCGGGCTGATCGCCAGCGAGCGCGCCACTTCCTTGTTGGTCAGGCCCAGGCTGATGCCTCGGAAAACTTCGGTCTCCCGCTCCGTCAACATGACTTTGTCCTGCGCGCCGTCTTCGGCGGGCGCCGAACCGCTGCAGATCGCCCGCACGGCGGCGCTGTCGAAGCGGCCGGCGTAGGCTTCCGCTTCCAGCAGCGCGCGTGCCGCATCCGGCGTCATCGCCGCGCGCCAGGGCCGCAGCGACTGCAGCGCGATCCATGCCGATGCGGCGGCCACTATCCGTCCCTCGATTGGAATCGATGCTCCCGCGCAGGCGCGGAAGGCACCGCTGCCGTCCAGCCGTTCGGCGGCATAGGATCCGGCGTCCGCAGCGCCGGCCAGGGTGCCGATGCGCGTGGTGGCGCGGCTGGTCCAGTAAGGCGCCAGCCGCAATTGCTCGCGTGCCGCCGCCGACAGCCGGCCGGTGATGTTCCATACCGAATTTGGCACCGCAGCGCGGCCGATGCCATGCACCAGCGCCGCACGATGGCAGCGTTCCGCCGTCTCCATGCCCAGCCCCATCGCGACCGCGCCGCAACGCGCCGCCTCCGCCACGCGGCGCGAATAGCCTGTCATCCACGGCAGCTTCAGGTCGATCACGTCGGCCAGCAGTTCCAGCGACACGGTGCCCTGATCGGCCAGCGCGCCGAATGACAGCGATGCCTGCCAGCTCTCGTCGTGGTCCAGCACCTCCAGCCAGGATGCGGCCTGCCGCAGCGCGATCGCCGCCAGCGGAGCCGGATACGCCTTGCCGCTTTTGTGCCCGATGATGTCCAGCATGCGCTCCAGGCCTTGCGCGCGGCTGAGGACTTCGATGTCGCTGGCCAGGGCCACGATGTAGACGCTCGCCGGTACGTTGGACCCGGTGCCGTCCGCAGTCGCGAAGATCGAGCGCAGCGCCAGCTCGACATCGGCCGGAACGCCGAGCATGCGGGCGATGTCGCCGGACACCTCGCAGTGGATCTCCGACAGCTGCTGGCGGGCGTCCATCACTTGCCTGCCTATCGCGGCAAAGGCCGGGTCGCTGGTTTTCTGCGACATCAACAGCGCGCGGCCGCCGACATCGTCGCCAATCAGCGCGCTGAAATCCGGCGCGTTGGCGGTGCAGCCCGACCAGCGCAGCAGCGCGACCTGCTGCACCGCTTCGCAATCGCGGGCGTCGCAGCCGGAGGCGTGGGCCAGGCGTGCGGCCAGCCAAGCGGTGCGCAGCGAATGGTCGGTGGGCTGGCCCATGCTCAAGTCGCCGACGTAGGCCAGCGCGCGCATGGTGTCTGTAATGGAGACCGGGGTTTCGGGATGCATCGGCCGATTATAGCCATCTTTGCCTCGCGGCCGGCATCGGACATTCGACCGATTACGGCGCGGCGCCGGGCGCGGCATAGTGCGGCCTCCACTTCATACATCCGAGGACTCAGCATGAAATTTATCTCCACCCTGATCGCGGTCGCCACGCTGGCCACCGCTGGCGCCAGTTTCGCCGCCGACCGCCAACTGCATCTGCGCGGCGAAGTGACGGCGGCCGGCGCCGGCGAGTTGACCATCATTGACCGCAAGGGCGTCAAGACCACGGTGCAGCTGCCGGAGCAGGCGCAGGTACTGGACGTATCGCGCAGCAGCCAGGCTGCGATCCAGGAAAACAGCTTCCTCGGCATCGCCGCAGCTCCCGCATCCGATGGCAAGATCCGGGCAACGGGTGTGATGATCTTCCCGGAAGCGGCGCGCGGCATGAACGAGGGGCACTACCCTTGGGACAATATCGAACAAGGCACCATGACCAACGCCACCGTCGCCAAGGTGGTCAAGAAATCCAGCAGCACCGAATTGGAAATGCGCTTTGGCGGCAGGACCCAGCAAGTGATGCTGGACAAAGCCACCGTCTACGGGCAGTTCGTGCCGGGCGAGCGCAAACTGCTGATGGTCGGCGCCAAGGTCATGGTGATCGGCGCGGAAGGCGCGGACGGCAAGGTCCACGCCAACGCCGTGTTGGTAGGCCGCGACGGCTTCATGCCGCCGCTTTAAGCTCGATCTCGATGACACCGTCGGGCAATCGAAGCTTGACGCGCGCGCTTGGCCTTGTGCGGAGATAGTGCTAGGCTAAATCCCATCCCATCGACGGCCGTTGGAGGAGCTGAACATGACCACATTGCAAATGGAGCTTCAAGTTTTTGCACGAAACCTGGAGACACTGCTGGCGGACGAAGGCAAGTATGTTGTTATTTCTGGCGATGCCATACTTGGCGTTTATGACAGCTTTGAGGATGCCACCAAGGCAGGCTATGGCCGTTGCGGTTTGACGCCGTTTTTGGTCAAACAGATTCTGCCAATAGACGAGGTCGTTTTTATAAATCGCGATATTCTTCCCCAATGCCCAGTATAAATTTTTCGATCAGTCGCGATGGCCCAATCATCACCGTCATCATCGGCATCAGCGCGTTGTACAAGGGGGCGCTTATTGCAGCTGGACTTTCTGCGCCTCCCCCTGTTCGTGGAAAGTTCCTGATTGATACTGGCGCCAGCCGGACGTGCATTGATTCGAATTTAGTTGGACACCTTGGGCTTCCATCTATCGGCTCGATCGAAGTTCAGACACCATCGACCAAGGGCATCTCTCAGGCATGCAAGCTCTGCGATGCAATGCTTTTCATTCCAGGAAAGCGTTCGGCTGGTTACCGAGTTTCAACGCTCGCCTTGATCGAGGTGAGCCTGGCTGGTCAGGGTATAGATGGCCTCATTGGAAGAGACTTATTGAACCGGTGGACATGCATTTACAACGGTACAGCAGCCTCGTTTTCCTTGTGTTACTAACCCAGGTCTCAATCCTCCGGATCGTAAGTGCCGATGCTCCAGATGTGGCCCTCCGGGTCGCGGCAGGTGAAGCCGCGGCCGCCGTAGTCCTCGTCTTTGATGTCGAGCAGGATATCGCCGCCGGCCTGCTTCACGCGGTCGTAGACATGGTCGGCGTCGTTGACGACCAGGTAGGAGCTTTGCGTGTTGAACTGGCCGATCTCGGAAGGCTGTTTCATCAGCCGCCCGAACTCGGTGTCGAACACCGAACCGAGCATGATCATGCTGTTGCCGAAGCCGAGTTGTGCGTGCGCGATGCTGCCGTCTTCGTTCGGCACCACCAGCGTCGCTTCGAACCCGAAAGTCGTGCACAGCCAGTCGATGGCGGCCGGCGCGTCGCGGTAGCGCATGCATGGAATGACGTTGCAGCGTGTTTGCTTGGGTATGCTGGACATTGTTCTCTCCCTGTCGTGGTCTGGAAAAGATTCGATCACCAATTACACCATTCGTTCGCCGCGCCCGAGCGGCCCGGCGGTGCGATAAAGTATATATTGATAACGCTCAGGGGGCGATTACATTTGCTGGAACAAATGGGTGTTGCCCCGGCTGACTTCCAGCTGCTCGCTGAAGTTGCGGATCTTGACCATCTGCCGTCCGCGCAAGTCGCGCGTGACTTCCTCGATGGCGTCGACCCGCACCAGCGTCGAGCGATGGATGCGCCAGAATTCGTCCGGGTCCAGTTCGTCCACCAGCTCCTTCAGCGTTTTACGTATCAACACCTCCGCCTGCGCGGTCTGCACCCGCGTGTACTTTTCGTCGGCGCGGAAGAACAGCACCTCGCGCGTGCTGATCATGCGCAGGTTGCTGCCCACCACCGCCTGGATCCAGCGCAGGTAGTCCGGCCTGGCGGCCGGCTTGCTCTGGCTCGACAACAGCTGGCTCAGTTGCCGCTCGATGTTGGACGGCTGCTGGCCGATCAGTGTCTGCAGCCGCGCGCAGGTGGTCTTCAGGCGTTCGCCGCCGGCCGGCTTGAGCAGGTAATCGAGCGCGCCCTGTTCGAAGGCCTCGATCGCATACTGGTCGTAGGCCGTCACGAACACCAGGTGGCAGCGGTTGAACAGCATGCGCGCCGCCTCGATGCCGGACAGGCCGGGCATGCGGATGTCGAGGAACACGATGTCGGGCTGGTACTGCCCGGCCAGCGCCACGGCCTCGATGCCGTTGGCCGCCTCGGCGACAATCTCCAGTCCCGGCCACGCCTCCAGCAGGCGCGCGCGCAGCTGGCGGCGCATCGGTTCCTCGTCGTCGGCGATCAGCGCGGTGGCGCGGCGCTGGCCGCCCGGTATGGTGTTCATCATGTTGAGCTCCCGGCGAAAATATCCGGCGCATACGGGATGCGGATGCTGGCGCGCGTGCCGCCGGTCAGCGGCGCTTCGATCACCAGCTGCGCGCGGTTGCCGTACAGGATGCGCAGGCGCTCCCGCACATTGGCCAGTCCGATGCCGTCGCCGGCGTGGAGGTTGAAGCCGATGCCGTCGTCCAGCACGTCCACCTGCAGCATGGCGCCGTCGACGCTGGCGCGGATGTCGATGCGGCCGCCCTCGATCTTCGGCTCCAGCCCGTGCTTGATGGCGTTCTCGATCAGGATCTGCAGCATCATCACCGGGAAGGTGGCGCTCAGCATTTCCGGCTGCACGTCGATCGACACCGCCAGCCGCGCGCCCATGCGCGCCTGCATGATGGCCAGGTAGGCGCGCGACATCTCGATCTGCCGGCCCAGCGTGCCGGCGCCCTTGGCGCGCATCTGCGGCAGCGTGGCGCGCAGGTAGTCGATCAGGTTCTGGTGGATGCGCGCGGCCTGCGGCGGATCGGTCTCGATCAGCTGGCCGATCAGCGCGAGCGTGTTGAACAGGAAGTGCGGCTCGACCTGCGCCTGCAGCGCCGCCATGCGCGCCTCGACCACGCGCCGCTCCATGCCTTCCTCGTCGGCGTGGCTGGTGGCGTCGCGTGCCTCGATCTCGGCCTTGCGCTTGCCGCCGGCCAGCACCTTCAGGCCCAGCGACAGCGCGATGAAGGCGGCGGTCTGCTTGGGCAAGCCGAACGGCGTCAGGCCGAACAGCAGCAACAGCAGCCACACCATCATCAGCTTGCGCCATTCCACCTGCGCCAGCCAGTCGAAGAAGCGCCACCACATGCTGGTGGCGGTCTCGCCGATCTCGCGGACGATGTCGAGCAGGCTTTTGGCGTTGTCGTAGCCGGCCTTGGCCAGCCCGCGTTTTTTCATTGCTGGTGCTCCCGGCGACGCTGGCGGCGGCCGCCGATCACGCACACGCCGACCGCGATCTTCAGCAGCATGAAGAAGGCGAACAGCACCAGCGCCAGCGGCAGGATGCTGAGGATGAAGGCCAGGATCAGCGCGGCGCCCAGCAGCGCCGGCGGCGACATGCGCCGCACCAGCCGCAGCCCGTAGCGCACGGTCTGCGCGAAGGCGCGGAAGATTTCTTCCATCAGATCCATCACGGCCTGGCTGTTGAATTTGCTCATTTGAGGCTCCATCAAAATCGTTGCGATGGAATCACTGTAGCAAAGCGCGGCGGCGTGCTGTTGCGGATTCCGATCAACTGCGGTTTGAGCGGGATGGCCGGCTATTCCGCAGGATAAGCGGCGGGTAATTCAGTGCTGCCGCGTAACGCTTGTTGCAGCGTTCCAGTCGCTGCGCAGCAGGCCGTAGATGACGCTGTCCGAGATTTCGCCGCCGACGAACCAGCGCTCGCGCAGCAGCCCCTCGCGCTGGAAATGCAGGCCTTCCAGGATGCGGCCGGAGGCAATGTTGTCGGGATGGATATCGGCCTCGATGCGGTGCAGCTCCAGCGGGCCGAAGCCGTAGGCGATCAGCGCGGCCAGCGCTTCCTGCATGTAGCGTTTGCCCCAGTGCGGCCGCGCCAGCATGTAGCCGATGTCGCAGCGGTGGTTGCGGCGGTCGAAGGCGTACAGCGTGACGGTGCCGATCAATTCGCCGTCCGGCAGCACCATCGCCAGGCGCAGCGCGCTGCCGTCCTGGTAGCCCTTGAGGGTTTGCTCGATGTTGTCGACGGCCTGGGCGGCATGCAGCCAGGGGCCGCTGCTCCAGTAGCGCAGCGCGGGCGGATCGGAGAACAGGCGGAACAGGGCGTCGGCGTCGCCGCTGTCGACGAAGCGCAGCGTCAGGCGGTCGGTGTGCAGCTGGATGGGCTCGAAACTGGGCATGCTGGTCGTCTTGTGAGGGCTGGTGGCCTTCCAGCTTAGCGGATTTCGGTGGGCGGTTGGTGATTTTCGTAATGCTAACTTTGGGAAATAATGATATTATTCGGGCAATAGTCGTTAATTTTCTAATATTTTACCCAGGGACCTTTCCATGATCGCTCGCACTTGCATCGCCCTTGCCGCCGCAACCCTGCTGTCGGGAACCGCCTACGCCGCCCCGCTGACCGCCAACCAGATGCTGCAACAATTTAACGTCGTCGTCAGCGGCAACCTGACCTCGACCTCGCACGTCGACGGCCGGACCTACGTGGGCCAGAACGCCAACGGCGGCGACTATGTGCAGCACGTGAACGACACGCCAGCCTCGGCCTACGCCGGCCTGACCGTGGGCGGCACCCTGAGCGGCAACGTGCACGTGAACGGCCTGGGCCTGGTGACCGGCGGCGACGCCAACGGCATCAACGTCAACAACGGTTCCGCGTACGTGGGCGGCTCCGCGAGCGGCTCCAGCTTCAACGGCGACGCCTGGATCGTCGGCGCCGCCAACGGCGGCAACTTCAACGGCGGCATCCACGCGGCCAGCTACACCAACATCAACGTCAACCCGGGCAGGGTGCTGGCCGCGCCGACCGGTGCGATGAACAGCACGCTGGCGGCGTCGACCTCGACCAACTTCGGCGCGGTGATGACCGGCCTGTCGAGCCAGCTGTCGGCGATGCACGCGACGGACGGCACCAAGGTCACCTACAGCAACAACGACAGCAACGTGCTGCTGAGCGGCACCGCCGTCAACGGCGTGCTGGTGTTCGACCTGACCAAGGACGACAGCAAGATCTTCTCGAGCAAGGTGACCGACATTTCGTTCAACCTGAACGGCGCCAGCACGGTGATCTTCAACACCGACGACAGCAACCTGAGCCTGTCCGCCAACTTCAACCAGGCGCAGGCCCTGGGCAGCAAGCTGATCTGGAACTTCGCCGGCCATGACAACAGCGTCACCGTCGGCCGCACCTTCGGCGGCCAGGTGCTGGTGGCGGACGGCACCTTCAGCAACGTCGGCGGCGCCAACGTCGAAGGCGGCGTGTTCGCCAAGACGCTGAACCAGTTCGGCGAGATCCACCTGCAGAGCTTCACCGGCACGGTGCCGACCGCACCGGTGCCCGAGCCGGAAACCTACGCCATGCTGCTGGCTGGCCTGGGTCTGGTCGGGGCGATGCTGCGGCGCAAAAAATAATCGCGGAGGAGTGCCGTGCGGCAATAGATGTGATATCCTTGAAGTAATTTAAATTGCTATCAAGGAATTATTCATGGTCGCCGTTACGAAATCCGCTGTTTCCGCTGTCGTTATTGCAATCGCCTCCCTGGGAAGCGCGCAGGCTGCCGTGCTGGATTTGAGTCTGCACGGCGCCAATGTGTTCGCGTTCACCGACTTCAAGGCGCCCAGCTCCGACGTCCAGGGCGCCATCTTGGCCGGCCGCGACGTCCAGCTGGCCAATTACTCCGTCAATGCCAACAACGTCGACGCTTTCGGCGGCTATTCGCTGATCGCCGGCCGCGACCTGAAATTCACCAGCGGCTCGATCAAGAACGGCGACACCTACGTGGGCGGCAAGGCCAGCCTGACCCAGAGTGTCGACGTGTATTCGAAGATCAAGACTGGCGCCGCGCCCGTCAACATGAACGCGCTGGCCGGCCAGTTGACGGCCACTTCCGGCTCGCTGTCCAAGCTGTCGACCACCGGCACCGCCACCGAGCAGTGGGGCGGCCTGAATATCGCCGGCAGCAAGAAGAGCGTGGAAGTGATCGACATCGACGCCAAGACACTGTCGAACGTCAGCTACTTCAACTTCAGCGGCCTGAACGCCGGCTCCACGCTGATCCTCAACGTCAGCGGCGACAAGGCCAGCTTCAACGGCGGCTACCAGGGCTTCGAGAACTACAACGTGCTGTTCAATTTCTACCAGGCGACCGACCTGGGCATCCACACCGGCCTGACCGCCAACATCCTGGCGCCGCTGGCCCGCGTGGATGGCGGCAGCGGTGTGATCGATGGCAACGTGATCGTCAATTCGTGGAGCTCGTCGGTGCAGATCAACGCCGATCACTTCTTCAAGCCGGTCAGCGTGAACGGCTACACCACCGCCGTGCCGGAACCGGAAACCTATGCGATGATGCTGGCCGGCCTGGGCCTGGTGGGCTTCATGGCGCGCCGTCGCAAGCAGGCGGCGGCACGCTGATCGCCGACAGCACCATGTCGACGATGACCTTCTCGGCATCGTCGAAGTCTTTCTTGGTCAGCTGCTTGCGGTTCAACACCAGCGCCATCTGCGCCGAAAAGTCCGCGTAGGACTGCGTCATCGCCCAGATGGCGAACAGCAGGTGGGTCGCGTTGATCGGCGCGATCTTCCCTTCGCTGATCCACTTCTCGAACACCTCGATATCCTTGCGCACCAGCGGCACCACGCGGTTCTGGATCTGCGCGCCGTATAGCTGCGCGCCGCTGATCACCTCCATCGCATACACGCGCGACGCCCACGGCTGTTCGCGCGAGAACTTCAGCTTGGCCTGCACGTAGGTGCGCAGCACGTCGCGCGGATCCTGGTCGCCGGCGGCCAGGTTCTCCATCCGTTCCAGCCACTCGTCCAGCACCTCGTCCAGCACGCGCTGGTACAGCGCCTGCTTGGTGGGAAAGTAGTACATCAGGTTCTGTTTCGACAGCCCGGCGTTCTCCGCCACGGTGGCGATCGACGTGCCCTCGTAGCCGCACTCGGCGAACACCCGCACCGCCTCGGCGGCGATGTCGGCTTCCAGTTTGTCGCGATTGAGAACGCGCCGTTTGATCTTCGGCGCTGGCTCGGCATTCAGTTTTGCTGTCGGCATGTGAGTCTCAGGAAGGTCAGGAGTTGTGGGTGGTCGGTGTAGGCGACGTTGAAGCGGAACCAGATCGATTCCGGCGCACGCAGCATGAAGAAATCGCACGGCGACAGCAGGATGCCGGACTTGAGCGCCAGGTCGGCGATGATCTTGCCGTTCCATTCGGCGGTTGGCGCCTGGTCCCAGCCGGCGCTGACGAACATGCCGCCGCGCGGGCGCGCCAGCGGCTCCATGCCGACGCTGCGCAGGCTGTCGATGGCGCGTTCGCGGCCGGCCGCCAGCTGCGCGGCCAGCTTGTCCACCATGCGCTTGTAGGGCCGCGCGGTGATGGCGTGGTAGACGGCGCGCTCGTTGATCTCGGAGGTGGTCAGGCCGGCCAGCATCTTCACCCGCAGCAGCTCGGGGATCAGCGAGGCCGAGGCGCAGATCGATCCGACGCGCAGCACCGGCGACAGCGTCTTGGAGAAGCTGCCGACGCGGATCACGCGCCGCAGGCCGTCCATGGCCGCCAGCGAGGCCTCGCCGCGCGGCGCCAGCTCGCGGTAGATGTCGTCCTCCACCAGCCAGAAATCGAACTGCTCGGCGAGACCCAGCAGGCGATGCGCCTGCGCCGCGCTGAGCGAGGTGCCCAGCGGGTTTTGCAGCACCGTGTTGACGAACATGAGCTTGGGCTGGGTTTGCGCGGCCTGCCTGGCCAGCGTGTCGAAATCGAGGCCATGCTCGCCGCGCGGTATGCCGACCGGCACGCAGCCGTGGTGGCGTATCAGCGACAGCAGGTTGCTGTAGCCGGGATCCTCGACAAACACGGTGTCGCCCGGCTTGGTCAGCGTGCGCAGGACCAGGTCGAAGGCGTGGGTGGCGCCGTGGGTCAGCAGCACCTGTTCCGGCTCGACCGGGAACAGCTCGTCGCTCAGCGTGGACGACAGCTGCTGCCGCAGCGACGGAAAGCCCAGCGGATGGCCGTAGCCGCGCAGGCGCGTGGCCGGGATGCGCATCGCCTGGCGCACGGCGTCGAGGATGGTGTCCTCGCCGTACCATTCGGGCGGCAGCCAGCCGGCGCCCACGGCCAGCGCCTCGGAGGTGCCGGAATACAGGTCGGGGGTGAGGGCGTCGATGGCGGTCGGCGTGGCCTGCAGCGTGGACGGCAGCAGCGTGGCCGGCACGTCCTGGCGGGCCACGAAATAGCCGGAACCGCGGCGCGATGACAACAGTCCCAGCGTCACCAGCCGGTCGTAGGACTCGACAACTGTAAAGGTGCTGATGCCATTACACTTGGCAAATTGCCGCACCGACGGCATTTTCGTTCCTATGCGCAACTCCCTGCGGCCCACCATCGCGCTGATGGCGGCGACGATTTGTTCGACCAGGCTGCCTTTCTTGCTGCGCTCTATGGCGAGCGCCGGCCAGCCCGCCGCTTCGGGCGCGCAGCCGGTTTGATCGATCACAGAAATCGCTGGTTCCATCCTTGACTCCATCTGCTGCGGAAAGCAAAACTGTAGTGTTTTTGTTGCCAGTACGGTTGGACAGTTTTGATATTTGTGTATCTGTGCCATAGTTGTTGCGCTGTCTATTATTGCATCATCATTTTGCCAACTGGTAAATTTTTTTACGGTTCGTCAAAAAAATCCGCAAGTCAGTTCCTAGGAGATGTGCATGAACGAGTCCCGACCTGAATCGATGGCGTCCTTCTGGATGCCCTTTACGAACAACCGCGATTTCAAAGCCCATCCGCGCCTGCTGGTGTCGGCGGAAGGCATGTACTACAAGGACGTGGACGGCAACACCATCCTGGACGGCACCGCCGGCCTGTGGTGCGTGCCGTGCGGCCACGCGCAGCCGAAGATCGTCGCCGCCGTGCGCGAGATGGTGGGCCAGCTCGATTTCGCGCCGACCTTCCAGATGGGCCACCCGGCCGCTTTCGACCTGGCCGAAAAGCTGATGGAGTACACCAACCACAAATTCGGCCAGGTGTTCTACACCAACTCCGGTTCCGAGGCGGTGGACACCGCGCTGAAGATCGCGCTGGCGTACCACAAGGCGCGCGGGGAGGCGAGCCGCACGCGTTTGATCGGCCGCGAGCGCGGCTACCACGGCGTCGGCTTCGGCGGCATCTCGGTGGGCGGCATCGCCGGCAACCGCAAGCCGTACGGCGTGATGCTGCCTGGCGTCGACCATCTGCCGCACACCCACAACCTGGAGAAGAACGCCTACACGCGCGGCGAGCCGGAATACGGCACCGAGCTGGCCGACGAACTGGAACGCATCGTCGCGCTGCATGACGCGTCGACCATCGCCGCGGTGATCGTCGAGCCGGTGGCCGGTTCCACCGGCGTGCTGATACCGCCGAAGGGATACCTGAAGCGCCTGCGCGACCTGTGCACCAAGCACGGCATCCTGCTGATCTTCGACGAGGTGATCACGGGCTTCGGCCGTTTGACCACGCCGTTCGCCGCCGACTACTTCGACGTCGAACCGGACATGATGACCACCGCGAAGGGTCTGACCAACGGCGTGATTCCGATGGGCGCGGTGTTCAGCAAGAAGTTCATCTACGACGCCTTCATGGAAGCGCCGGCCGGCATTGAGCTGTTCCACGGCTACACTTACTCGGGTCACCCGGTGGCCTGTGCCGCCTCGCTGGCGACGCTGGAAGTGTTCAAGGAACAGAAGATCCTCGAACACGCCGCCGGCATGGCCGAATACTGGGCCGACGCGGTGCACTCGCTCAAGGGCCTGCCGCACGTGATCGACATCCGCACCATCGGCCTGATCGCCGGCATCGAGCTGGCGCCCATCGCCGGCAAGCCTGGCGCGCGCGCGTTCGCCGCGTTCAAGCAGGCCTTCGCCGACGGCATCCTGATACGCACCACCGGCGACATCATCGCTCTGTCGCCACCGCTGGTGCTGGAGAAAAAACACATCGACGAACTTTTTGGAAAGCTGACGACGGTACTTAAAAACTTAAACTAACGAGGAGAACACCATGCTGGTAGGCGTCCCAAAAGAGATCAAGAACCAGGAGTCCCGCGTTGGCCTTACCCCGGCCAGCGTGAAGGAACTCGTATTGCGTGGCCATCAAGTACTTGTACAAAAAAACGCCGGTGTCGCCATCGGCTTGAGCGATGCGATGTATGAAGGCGCCGGCGCCACCATCATCGAAGCGGCGTCGGAAATCTTCGCCCGCGCCGAGATGATCGTCAAAGTGAAGGAGCCGCAGCCGGAAGAATGCGCGATGCTGCGCAAGGGCCAGATCCTGTACACCTACCTGCACCTGGCGCCGGACCCGGAACAGACCAAGGCGCTGGTGGAATCGGGCGCGGTGTGCATCGCCTACGAAACCATCACCGGCGCCAACGGCGGCTTGCCGCTGCTGGCGCCGATGAGCGAGGTGGCGGGGCGCATGTCGATCCAGGCCGGCGCCGCGCACCTGGAGAAATCCAAGGGCGGCATGGGCCTGCTGCTGGGCGGCGTGCCTGGCGTGGCGCCCGGCCACATCGCCATCATCGGCGCCGGCGTGGTCGGCACCAATGCCTTGCAGATGGCGGTCGGCATCGGCGCGCGCGTGACGATTTTGGACAAGAACATCGACCGCCTGCGCCAGCTGGACCTCATCTACGGCAACCGCATCTCGACCATGTATTCGAACGCGCATTCGATCGAAGAGGCGGTGCTGGACGCGGACCTGGTGATCGGCGGCGTGCTGGTGCCCGGCGCGGCGGCGCCCAAGCTGGTGACCAAGGAAATGATCGCGCGCATGAAGCCGGGCGCGGTGGTGGTGGACGTGGCCATCGACCAGGGCGGATGCTTCGAAACCTCGCACGCCACCACGCACGAAAAGCCGACCTACGTGGTCGATGGCGTGATCCACTACTGCGTGGCCAACATGCCGGGCGCGGTGGCCCGCACGTCGACCTTCGCGTTGAACAACGCAACCATCGGCCACGCGCTGGCGCTGGCCGACAAGGGCTGGCAGAAAGCGCTGAAAGCCAATCCGCACTTGAAGAACGGTTTGAATGTCTGTCTCGGCCACGTCACCTACGAAGCGGTGGCGCACGGCCTTGGCTATACCTATGTTGACGCGGACAGCCTGCTGGGCTGATCCCGAAATTTGAAAGAAGATCATGAGCGACCTGGACACCATCACCCACTACATCAACGGCAGTAAAGTCGATACGCAAAGCGGCCGCTATGCGGACGTGTTCAATCCCGCGCTGGGGGAGCCGGTGGCCAGGGTCGCCCTGGGTACGACGGAGGAAGTCGATGCCGCCGTGCGCGCGGCGGAAAAAGCATTCCCGTCGTGGTCCGCCACGCCGCCGCTGACGCGTGCCCGTGTTCTTTTCAAATACCTGCAGCTGTGCCAGCAGCACACCGACGAATTCGCGGCGATGCTGACGCGCGAACACGGCAAGACCTTCGCCGACGCGCAGGGCGAGGTGGCGCGCGGCATCGAGATGGTGGAATTCGCGGTCGGCATTCCGCAGCTGCTGAAGGGCGAATTCACCGACCAGATCTCGCGCGGTATCGACGCGTGGTCGATGCGCCAGGCGCTGGGCGTGGTGGCCGGCATCACGCCGTTCAACTTCCCGGTGATGGTGCCGATGTGGATGTTCCCCGTCGCGCTGGCATGCGGGAACACCTTTATCCTCAAGCCTTCCGAGCGCGATCCGTCGCCGTCGCTGCTGCATGCGCGGCTGCTGAAGGAAGCCGGTCTGCCGGACGGCGTGTTCAACGTCATCCAGGGCGACAAGGTCACCGTCGACGCGCTGCTCGACCATCCAGTGGTGCAGGCGGTGAGCTTTGTCGGCTCGACGCCGATCGCCGAATACATCTACGCGCGCGGCTGCGCTGCGGGCAAGCGCGTGCAGGCTTTGGGCGGCGCGAAGAACCACATGGTCGTCATGCCGGATGCGGACATGGAAATGACCGTCGATGCGCTGATGGGCGCGGCGT
Organism: Duganella sp. BJB1802; assembly: GCF_013369445.1. Lineage (NCBI taxonomy): Bacteria > Pseudomonadati > Pseudomonadota > Betaproteobacteria > Burkholderiales > Oxalobacteraceae > Duganella > Duganella sp. BJB1802. Next base: position 95,722 of record NZ_JABWEF010000003.1, on the reverse strand, counting down.
ATGGCTCGGCGGGTGAACGCTGCATGGCGATCTCCGTCGTGGTCGCGGTCGGCGATGCGGGCGACAAGATCGTCGATGCACTGGCAAAGCGCACCGCCGCACTGAAAGTGCGCGATGGTATGGCGTCGGATGCGGAAATGGGACCGGTCGTTTCCAGCGCGGCCAAGCAGCGCATAGAGCGCTTGATTGGCGAAGGCGTGGAGCAGGGCGCCAAATTGGTGGTCGATGGCCGCAACCATGTCGTGGCGGGACGCGAGAACGGCTTCTTCATCGGCGGTACTTTGTTCGACCACGTCACGCCGGATATGTCGATCTACAAGGAAGAGATTTTCGGCCCCGTGCTGTGCATGCTTCGCTCGCCGGACGTGGGCAGCGCGGTGGAGCTTATCAACCGTAACGAGTACGGCAACGGCGTGGCGATCTATACGCGCGACGGCGGCGTGGCGCGCGAGTTCGTGCGGCAGATCCAGGTCGGCATGGTGGGCGTGAATGTGCCGCTGCCGGTGCCGATGGCCTTCAACAGTTTCGGCGGATGGAAGCGCAGCCTGTTCGGCGACCATCACGCCTACGGCCCTGAAGGCGTGCGTTTCTACACACGCCACAAGGCGGTGATGCAGCGCTGGCCGAACACCGCAAGCGCTGGCGCAGAATTTGCATTCCCTCAGATGAAGTAATCGCCACCACAGCCACCATGCATAGCCAGGAAATCGTATGATGATCGAATCTCTCAAATACATGCCCCAGCCGAAGGAAGCCAATGCCGCACTGGCGGAACACTTCACCGACCTGGCCCCCGCGCTGAATGCGCGCCAGGCCGCGATCGAAAGCTCGCGCTGCCTGTATTGCTACGATGCGCCGTGCACGCGCATCTGCCCGTCCGATATCGACGTCGCCAGTTTTATCCGCAATATCCACGAGGGCAATGTCGACGGCGCGGCCGTCGGCATCCTGAAGCAGAACATCCTGGGCGGCAGCTGCTCGCGCGTCTGCCCGACCGAGATCCTGTGCGAGGACGCCTGCGTGCGCAATCACGACGCAGAAGGCCAGCCGGTGAAGATCGGCCTGCTGCAGCGCTACGCCATCGACAACATGACCATCACCGAGCATCCGTTCAAGCGCGCCGCCTCCACCGGCAAGAAGATCGCCGTGGTCGGCGCGGGCCCCGCCGGCCTGTCGTGCGCGCACCGCCTGGCGATGCTGGGCAACGACGTGGTGATCTACGAAGCCAAGGAAAAATCCGGCGGCCTGAATGAATACGGCATCGCCAAGTACAAGCTGACCGACAACTTCGCGCAGAAGGAAGTGGACTTCCTGCTGCAAATCGGCGGCATCGAAATTAAGCATGGCCAGACGCTGGGCGGCAATGTGCAGTTGAAGGACCTGCACGCGCAGTACGACGCCGTGTTCCTGGGCCTGGGCCTGGGCGCCAGCAAGCAGCTCGGCCTGACCGGCGAGGACGCCCCCGGCCTGCTGGCCGCCGTCGACTACATCGCCGCGCTGCGCCAGGCCGATGACCTGAGCAAGCTGCCGCTGCCCGCGCGCGCCATCGTCATCGGCGCCGGCAATACCGCCATCGACATGGCGGTGCAGATCCAGCGCCTGGGCGCGGAAGAGGTCACGCTGGTGTACCGGCGCGGTTTCGACGCGATGAGCGCCACCGAACACGAACAACACATTGCGAAGGAAAATCAGGTCCGCATGCGTACCTGGGCCCAGCCGCAGCAAGTGCTGCTGGATGAAGCGGGCCGCGTGCGCGGCATGCGCTTCGAGAAAACCGCAATCGTCAACGGCCGTCTGGCCGGCACCGGCGAGACTTTCGAGATCGCGGCAGACGCGATCTTCAAAGCCATCGGCCAGGGCATGGACGAAAAGAGCATCAGTGATCCACTGGCGAAAACGCTGAAACGCGACGGCGACAAAATCCACGTCGATGATCAGTTCCGCACAGTCCTGCCGCGTATCTACGCCGGCGGCGATTGTGTGGCGCCCGGACAGGACCTGACCGTGCAGGCGGTACAGCACGGAAAACTGGCGGCACACGCCATTCACCAAGACATCAACGGTATGAAGGAGGCTGCATAATGGCTGACCTGAGCATAGAATTCTGCGGCATCAAGTCCATCAACCCGTTCTGGCTGGCCTCCGCGCCGCCGACCGACAAGGCCTACAACGTGGTGCGCGCATTCGAGGCGGGTTGGGGCGGCGTGGTGTGGAAAACGCTGGGCGAGGATCCGGCCGCAGTCAACGTGTCGTCGCGCTACTCCGCGCACTATGGCAAGAACCGCGAAGTCATCGGCTTCAACAACATCGAGCTGATTACCGACCGCTCGCTGGAAATCAACCTGCAAGAGATCACGCAGGTGAAGAAGGACTGGCCGGACCGCGTCATCATCGTTTCGCTGATGCTGCCGTGCGAAGAGAAGCTGTGGGCCGACATCCTGCCGTTGGTGGAAGCCACCGGCGCCGACGGCATCGAGCTCAATTTCGGCTGCCCGCACGGCATGCCGGAACGCGGCATGGGCGCGGCCGTGGGCCAGGTTCCCGAATACGTGGAGATGGTCACGCGCTGGTGCAAGACGCACTCCAAGCTGCCGGTCATCGTCAAGCTCACGCCTAACATCACCGACGTGCGCGCACCGGCGCGCGCGGCCAAGGCGGGCGGCGCGGACGCGGTCTCGCTGATCAACACCATCAACTCGATCACGCACCTGGACCTGGACCAGATGGTGGCCTTCCCCATCGTCGGCGGCGCCAGCACCCACGGCGGCTACTGCGGTTCGGCGGTCAAGCCCATCGCGCTGAACATGGTGGCCGAGATAGCGCGCGATCCCCAGACCAAGGGCCTGCCGATTTCCGGCATCGGCGGCATCGGCAACTGGCGCGACGCGGCGGAGTTCATGGCGCTGGGATCGGGCTGCGTGCAGGTCTGCACCGCGGCCATGCTGCACGGCTTCCGCATCGTCGAAGAGATGAAGGACGGCCTGTCGCGCTGGATGGACGAGAAGGGCTACAAGAGCATCAGCGAATTCGTCGGCAAGGCGGTGCCGAATACGACGGACTGGAAGTACCTGAACATGAACTATCAGGTGATCGCGCAGATTAACCAGGACGACTGCATCAAGTGCGGCCGCTGTTACGTGGCGTGCGAGGATACGTCGCACCAGTCGATCGCGCAGTTGATCGACGCGGCCACCGGCACGCGCACGTATGAGGTGATCAAGGAGGAATGCGTGGGCTGCAACCTGTGCGAAATCACCTGCCCGGTGCAGGGCTGCATCACGATGGTGCCGCAGGAGACAGGCAAGCCATACATGAACTGGACGCAGGACCCGCGCAACCCGCGCGCGGAGAACGTCAAGGCGGCGGAAACGGTATAAACGGTATAAGGTACGGAACTTGCAGCGATAGAAGGATACATAACCCTTTGGAGAAAGCCCCGTGAGCAAAGAACTCTCTGGCAGCACGCAACTCTGGAACGAAGACCTGGCCCCGACAACGGCGGCGCAACGTACCTGGCGCTGGTATCACTTCGCCGCGCTGTGGGTCGGCATGGTGATGTGCATACCGGCCTACACGCTGTCCGCCAGTTTGATTGAAGGGGGCATGTCCGGCTACCAGGCCGTGCTCACGGTGTTCCTTGCGAACGCTATCGTTTTGCTGCCGATGCTGTTGATCGGCCATGCCGGCACCAAGTACGGCATTCCGTATGCGGTGCTGGCCCGTTCGTCGTTCGGCACCGCCGGCGCGCGCCTGCCGGCGCTGATGCGCGCCATCGTCGCCTGCGGCTGGTACGGCATCCAGACCTGGTTCGGCGGGCAGATGATCTACACGCTGCTCGGCGTGATGATGGGCGGCGAAATCGGCGGCGCCAAGATCGCGGGCTTGGGCATCAACGGCGCGCAGCTGCTTTGCTTCCTGGCTTTCTGGGGCGTGCAGTTCTGGTACATCGTGCACGGCATGGACGCGATCCGCAAACTGGAAACCTACACCGCGCCGCTGAAGATCCTGATCTGCTTCGTGCTGCTGGGATGGGTCTACAACAAGGCCGGCGGCTTCGGCGACCTGCTGTCGGCGCCTTCGCAGTTTGTCGAAGGCGGCAAGAAGGCCGGCCAGTTCTGGTCCACCTTCTGGCCCTCGCTGACGGCGATGGTCGGTTTCTGGGCCACGCTTGCATTGAACATTCCCGACTTTACCCGCTTCGCCAAATCGCAGCGAGACCAGGTGCTGGGCCAGTCGGTCGGCCTGCCGGTGCCTATGGGCCTGCTGGCGATGATGGCGGTGATCGTCACCTCGGCCACGGTGGTCTTGTACGGCAAGGCGATCTGGGATCCGGTCGACCTGTCCAGCCGCATGACCGGCGCCGCCGTGCTGGTCGCGCTGTTGATCCTATTGATCGACACCGTCTCCGTCAACCTGGCCGCGAACCTGGTCGGCCCGGCCTACGATTTTTCGTCGCTGGCGCCGAAGCAGATTTCGTACAAGGTGGGCGGCTATATCACCGCCGCCATCGCGATCCTGATGATGCCGTGGAAGATACTCGAATCCACGCAGGGTTACATCTTCACCTGGCTGATTGGCTACTCGGCGCTGCTCGGCCCCATCGCGGGCATCCTGATCGTCGACTACTACCTGGTGCGCAAGACCGAGCTGAATGTCGGCGAACTGTATCGCGAGGACGGCCAGTACTCATATGGCAACGGCTGGAACATGGCCGCATTGGTGGCCTTCGTGGCCGGCGTGCTGCCGAATATCCCGGGCTTCCTCAACGCCGCGTTCCCCGCGTCCTTCCAGGATGTGGCGTCCGGTTTTAAAACCATCTACACCTACGCATGGTTTGTGGGAATCGCTGTTTCCGCGCTGGTGTATGGGGTTATGATGAAGGGCAAAGCGGTGCCCGCGGTGCGGGCGGCCCATCCCTAAAAGAGATTCAGGAGACGTCTATGACAACTATCATCCGCGGCGGCACCGTCGTCAACGCCGACCGCGCTTTTCGTGCCGATGTGCTGTGCTTTGGCGATAAGATCGTCGCCGTCGGCGAAAACCTGGAGGCGCCGCATTCGGCCAAGGTGATCGACGCCAGCGGCCAGTACGTGATACCGGGCGGGATAGACACGCACACCCACATGAACCTGCCCTTCATGGGCACCGTGACGCAGGACGACTTCTACACCGGCACCGCCCCCCGCCAGGCCCGCGGCACCACCACCATCATGGACTTCGTGATACCGGCGCCGAAGCAGAACCTGATCGAGGCCTATCACCAGTGGCGCGGCTGGGCGCAGAAGGCGGCCGGCGACTACACCTTCCACGTGGCGATCACCTGGTGGGATGAGACGGTGCATCGCGACATGGGCATCCTGGTGCGCGACCATGGCGTCAACAGCTTCAAGCACTTCATGGCGTACAAGAACGCTATCATGGCCGACGACGAGACGCTGGTGAAGAGCTTCCGCCGCTCGCTGGAACTGGGCGCGATTCCCACCGTGCATGCGGAGAACGGCGAGCTGGTTTATCAGCTGCAGCAGGACTTGCTGAAGAAGGGCCTGACCGGACCGAGTTCGCATCCGCTGTCGCGCCCACCGGCGGTGGAGGCGGAAGCGGCCAACCGCGCCATCGCGATCGCCAATGTGCTCAACACGCCGGTGTACATCGTCCACGTCTCCTGCGCCGAATCGCTGGACGCCATCACCCGCGCGCGCGCCAACGGGCAGCGCGTGTATGGCGAGGCGCTGGCCGGCCACCTGGTCATCGACGACAGCGTGTACCAGAGCGAGGACCTGGATTACGCGGCGGGCCATGTGATGAGCCCTCCGTTCCGCAGCAAGCACCACCAGGCCGCGTTGTGGCATGGTCTGCAGGGCGGTAACCTGCACACCACCGCGACCGACCACTGTACCTTCTGCGCCGAGCAGAAGGCGGCGGGCAGGGACGATTTCACCAAGATCCCCAACGGCTGCGGCGGCGTCGAGGACCGCATGTCCGTGGTGTGGGACGCGGGCGTCAACGCCGGCTTGCTGACGCCGTCGGAATTCGTCAAGGTGACATCGACCAACGCGGCGCAGATTTTCAATATGTATCCACGCAAGGGCGTGATCGCCGTTGGCGCCGATGCCGACATCGTGGTCTGGGACCCTGAAGGCAGCCGCACCATATCGTCGCTGACGCAGTTTGCCAAGGGCGGTTTTAACGTATTCGAAGGCCGCACCGTGCGCGGCATCCCGAGCACCACGCTGGCCGCTGGCAACGTGGTGTTCCATCGCGGCGTGCTGATGGCGGTGGAGGGTGCGGGCCGTCATATCGACCGGCCGGCGTTCAAGCCGGCGTCGGCGCGCTAAACAAAGAGGAGCAGTGTAATGAGCGAAATGCGCATCAATGGCGACCGCCTGTGGGCGGCGCTGATGGAACTGGCACAGATAGGCGCCACCGCCAAGGGTGGCGTCAAGCGCCTGGCGCTGACGGACCTGGACAAGCAGGGCCGCGACCTGGTGGTCGGCTGGGGCAAGGCCGCCGGCATGTCGGTGACGGTCGACCAGATCGGCAATGTCTTCATGCGCCGCGACGGCACCAACAACGCGCTGCCGCCGGTGATGACCGGCAGCCATATCGACACCCAGCCGACCGGCGGCAAATTCGACGGCAACTACGGCGTTCTGGCCGGCCTCGAAGTCGTGCGCACGCTGAACGACTTGAAGATCAAGACCGAGGCGCCGATCGAAGTCGCCTTCTGGACCAACGAGGAAGGCTCGCGCTTCGTGCCGGTGATGATGGGCTCCGGCGTGTTCTGCGGCGCCTTCAGCCTGGAGACGGCATACGCCGCCAAGGACACCGAGGGCAAGACCGTCGGCGAGGAACTGGAACGCATCGGCTACAAGGGCACGCAGGTGCCGGGCGACCATCCGATCGGCGCCTACTTCGAAACCCATATCGAACAAGGCCCGGTGCTGGAAGACGCCGACAAGGTGATTGGCGTGGTGCCTGCGGTGATGGGCCTGTCCTGGTACGACTGCGTGGTGAGCGGCATGGAAGCCCACGCCGGCCCGACGCCCATGGGCCTGCGCAAGGATGCGCTGCAGGTGTCGACCAAAATCATGCAGGAGGTGGTGGCCATCGCCAACCGCTATCCGCCGTATGGACGCGGCACGGTGGGCATGGTGCAGGTGTTCCCGAACAGCCGCAACGTGATACCGGGCGAGGTCAAATTCAGCATCGACCTGCGCAACGTGAACGATGAGCTGCTCAACACCATGCACGAGGAGATGCTGGCCTTTATCGACAAGACCCGCAGCGAAACCGGCTTGAAGATTTCGATCGAACGCGTGTCGTACTACCCGCCATGCCCGTTCCATCCTGAGTGCGTGGACGCGGTGCGCAACGCCACCGCCAAGCTGGGATACTCGACCATGGACGTGGTTTCCGGCGCCGGCCACGATGCGATCTACGCGGCGCGCCTGGCGCCCGCCGGCATGATCTTCGTACCTTGCAAGGATGGCATCAGCCACAATGAAATCGAGGATGCCAAGTCCGAACACCTGGAGGCGGGCTGCAACGTTCTGTTGCATGCGATGCTGGAGCGCGCCCGTATAGTTTGACCGTCGCCGGGCCGGGGAGCATACTGACTACAGGCAGGCTAGCCAGTCTGCCGGAACGCGTCATGTTCTCCCGGCTTCCAACATGCTAGAACCACCCCAATCCCAGGCGGCGGCGCTGGAGACAGGCTGCCCTGCGGTCACACTGGAAAGCATCTCCGATGCGGTCCTGGTGCTGGACCGCAGCTGGAACATACGCTACATGAACGGCAACGCGGAGCGCCTGCTGCAAGTGCGACGCGCGGAGGTGATGGGCCGGAACGTGTGGGAGGTCTTCCCGGAAGCGGTGGACGGCCCGTACCACCGCGCCTACCTGCAGGCGGTGGAGACCAACAGCCCAGTGGCGTTCGAGGAGCATTATGTGCCGCTCGACCTGTGGACCGAGATCCGCGCCTATCCGTCGGACGACGGCCTGACGATCTACTTCCGCGACATCAGCGAGCGCAAGGCCGCCGAGGCCCAGATCCACAGCATGGCTTTCTACGACCAGCTCACCGGCCTGCCGAACCGCCAATTGCTACTGGACCGCGCCGGTCACGCGCTCTCGCTGGGCCACTTGGGCGCGCTGCTGTTCATCGACCTGGATAACTTCAAGACCATCAACGACACCCGGGGCCACGACAAAGGCGATATGCTGCTGCGGATGGTCGCCGCCCGTCTGCGCACGGAGGTGCGCGGCTGCGATACGGTGGCGCGCTTCGGCGGCGACGAGTTCATCGTGCTGTTGGAGGAACTGGGCACCACGGAGAACGATGCCGCCGCCGCTGCGCAGGAGATCGCGCTCAAGATCGTTCATGCGTTCGGCGAGCCGTTTGCGATCGACGGCATGGACCAATACAGCACGCCCAGCATCGGCATCACGGTGTTCAGCGGCGGCAGCGTGGACGAGGTGCTCAAGCGCGCCGACCTGGCCATGTACCAGGCCAAGGCCGCAGGACGCAATACCATCTCATTCTTCGATCCGGCGATGCAGGCAAGGGTCAGCGCTCGGGCGGCGCTGGAGGCGGACATGCGGCGTGCGCTGGGCAACGGCGAATTCGTGCTGCACTACCAGCCGTTGATGTGCGTGGACGGCGCCATGGCCGGCGTGGAGGCGCTGGTGCGCTGGGCCCATCCGCAGCGAGGGCTGGTGCCGCCCGCCGAGTTCATACCGGTGGCGGAGGAGTCGAACCTGATCCTGCCACTGGGGCGCTGGGTGATGCGCGAGGCTTGCCAGCGGCTGGCGGCTTGGGCCGGCGATGCGCGCACGGCCGGGCTGGAGATGGCGGTCAATGTCAGCGCCTCGCAGTTCCACCGGCCGGATTTCGTCGAGCATGTGCTGGAGACGCTGGCGCAAACCGGCGCCCGCGCCGACAGGCTGCGGCTCGAATTGACGGAAAGCCTGCTGCTCAAGGATGTCGGCGGCACGGTCGAGAAGATGCAGCGCCTGCGCGCCGCCGGCGTCAGCTTCGCGCTGGACGATTTCGGTACCGGGTATTCGTCGCTGTCGTATCTGCACCGGCTGCCGCTCGATCAGCTGAAGATAGACCGCTCATTCATCTGGGGTGCCGCAAAAGAGGACAGCGGCGCCGCCATCGTCCGCATCATCGTCTCGCTGGGCAAGGCGCTGAACATGTCGGTGCTGGCCGAGGGCGTGGAGACGCAGCAGCAACTGGACTTTGTGATTGCGGAGGGATGCCAGTATTATCAAGGCTATTTGTTCAGCAAGCCGCTGCCCGAACCCGAGCTGCTGGCGTTGATCGCAAACTTGTAAATCGATGCATTCAGATCCGCAGCAAGCCTACCTCGATGGAAACCACCACATGGCCGCCGGCGATTTCGCCGTTGCGGAGGACTGCTACCTGCAGGCGTTGGTGCTGGAGCCCATGCACGGCGCGGCGCGCGCCAACCTCGGATACCTGAAGGAGCGCCAGGGTGCGCTCGCGGAGGCGGAGTTCCATTATCGACTGGCGCTGGCGTTGATGCCCGATCATGCGCAGCTCCACCAGAATCTCGGTGTGCTACTGTTGCAGGCGAAGCGCTTCGATGAAGCCGAGGCGGCCGCACGCGCGGCGGTGGAATTGGCTCCGGACTCGCCGGCGGCATGGAGCCAGCTGGGCGTGCTGCTGGCCTGCGTCAAGCGCGAGCAGGAGGCCGAGCAGTGCTACCGCCGTGCGCTGGCGTTGGACCCCGATCATGCGCGGACGCGCTTCAACCTGGCCTACGTGCTGCTGCGTCAAGGCCGGTTTGAAGAAGGCTGGCCGCTGCTGGAGGCGCGCTGGCAGTTCGACTCCTTCGCGCATACCTTCGCCTGTCCACGCTGGGAGGGGGAGCCGCTGCAGGGCAAGTCCATCGTGATCGTGCTGGAGGCGGGGCAGGGCGACATGATTCAGTTCTGCCGTTACGCCTCATCGCTGAAGGAGCGTGGCGCTGCGCGCGTCGCCGTGATATGCCACGCAGGGTTGAAGCGTTTGTTCGCCACGCTGGTCGGCGTCGACGAGGTATATGCGCTGGAAGATGCGGTGCCGGCCGATGGCTGGGACTACTGGACGCATCCGATGCGGCTGCCCGCGCAATGCAACGCTGCGGCAATCCCTTATCTCGCGGCGGAGCCGGAGCTGATGCGGCATTGGGCCGCGCAGCTGCCGGCGCATGGCTTGCGCGTTGGCCTGGCGTGGAAGGGCAATCCGGATTTTGAGAACGACGCGGATCGTTCGCTGCCGTCGTTGCAGGTTCTGGCGCCACTGGCTGCCGCGCCGGGAGCGCATTTCATCAGCTTGCAAAAAGGGCCGGGCGAGGACGAGGCGCTGGCTCCACCCGCCGGCATGACGCTGCAGGCCATCGGCCCGCAGTTGCGCGACTTCGCCGACACGGCGGCCGTCATCGCCAATCTTGACCTGGTCATCAGCGTGGACACGGCGGTGGCGCATCTGGCCGGCGCCATGGGCAAGCCATGCTGGCTGCTGCTGCCCGACTATCGCTGCGACTGGCGCTGGATGACGGAGCGCAGCGACACACCATGGTATCCGTCCATGCGCCTGTTCCGCCAGCCCGAGGGCGGTGGCTGGGCGCCGGTGATCGCCGAAGTGGCCGCCGCGCTGGCCGAGCTTTGCCAGCGCACGCCGGCGGCCAGCGATCAGGCGTAGCTGCGCACGAAGTCCAGCAGCACCTGGGCGGCGATGTCGGCGTCGTCCGCCGTCATCGTCTCAAGCGGATTGTGGCTGATGCCGCCGTTGCCGCAGCGCGTGAACAGCATGGCCACATCGGTGATCGCGGCCATCGCCATCGCATCGTGGCCGGCGCCGGACAGCAGGTCGAAGCGCGGCAAGCCAGTGCGCTCGATGGCGGCGCCGAACTGCTGCATCAAACGTGGCGCACATGGCGCGGCGGTGGCGTCAACGATCTGCTGCCAGCTCACCTCCACCTGGCGCCGCGCGCAGATCGCCGCGATGCCGTCCAATACATCCTTCACCGCCGCCAGCCGCACCGCGTCGTCGGCGGCACGGATATCGAGCGACAGCTTGCACGCGCCGGGGATCACGTTGACCGAACCACCGGGAACCTGCAACTGGCCGACCGTGCCGACCAGCGACTCGCCCTGCGCGCAGCGGCGCTCGACCAGCAGCACGATTTCCGCCGCCGCCGCCGCCGCATCCCTGCGCATCGTCATCGGCGTGGTGCCGGCGTGGCTGGCCAGGCCGGTCAGTTCGACCAGGTAGCGCGAGCTGCCGGCGATTGCCGTCACCACGCCCAGCGGCAGGTCGCGCTCCAGCAGCACCGGGCCTTGTTCGATATGGACTTCCACGAAGCCCAGCAACTGCGCCGGATCGCGCGCGATGGCGGGAATGCGCGCCACGTCATGGCCGGCTGCCAGCAGCGCGTCGCGCATGGTGATGCCGTCGGCGTCGGTCTGGTCCAGCAGCGACAAATCAAAACGGCCCGTGACCGCATTACTGCCCAGGAAGGTGCTCTTGAAGCGCACGCCTTCCTCTTCCGCAAAACCGACGATCTCGAAATGGAAGGGCAGCTTTTCGCCGCGCTGGTGCAGGTGGCGCACGATGGCGATCGGCAGCAGGATGCCGAGGCGGCCGTCGTACTTGCCGCCGTTGCGCACCGTGTCGTAGTGCGACCCGGTCATCAGCGTTTTCGCGCCCGGCGCGTCCGAGCGGTAGACGCCGACGACGTTGCCGACGGCGTCGATGTGCGCGTCCATGCCGGCTTCGCGCATCCAGTCCAGCAGCTGCGCGGCGGTCCTGCGGTGCGCTGGCGTCATGTAGGCGCAGGTCAGGTCGAAGTCCGCGTCGGCGCTGTTGTCGGTGTCGCTCCAAGCGGCTATGGTCTCGCACCACTGCATGATGGTGGGGCCGAAGTCCAGCGTCACGCCCAGCAGGTCGTTCAGGCGCAGTTCGGCGATGCGCTTAATCTGGCGCAGGCACTCGGCGACTTCGTCGGCGCGCTGGTTCTTCAGCCGGCGCGTGAAGGTGGCGATGATGGCGCGTCGCGTCAGCCCCTGTCCGTCCGGGCCTTTGACGGCGAGGATGAAGGGAAAACCGAACTTGGCGTTGTAGTCCGCGTTCAGCTGGTGCAGCACGGCGAATTCCTCGGCGCTGCACAGGTGCAGGCCCGACTTGGCTTGCTCGTTGGTCGATTCGGCCGTCAGCTGTCCCGCGACAGCGGCCTTGCCGGCCAGTTCCGGGTGGGCGCGGATCAGGCCCAGTTGCTCGTCCAGCGACGCGGCGCTGACGACCGCCTGCAAGGCCAGCTTGAGCGCGGTGGCGTTGGCGAAGGGCCGCTGCGCCGCCGCCCGTTCCGGTATCCACGGCGAGTGCTCGTAGATGCCGCGCAGGCGGTCGGTGAAGGTGGCGGCGTCGCAGCTGTTTAATTCGGAAAGTGTAGTCATGGCGCTTAGTGTAACCGCGACTGCGCCCTGCAGTTATATGCGGTATCCATTAAGGTTTATTATTTGCCGAGTGCCTTGGCCGCCGTCGAGACCTGCTCGCGCAGCCATTTGTGCTCCGGCGCCTGGTGCACGCGCTCGTGCCACAGCTGGTAGAAGCGCATCGCCGGGAACTTGACCGGCACCGTGTACGTCTTCAGCGGCATATTGCGCTCGTAGTAGCGCACGAACTGGCGGCCGGTGGTCAGCACCAAGTCCGTCTGCGTCAGCATGTAGGGGATCAGGCCGAAGTAGGCCGATTCCACGGCGACGTTGCGCTGCAGGCCTTGGCGCTCCAGGAAGTCGTCGATGACGCCGTGGTAGCCGGGCAGGATCTGCGTCGGCGCCACGTGGGGCAGGGACAGGTAGTCGTTGAGCGTCATGTCCTCGCTGCCGGTGCGCAGCGCGTACGGGCAGTCGGAACGCATCACGCAGATGATCGGGTCCTCGAACAGCTTGGACATGTGCAGGTGCTCGGGCGGTTCGTCCCAGTTGGCGATGACCAGGTCCATGTCGCCGTCCGACAGCAGCCGCACGTAGTCCACGCCCGGCCCCAGGCTGTGGATCTTCACGCGGCTGTTGGGCGATCCGCGCCGCAGCATCGCCACCAGGTTGGGCAGGAACTGGCTGTCCAGGTAGTCCGGCGCGGCGATGTGGAAGGTGCGCGCCTCGTTCTGTGGCACGAAGGGCGTCTTCTTCAGGAACAGGTTCTCGGTCTCGTCGAGGATGCGCTTGGCCGGCACCAGCAGGCTTTCTCCGTGCTGGGTCGGCACCATGCCGCGCGCGCCGCGCACCAGCAATGGATCGCCGGTCAGCTCGCGCAGCTTGCGCAGCGACGCGGAGATCGAGGGCTGCGGCTGATTCAGTTTGAGGGCGACGCGTGAGACGTTCTTCTCAACCAGCAGCAGGTAGAGGATGCGGATCAAATGCAGATCCAGGTGTTGCGGCAGGGCGGCCATGTGAGTATTTCTGTTATACGGAATCGGATATGTTTAATATACTCTAATGTTCATGTGGTCGGCGTCAAATCCGTTTATCTTCTGTAAATTAGCCACACTCTTTACCCTGAAAGCACCCATGGAATTATTCGCCTATCTGATCCCGTACGGCCTTGAGTGGCTGAACCTGATCGTGCGCTGGCTGCACGTCATCACCGGCATCGCCTGGATTGGCGCCTCGTTCTACTTCGTCTGGCTGGATAACTCGATCCGCCCGCCGGCTCCAGGTTCGGACCTGGCGAAGAAGGGCGTGTCCGGCGAACTGTGGGCGGTGCACGGCGGCGGTTTCTACAACCCGCAAAAATACCTGGTGGCGCCGGCCGAACTGCCGAAGGAGCTGCACTGGTTTAAATGGGAGGCTTATACCACCTGGCTGTCCGGCATCGCGCTGCTGACCATCGCCTACTACTTCAATGCGCAGGCGATGATGATCGATAAGTCGGTGGCCGATATCGGCAGCTGGCAGGCGGTCGGCATCGGCGTCGGCACGCTGGTCGTCGGCTGGACTGTGTACGACCTGCTGTGCCGCTCCCCGCTGGGCAAGCGCGACATGTGGTTCGGCGTGGTGGTGTTCGCGCTGATCGTCGGCGCCGCGTATGGCCTCACCCATGTGTTGAGCGGCCGCGCCGCCTACATCCACGTCGGCGCGCTGATCGGCACCATCATGGTCGGCAATGTGCTGATGCTGATTATTCCCGGCCAGCGCAAGATGGTGGAGGCCATGTCGGCCGGCCGCCTGCCGGATCCTGTGCACGGCCAGAAGGCCAAGCAGCGCAGCGTCCACAATAACTACTTCACGCTGCCGGTGCTGTTCATCATGATCAGCAACCACTACGCGATGACCTACCGGAACGACCACGCCTGGCTGGTGCTGGCCTTCATCATGGCGGCCGGCGTGTTCATTCGCCACTTCTTCAACCTGCGCCACAAGGGCCGCGTGGAATGGCGCTATCCGGCCATCGGTGTGGCGCTGTTGATCGGCGTTGCGGTGGCGATCGCGCCGGCGCGTCCCGTGGCGGTGGCGGCTGCGGCCGATCCGGCGGCGCAATTCGCCAAGGTGAAGACCGTCATCGACCAGCGCTGTGTGGCCTGCCACTCCGCGCATCCTTCGCAGGCCGGCTTTGCGACGGCGCCCGCCGGCGTGATGCTCGACAGCGCGGAGCAGGTGCATCAGAACGCGGAAAAAATCTACAAGCAATCGGTGCAGCTCAAAGCCATGCCGCTTGCGAACCTGACCAATATGACGGATGCCGAACGGGCGCAGATCGCGGCCTGGTTCGAGTCCGGTGCAAAGTGAGAGAACAGCCATGACGACGAACAAGGAACAACTGGCGCAATGGATCGACGCGCACTTCGATGAGGAAGTCGGCGTGCTGCAGCAGCTGCTGCGAGTGCCGACCGATACGCCGCCCGGCAACAACGCGCCGCATGCGGACCTGGTGGCGGACTTGGTCAAGGCCTACGGCTGGACCGCCGAGAAGCACGCCGTGCCGGCGCAGGTGGTTCACGACTACGGCATGGAGAGCATCACCAACCTGATCGTGCGCCGCCCTTATCAAGCCGGCGGCCCGACGGTGGCGCTCAACGCCCACGGCGACGTGGTGCCTCCGGGCGACAACTGGACCTATCCGCCATACGGCGGCGTGGTGGAAAATGGCTACATCTACGGCCGCGCGGCGGCTGTCTCCAAGTGCGACTTCGCCACCTACATTTTCGCCACGCGCGCGCTGGAGGCGCTGGGCGTGCCGCTCAAGGGCGGGCTGGAACTGCACTTCACCTACGACGAGGAATTCGGCGGCCTGCTGGGTCCCGGCTGGCTGCTGGAGCAGAAGCTGACCAAGCCGGACTTCGTCATCGCGGCGGGCTTCAGCTACAACATCGTCACCGCGCACAACGCCTGCCTGCAGCTGGAGATCACGGTACACGGCAAGTCCGGCCATGGCGCGATGCCGGAGACCGGCCACGATGCGCTGCAGGCGGCCACACGCATCCTGAACGCGATCTACGACCAGCTGCCGGAGCTGAAGAAGGTCAAGTCGAAAATCCCCGGCATCGATTCGCCGACCATGCTGGTGGGCCGCATCGACGGAGGCACCAACACCAACGTGGTGCCGGGCAAAGTGGTGCTGAAGATGGACCGCCGCATGATCCCGGAGGAAGATCCTGCGGTGGTGGAAGCCCAGGTCCGTGCGCTGATCGAAAAGGCGGTGGAAGGCCAGCCGGGCATTCGCATCGAGATCAAACGCCTGCTGCTGTCGCACGCGCTGCGCGAGCAGCCGGGTACGGAGAAGCTGGTGGCGAGCCTTCAGCAGAACGCGCAAACCTTCATCGGCGAGACGATCCCGGCGCAAGGCACGCCGCTGTACGCGGACGCGCGCCTGTACGGTGAACATGGCATTCCGGCGGTGCTGTACGGCGCCGGTCCGCGCACCGTCCCCGAGTCGAACGCCAAGAAGGCCGACGAGCGCCTGCTGCTCGAAGACCTGCGCAAGGCGACCAAGGTGGTAGCATGCACGCTTTTGGATTTCCTTGGAGAGTGAGATGTTTGAGAAGAAGATGATGGCCGGCTGGGGCGATATGGACTTCAACAGCCATATGCGCAACACGGCCTTCCTGGACAAGGCGGGCGACGTGCGTATGCTGTTCCTGTCGGAGAACGGCTTCCCCATGAGTGAGTTCATGCGCCTGAATATCGGCCCGGTGGTGATGAAGGACGAAATCGCCTACTTCAAGGAAGTGATGCTGCTCGAAGAGATCACCGTCACGCTGGGCGTGGCCGGCCTGTCGGCGGACGGCAGCCGCTGGTCGCTCAGCACCGACATCATCCGCGCCGACGGCAAGCTGGCCGCGCGCGTGACCAGCACCGGCGGCTGGCTCGATCTGGCGGCCCGCAAGCTGATCGCGCCACCGGCCAATCTGCTGGCCACCTGGCAGTCGCTGGGCAAGACGGCGGACTTCCAGGAACTCAACACCAGCATCAAGTAGGCTGCCCGGCCTCGTATCGCCTCGCATACGGCCACGCCGCGCTGGCGGATTGTCGTATGATATGGCCATTATTGACCAAACGGCCATCCTGTGCACCGATACGATTTGATCAGCTGTCATGACTGCGGCGTGCTGCATCGCCGCCGTCCGGTGCTGCCGCGCGAGAAGGCGCGCTGCGTGCGCTGCCGATCCATCCTCTATCGCGGCATTCATTCGGACGTCAACCGCATGGCGGCCATCACCCTGGGCGCCATCTTCACCTTCCTGATCGCCCAATTCTGTCCCATCGTCGAACTGGCCGTGGGCGGCTACACTTCCAGCGCCACCTTGTCCGGCGCGATACGCGTGCTGTGGACGGAGCGGATGCAGGTGGTGGCGGTGATCGTGAGCCTGTTCACGGTGGTGCTGCCGGCGGTGGAACTGGGCGCGCTGCTGTACGTAACGCTGGCGTTGCGCAGCGGCGTGCGGCCGCACGGCTTCGATCATCTGCTGCGCGCGGTCGCGGGGGCGCGGCGCTGGGGCATGACCGAGGTGCTGATGATCGGCATCCTGATCACCATCGTCAAGATGACCAGCCTGGCGCAGGTGGTGGTGCAACCTGGCCTGTTCGCCTTCGGCGCGCTGACGCTGATGCTGGCCATCGTCACCTCCTTCGATCCGCAGATGTTGTGGAACATAGGCGAGCACCTGCCGGGGCCGCGCCGTCCCGCGCAGGCGGAGTTCCGCTACACGCCGCACGCCCGCCTTGCCGCCTGCCACAGCTGCGGCCTGGTGGCGCAGCACCAGGCGGCCACGCACCAGCATTGCGCGCGCTGCGGCGCGGCGCTGCACCGCCGGCGTCCCGACAGCGTCGGCCGCACCTGGGCCTTCCTGCTGGCGGCCACCATCCTCTATATTCCCGCCAACCTGCTGCCGGTGATGTACACGCACTCGCTGTTCGGCAAGGAGGACGACACCATCATCAGCGGCGTGGTCTACTTCTGGACCAGCGGCTCGCCGGCGCTGGCGGCGATCATTTTCATCGCAAGCATCGTGGTGCCGGTGCTGAAGCTGGCGGCGCTGTCGTTGCTGGCGTTGACGGCGCAACGGCGCTCACGCTGGCGCCCCTTGCAGCGCACGATGCTGTACCGGATCGTCGAATTCGTCGGCCGCTGGTCGATGCTCGATATCTTTGTGATTACCCTGACGGTGGCGTTGGTGCGTTTCCAGTCGCTGGCCACCATCACCGCCGGTCCCGGCGCGCTGGCGTTTTGCGCGGTGGTGGTGCTGACGATGCTGGCGTCGATGCAGTTCGACCCGCGCCTGATCTGGGATCCGATCGATTCAAATGGAGAGAACCATGCCTGAAAACGAAAGCGGCGCGCCGCCGCTGCCCGAGCCGAAAGTGGAGAAGGCCAATCGCTGGCTGCCTTCGCTGGTGTGGCTGATCCCCTTGCTGGCGGCGCTGATCGGCCTGGCGCTGGTGGCCAAGTCGGTGATGGACCAGGGACCGACGGTGACGGTGAGCTTCCGCAGCGCGGACGGACTGGAGCCGGGCAAGACCAAGGTCAAATACAAGGACGTGGACATAGGCCTGGTGCGAACGATCACGTTGTCGCGCGACCTGTCCAAGGTGCTGGTCCTGATCGACATGAGCAAGGAGGCCAAGCGCTTCACCGCCGCCGACACGCGCTTCTGGGTGGTGCGGCCGCGCGTGGGCGCGAGCGGCGTCTCCGGCCTGAGCACCTTGCTGTCGGGCGCCTACATCGGCGTCGATGCCGGCAAGTCGGAGGCGACGAAGGAAGAGTTCACCGGACTGGAAAAGCCGCCGCAGGTGGCCGGCGATGACAAGGGCACCAAGTTCACGCTGCATGGCGAGAGCCTCGGTTCCATCGACGTCGGTTCGCCGATCTTCTACCGCCGCATCCAGGTCGGTCAGGTGGTCGGCTTCGATCTGGACGAGAAGGGGCGCGGCGTGAAGATGACGGTGTTCGTCAGCGCTCCGTACGACCAGTACGTCGGCAAGAACACGCGCTGGTGGCATGCCAGCGGCGTCGATGTGCGGCTCGATTCGAACGGCTTCAAGGTCAACACGCAGTCGCTGGCGGCCTTGCTGGTGGGCGGCATCGCCTTCGAGACCATGAGCGGCCAGAAACCGGACCAGCAGGCGGCCCCCGGCACCGATTTCCCGCTGGCCTCCGATCAGTCCAACGCGCTGCGCGAGCCGGACGGCGTGCCGATTACCACGGTGCTGTACTTCGACCAGTCGCTGCGCGGCCTGTCGCCCGGCGCGCCGGTGGACTTCCGTGGCATCGTGCTGGGTGAGGTGCGCTCGGTCGGCGTGGAGTTCGATCCGGTGAAGAAGAGCTTCCGCATGCCGGTGACGGTGGACATGTACCCGGCGCGGCTGGGCCGCAGCTTCCAGCAGTCCGTCGCCAGCGACCAGGATCGCAACGCCGGGCCGATAGTGCTGGAGCGCCTGGTGTCGCGTGGCCTGCGCGGCCAACTGCGGACCGGGAACCTGTTGACCGGCCAGCTGTACGTGGCGCTGGACTTCTTCCCGAACGCGCCGCAGGCTAAGCTGGATGTGGCGCAGTATCCGCTGGAGGTGCCGACGGTGCCGAACAGCCTGGACGAGCTGCAGACGCAGATCGCCAGCATCGCGCGCAAGCTGGATCAGGTGCCGTTCGGCGAGATCGGCAACAACCTGCGCGACACGCTGAAGAGCGCCAATGTGCTGTTCAAGCAGCTCGATGCGCAGGTGGTGCCGGAGATGAAGGACACGCTGGGCGCGGCCCGCAAGACCTTCGGCGAAGCCAACCAGCTGCTGCAGAAGGATTCGCCGGTGCAGTCCGACCTGCGCGAAGCCTTGCAGCAGCTGACGCAAACGCTGCAATCGCTGAACGCGCTGTCGGATTATCTGGAGCGTCATCCCGAATCGCTGTTGCGCGGGAAGACGAGCAAGCAGGATACCAAGGGAGAACCGAAATGATGCGCTATCAAACCGCGCTGGCCATGGCGGCCGGGCTGCTGCTGGCCGGCTGCGCCGCCGCGCCGCCCGAGCATTTCTACAGCCTGAGTAACGCCATGGGCGTGCCGTCGCCGGCGGCCGCGTCGCCCGGCTACTACATCGAACTGCCGGCGGTGACCGTGCCGCAGCAGGTCGCGCGCTACCAGCTGGTGGTCAGCAGCGAAGCGGGGCGCGTGGACCTGCTGGAGCATGAGCGCTGGTCGGCGATGCCGGCGTCGGAGATCGGCCAGGCTCTGTCTCTGGCGATCACCGGCGAGCTGGGGACGGTGGACGTGTTCCGCACGCCGACTGCGGACGGCGCGCCGGTCTACCGCATCAGCACCAACGTGCAGCGCTTCGAATCCGCGCCTGGACAGTACGCGCTGATCGACGCGGTGTGGAGCGTGCGTTTGGTCGGCAGCGCCAAGGTGCTGACCTGCCGCAGCGTCGCCAACGAACCGGTCGGCGGCGGCTACGACGCGCTAGTGGCCGGCCATCGCCGCGCCGTCACCCGCATCGCCGCCGACATCTCCAAAGCCGTCCGCACCCTGGCATCCGGCGCAAGCGCCGGTTGCTGAACTTGTTTTAACCCGGATCAAGGAGCTTGGCTTTGATTGCTTGATCTCTTTCAGCCACGGCATATATTGAGGGGATGCCGTATTGAGAGCGGGGAGGGCAATATGTGTGAAAAAGTTCAATTGTCGATGGCTGGTGACCTTCAAATGGTTCGCCTGCCTCGTGATTGCCAGTTTGAGGGAAGCGAGGTTTATGTCCATCGCGACCCCGCATCCGGCGACGTCATCTTATCGAGCAAGCCACCGTTGTCCTGGGCTGAGTTCTTTGCAGAAGACGCGTCGAAAGTCGTGCCCGCAGACTTTATGAATGCAGCAGACCGTCAGCAAGGAGTGCAGGAGCGCGATCCGTTTGCGGGCGTGGATGTATGAGTATCTATATGCTGGATACCAATATCGCTAGCTATGCAATCCGGGATGACCATCCTCTGGTAACTCAGCGATTGCGGAACGTTCCACGCGGCAGTGTGGCCGTTTCAGTAATGACCGAGGCCGAGCTGCGGTATGGCGTGGCCAAGCGCGGAGGTGCCCCCGGCCTAAAGACGCGCGTTGATAAGTTTCTACGGCTTGTAAGGGTATTGCCGTGGACTAGCGATGTTGTGTCGTCATATGCGGATTTACGTGTGCTGCGCGAAGCGGCCGGCGTCACTCTGGCGCCGATGGATATGCTGATCGCGGCCCACGCCAAGGCTGTCGGCGCTACGCTTGTCACCAGCGACGCCGCCTTCAGTTTTCAGCCCTCTGGTTTGATCCTCGAAGACTGGAGCAAATGAGCTAGTCCGCCGCCAGCATGGCTTGCTTGATTTGCTCGCGCAGCCACACGCCGGCGGGGTCGTGGTCGATGTTGGCGTGCCAGTACAGGTAGATGTCCAGCGACGGCATCTGCAAAGGGAAGGGCAGGATCTGGTTGCCGAACTGCTGGTTGACCACGCGCGCCAGCCGCTCGGGCATCGTCAGCGCCAGGTCGGTCTGGCTCACCGCGCGGCAGGCGGCGAAGTAGTGCTGGCAGCGCAGACGCACGCGCCGCTGCAATCCCATCCGGCTCAGTTCAAAATCCTCCAGCCCCGGCCCGCGCCGGCGCGAGCTGGTTTGGATGTGCTCAAGTTTCAGATACCCGTCCAGGTCCAGCGCGCCGCTCACCAGCGGGTGGTCGCGCCGCACCAGCACCACCGTGCTGTCGGTGGCCAGCAGTGTGCGGCGGATGTCGTTCGACAGCGGTAGCAGGATGTCGATCGCCGCGTCCAGCGAGCCGGCCGCCAGTTCGCTTTCCAGCTCGCGACGGCCCACCTGTAAAGTGTTCAGGCCCACCGTCGGCGCGTCCTGCGCCACGCGCGCCATCAGTGGTGGCAGCACGCTGGCCTCCAGCACATCGCGCAGCGCCAGCGAGAAGGTGCGCTCGCTGGTGGCGGCGTCGAAATGCCCGGCGCCATTCAGCGTCACTTCAAACCCGCGCAGCGATTGCCGTACGCTGTCGATGATGGAGCGCGACAGTGGCGTCGGCACCATCACGTGGCCCTGGCGTTCGAACAGCGGATCTTCAAACAGCACGCGCAAGCGATTCAGCGCATGGCTGATGGCCGGCTGCGTCAGGTTCATCTTCAGGCTGGCGCGCGTGATGCTGCCTTCCGCGTAAATCGCCTCGAAGACGATGAACAGGTTGAGATCGACCTTGGATATATGCATGAGGTTTATTCGGCCAAATTAAAACTATTCATTTGATGAATTATAGGCCGGACGTTAAGCTGGTGCCTGTTTTGATCTGGAGCTGCGAGCAAATGGGACAAATTTATCTGGTGCGCCACGGGCAGGCCTCGTTCGGCAGCACCAATTACGATCAGCTGTCGACGCTGGGTTACGAGCAGGCGCGCTTGCTGGGGCAGTGGTATGCCAACAGCCGCCAGTCCTTCCAGCGCGTGGTGGTCGGCGGCATGGCGCGCCATCGCCAGACCGCCGACAGCTGCCTGGCCGAGCTGCCCAAGGCGCAGCTGGCCGATACCGAATGGGTCACTGATGCCGGCTTCGCCGAATTCGACCACCACGAGGTGCTGCGGCGCCACTGCCCGGAGGCCAGCGACGCTGCCGCCTTCCAGCAGCTGCTGGCGCAGCACGAGGAGCCGCAGCGCGCGCTGGAACATCTGTTCCGCGCCGCCATGCAGCGCTGGATGAGCGGCTGGCACGATGACGAGTACACCGAGACCTGGCCGGAATTCCGCCGCCGCTGCGTGGCCGCGCTGGAGCGGCTCGACACCGACAGCAGCAAGCAGGCCACCATCGTGTTCACCTCCGGCGGCGTGATCGCCACGCTGATGCAGCACCTGCTTGGGCTACAGGACTACCAGGTGATGGAGTTGAGCTGGACGCTGGCCAATTGCGCGGTGACCAAGCTGCTGCAGCGTCCCGGCCAGTTCACGCTCAGTTACCTCAACAACTACTCGCACCTGGAATGGCTGGGGCAACCCGGCGCCGTCACCTACCGATAAGGACCGCATCATGGATTTCGACTACAGCCCGAAAGTAAAGCAGCTCCAGGCCCGCCTGACGGCCTTCATGGAAGAGCATATCTATCCGAACGAAGCGCGCTTCCACGCCGAGGTGGACGCCAACCGCGCCGCCGGCGATGCCTGGATACCGACCAAAGTGATGGAGGAGCTCAAGCTGAAAGCGCGCGAGGCGGGGCTGTGGAACCTGTTCCTGCCCGATTCGCAGCACGGCGCCGGCCTGACCAACCTTGAATACGCACCGCTGTGCGAGATCATGGGCCGCACCGTGTGGGCGCCGGAAGTGTTCAATTGCTCGGCGCCGGACACCGGCAACATGGAGGTGCTGACCCGCTACGGCACCGAAGCCCAGCAGCGCGAGTGGCTCGAACCGCTGCTCGATGGCCGCATCCGCTCCTGCTTCGCGATGACCGAGCCGGCGGTGGCCTCGTCGGACGCCACCAACATCGCCAGTTCCATCGTGCGCGACGGCGACGAGTATGTGATCAATGGCCGCAAGTGGTGGTCCTCCGGCGGCAACGACCCGCGCTGCAAGGTCTTCATCTTCATGGGCAAGAGCGATCCCGATAATCCCAACCGCCACATCCAGCAGTCGATGATACTGGTGCCGCGCGATACGCCCGGCGTGACGGTGCTGCGCCACCTGCCGGTGTTCGGCTTCGACGACGCGCCGCACGGCCACGCCGAGATCCTGTTCGAGAACGTACGCGTGCCGGCCTCCAACCTGCTGCTGGGCGAGGGCCGTGGCTTCGAGATCGCCCAGGGCCGCCTCGGGCCGGGCCGCATCCACCACTGCATGCGTTTGATCGGCCTGGCCGAGCGCGCGCTGGAGCAGATGTGCAAGCGCAGTTTGAGCCGCGTCGCTTTCGGCAAGCCGGTGGCCGAGCAGGGCGTGACGCTGGAGCGTATCGCCGAGTCGCGCATCATGATCGACCAGGCGCGCCTGCTGGTGCTCAACGCGGCCCACATGATGGACACGGTCGGCAACAAGGTGGCGGCCAAGGAGATCGCCATGATCAAGGTGGCCGCGCCAACGATGGCCTGCAAGGTGATCGACTGGGCGATCCAGGTGCAGGGTGGCGGCGGCATGGCCGATCCTTTCCTGGCCTCGGCCTATGCCGGTGCGCGCTCGCTGCGGCTGGCCGACGGTCCGGACGAGGTCCATCGCAGCCAGATCGGCAAGATGGAACTGGCGCGCTACAAGGCGCCGCGCGCGGCCAAATAGGGCGATCCGCGCCCGGCTAGCGGGCTGTATGCACGTACAGTATAATTCTGGCATGACGCATACCGCCCAACATGGCTTTATCCTGACCCGCCACTGGCGGGACGCGGCCAATGGGACGGAGATCGAGTTCTGGCTGGCGACCGACGACGGCCCGAAGAAGATCCGCCTGACCGCGCAGACTTCGGTGGCTTTCGCCGAGGCGAAGCAGCGCCCGGCCATCGAGGCGCTGCTGGACGCCAAGGGCGGCATCGAGCTGCGCGAGCTGGAACTGAAGACCTTCCAGCAGGAGCCGGTCGTCGGCGTCTACGCCTCGCGCTACAAGCAGCTGACGGCGCTGGAGCGCACCCTGCGCGAACACGGCATCAAGATGTTCGAGGCCGACATCCGCCCGCCCGAGCGCTACCTGATGGAGCGCTTCATCACCGCCGCCGTGCAGTTTGAAGGTGGCGCGGCGGAAGGCGCGGCCGTCATCCACAACTGCAAGCTCAAGCCCGCGCCCGAGTACCGCCCCAAGCTGAAGATGGTGTCGCTCGATATCGAGACCAGCGCATTCGAGGACCTGTATTCGATCGCGCTGGAGGGCTGCGGCCAGCGCCAGGTCTACATGCTGGGCGAGCCGCAGGATTCGCAACAGCAGATCGACTTCGACCTGGAATACTGCGCCACGCCGCGCCAGCTGATCGAAAAGCTCAACGCCTGGATCGCGCGCCACGATCCCGATGTGCTGGTCGGCTGGAATGTGGTGCAGTTCGACCTGCGCGTGCTGCAGAAGAACGCGGACAAGCACAAGATCCCGTTGGCGCTGGGCCGCGAGGGCAAGACCATCGAGTGGCGCGAGCATCCTGGCAAGCAGGGCTACATGTTCGCGCCTGTCGTCGGCCGCATCGTCCTCGACGGCATCGACGCGCTCAAGGCGGCGTCGTGGACCTTCCCGTCCTTCAGCCTGGAGAACGTAGCGCAGGCCATGCTGGGCGAGGGCAAGGACATCGGCGACGTCTACGACAAGATGGCGGAAATCGAACGCCGCTTCCAGCACGACAAGCCGGCGCTGGCCCACTACAACCTGAAGGACTGCGAGCTGGTCACGCGCATCTTCGACAAGGCCAACCTGCTGGCCTTCATGATCGAACGCGCCACCGTGACGGGCCTGCAGGCCGACCACCTGGGCGGATCGATCGCCGCCTTCGGCCACCACTACCTTCCGCGCATGCACCGCGAAGGCTACGTCGCGCCCAGCGTCGGCGACATTTCCGGCGGCGCCTCGCCGGGCGGCTTCGTCATGGAGTCCAAGCCAGGTCTGTACGACTCGGTTGTGGTGCTCGATTATAAAAGCCTGTACCCGTCGATCATCCGCACCTTCCTGGTCGATCCGGTCGGCCTGGTCGAAGGCGAAATCGCCGATGACCAGACGACGGTGGTGGAGGGCGTCAACGGCACCGTGTTCTCGCGCACGCGGCACTGCCTGCCGGAGATCACCACGCAAATCTGGAAGCAGCGCGACGCCGCCAAGCGCGCGAAGAACGAGCCGCTGTCGCAGGCGCTGAAGCTGTTGATGAATTCCTTCTGTGGCGTGCTCGGTGCGACCGAATGCCGTTTCTTCAATCCACGCCTGGTCTCCTCGGTCACGCTGCGCGGCCACCAGATGATGAAGCAGACCCGCGAGCTGGTGGAAGCGGAAGGCTACGACGTGATCTACGGCGATACCGATTCCATTTTCATCTGGCTGAAAAGAGAATACGAGAACGGCGAGGCGCTGGCCATCGGCGAAGGCCTGGCCGCCAGGATCAATCAATGGTGGCGCACCATGCTGATGGAAAAGCACGGCCTGGAATGCCACCTCGAAATCGAATTCGACACGCACTATCAGAAGTTCTTCATGCCCACCATACGCGGCACGGAACTGGGCAGCAAGAAGCGTTACGCCGGCCTGACCATCAACGCCAGGGGCGAGGAAGAGGTCATCTATCGTGGCCTGGAGGTGGCGCGCAGCGACTGGACGCCGCTGGCGCAGCAGTTCCAGCAAGGCCTGTTCAAGCGCATCTTCAAGGACGAGCCATATCAGGAATTCGTGCGCGACTATGCGCGCAAGACCGTGTCCGGCGACTACGACGAGCTGCTGGTGTACCGCAAGCGCCTGCGCCACCGGCTGGACGAATACAAGGTCAACGTGCCGCCGCAAGTGCGCGCCGCGCGTTTGGCGGACGAGTACAATCAGGCGCACCGCCGCCCGCTGCGCTACCAGAACGGCGGCTGGATCAGCTACGTGATGACCACCAGCGGCCCCGAACCGACTGAAGCGACGCGCTCGAATATCGACTACGAACACTACCTGACCAAGCAGCTGCAGCCGATCGCCGATTCGATCCTGCTGCCGATGCACGACAGTTTCACCAGCTTGACCACGGCGCAAGCCAGCCTTTTCTAACAAGGAGACAGCATGAGCGATTTCAAGAAGCTACACGATGGAAGCAAGCTGCTACACCTGCCCAACGCCTGGGACGCCGGCAGCGCCAGGCTGTTCGAAAGCCTGGGCGCGCCGGCCATCGCCACCACCAGCGCCGGCGTGGCCTGGGCCGCCGGCTATGCCGATGGCGACAACATGCCGGTCGATGTGGCGATCAATATCGCCGCCAGCATCGCACGCGTGCTGACGGTGCCGCTGTCGGTGGATTTTGAAAACGGCTATTCGGACGATGCCAGCACGGTCGCGCAGAACGTGCTGCGCCTGATCGGTGTCGGCGTGGCCGGCATCAACCTGGAGGACGGCGGCGGCACGCCGCAGCTGCTGGCCGAGAAGATCGCCGCCATCAAGAAGCTGGCGGCGCAGTCGGGCAAGGACATCTTCATCAACACCCGCACCGACGTGTACCTGAGGGGCCTGGCGGCGGAGGGCGAGCGCGTGGCCGAAGTGCTGAAGCGCGCGGCGCTCTACAAGGAAGCCGGCGCGGACAGCCTGTTCGTGCCGGGCATCTGCAAGGTCGATGAGATCAAGGCGGTGGTGGCCGGCGCCGGCTTGCCTGTCAACGTGATGGACTGGCCGGGCGTGCCGTCCGCCGATGACCTGCACAAGCTGGGCGTGCGCCGCCTGAGCGCGGGCTCCGGCATTCCACAGGCCTTGTGGGCGGTCGCCGCCGACATGGGCAGGGACTTCCTGGCCACCGGCAGCTCCGGTCCGCTGATCGAAAAGGCCATGCCGTACGGCGAGCTGCAAAAGCTGTTTATCGGCGCGCGCCAGTAGCCGGCATGAAGATGGCGAGCGCGAACTTCAGCGCGTAGATCACCACCAGCGCGCCCGCCATGTCGCCGACCGCCATCACCAGCAGGCCTTGCGCCAGGTTGACGGTGTCGCCGTGCAGCCAGAACCACAGGTGATGCATCAGCGGGCTGGCCACGCCGAACACGGGAATCATCAGCAGCAGCCGTCGCGACGTCAGGTTGCCCAGCGACGGCTGCATGCCGAACACGCGTATCGCCAGCACGTACACCAGGTAGGGCGCGACGCCGGAACTGAGGCCGCCGGCGATGGAGCGAACCAGGTCGTCGGGATAGAGGTAGAACAGGCAGATGATCCACGAGCCGAGCACCACGCCCAGCGTACCGGGCAAGCCAAGCAGCAGAGGGCACAGCAGGCGGGCGCCGGCCGGCAGGTAGATCCAGCCGATGCCGCGCATGAACTCCGTGTTGGGGAACAGCAGATCCTGCGCCCGCGCCAGCAGGTAGTAAAACAGCGCCGAGCCGATGATAGCCAACGCGGTCAGGCGGTGTTTCTCCATGGGCGTATCAAAATAAAGTGTGTGTTAGAATTTAGAACAAAACCGCTTCCGATTATAACGCGTATGACCGCTCCCACCAGACCCGCCGATATCTACCTGCGCTTTCTGCAACTGGCCGAGGCGTTGCGGGGCTTGCCGTCGCTGCCGGCGCTCGATCCGCTGGAGGAGCGCATCCTGACCATCATCGCCAAGGCCGGGCAAGACCGGCAACGGCTGTCGGTGCGCGACATGATGGCCAAGAAGGAGCTGGGCGCGCCGGCCACCTTGCATACCCGCCTGACGTCGATGCGCGAAAAGGGCTGGATCATGTTGTCCGATACCGAGGACGCCCGCCGCAAGCAAATCGAATTGACCCAGGCCGCGCTGCTGCATTTCGATAAGCTCTCCAAGTGCATGCTGAAAGCCGCGCAAATCTGATCCCGGACTTATTGCAAGTTCAAATTTTACTGGTTAAACTGCTCTAAAATTTATATCGGTTTATATCGATGGGAGAAAGCGGTGTCTGACGATAGCAAGAATCCTGCGGCGATGGCGGAAGCGGAAGATCCCGCGCTGCGCGCCTTCCGCGTCTACCAGGCCGCGCTTGCCGCGCACCGCGAAAAAGCGGACAAGGGCCTCGCCGAGACGATGCCCTTGTCCGCGTCGCCGGAAGTTATGCCGGCTGACGGCCGCCGGTGACGGCGCGGCGGTTGTCGAAGCTGTAGGCGCCGGCGCCGAAGGCCACCACTTGCAGCAGGCCGCCCGCCATCGCGATGTTTTTCAGCAGGTGGATCATCTGGTTCTGGTCGCCCACCGCGTGGTGGAAGGCCAGGCCGGTGACGATGGAGAACGCCGCCAGCGCCGCCGCCACCAGGCGGGTGCGGATGCCGAGCGCCAGCAGCAGGCCGCCGCCCAGTTCGACGGCGATGGCGACCGCCAGGGCCAGTGGGGCCAACGGCAGGCCGGACGATGCGATGTAGCCCATCGTCGCGGCCGGCGCGAACAGCTTGCCGATGCCGCTCATGACGAAGATGGTGGCCATCAGCACGCGGCCGATTGCAGGGATAACGGAAGTGTTGGTGGTGTTCATGGTCTTTCCTTTCAATGAAGTGGATTACATCAAGTTTGCCGAACGCAGTTGGGTGCCGATGCGTTCGATTTCTGTTTCGCCCTGCGCCAGTGCGGCATCGCTGGTGTGTACCGAGTAGTAGCCTGTGACCAGGTCGTGCGGATGCTTCACCGCCGAGCCCAGCACGAATTCCGTCTCGCCCTCGGCGACGAAGTCGATGGCGCCGTCGCCTTCCTCGAACACCGCCACCTCGAGGCCTATCGCCGCCTCGCCGGCGTGCAGCGTGCCGCTTGCCACCGCGACCCAGGCCACGTCATGGCCGGCCGGCGGCTGGTAGTGCCAGCGTTCGCCGTCGCGCAGCTTCACGTGCAGGTAATTGATCGATGCGCGCGGCTGGATGCGGCTGTCGGCGTCGCCGTAGCGGCCGATGATCACCCGCGCCGGGCCGGCGCTGGCCACCTGGTCCGCCGCCAGGTACTGGCTGTGGGCCGGTCCGTTTTCATCCTCCGGCGGCAGCGCCAGCCACAGCTGGAAGCCGTGCGCCGGCTGGCCTTCGGCGGGGCCGCCGTCGTGCCAGACGCCATTGCCGGCGCTCATCCACTCGACGCCGCCGGCCCGCAGCACGCCTTCGCTGCCGGTGGTTTCGCGGTAGGCCATCGCGCCGTCCATAATCACGGTGGTGGTGGCGATGCCGGAGTGCGGATGCATGCCCATCTTGCCGCCACGGCCGGCTTCCATGCGGAAGCGGTCGAGGAACACGAACGGCTTGATCAGCTGGCCGACGTCGCCGGGGCTGACCAGGCGGGTGATGGGACCGCGGGTGCTGCCTTTGCTGCGGAATGCGATGTTGCGTTTCATTTGCTGGCTCCTTGTTGATTGCGGTGCATGGAGAGCATCTTAGGTTGGGCTAATCCATCTGAATAGCCTATATAATTGGATGGTTAGTATCCAAGGAGTAGATACATGCTTGACGCCATGTCGATGGACCAGCTGCGCACCTTTATCGCCGCAGCGGACGAGGGCAGTTTTTCCGCCGCCGGCCGCAAGCTGCGGCGCGCGCAGTCGGTGGTCAGCACCACGCTGGCCAACCTGGAGCAGCAGGTGGGCTTCGCGCTGTTCGAGCGCACCGGCCGCTATCCGCAATTGACGGAGGCGGGCAGGGCCTTGCTGGAACAGGCGCGCTCGGCGGTTGACGGCATGGATGCGTTCAAGGCCAGGGCGCGCACGCTGGCCGAGGGGCTGGAGCCGGAACTGGCGGTCGCGGTCGATGTGATGTTCCCGATCGCCACGCTGACCACGGCGGTGCAGGCGTTCAAGTCGGCCTTCCCGACCACGCCGCTGCGGCTGTACGTGGAGGCGCTGGGCGCGGTGGTGCAGCCGCTGGTGGAGGGCAACTGCCGGGTGGCGATCATCGGCTCGCTGCCGGAGATACCGCCCGGTTGCGCGTCCGAGTTTTTGCTCAGCGTGACGGCAGTGTGCGTGGTGGCGCCGTGCCATCCGCTGGCGGCGGCGCAAGGCCAGGTGCCGCAGGCGCAGGCCGCGCAGCATGTGCAACTGGTGCTGACCGACCGCTCGACGCTGACGGCCGGCCGCAACTTCGGCGTGGTGGCGGCGCAGACCTGGCGGCTGGCCGATCTCGGCGCCAAGCACGCCTTCCTGCGCGCCGGGCTGGGCTGGGGTTACATGCCGCTGCACATGGTGGAGGACGATCTGCGCACCGGCAAGCTGGCGCGCATCGAGCTGGAGGCGCACGCACCGCTGGGGCCCGGCTTCTCGATGCACGCCATCCACATGCGCGACCATCCGCCCGGCCCGGCGGGGCGCTGGTTCGTCAACCGGCTCAAGCTAGGGTAGGGGCGGCTGCGGGCGCAGGTCCGAGTATTCCTTCAGCAACGCGGCGTATTCCCGCATGCCGGTCGAGGCCAGCCAGGTCCACATCTTTTCCACCTGGGCGGGATGGGCGGCATAGTAGCCCTCGCTGGCGGCCAGCCACACGTGGTCGACGAAAATCGGCTGCGGCAGCCGGACCACGGCGCCCTTGTAGTTGCGGGCGACGTAGGCGTCCATGTCGCCGGGGAAGGTGACCGAGACCGCGAAGCCGTCGATGCGGTGGAGCCGCAGTTTTTCCAGGTTGCGGGCGATGTCGACCGCGCCGCTGTCGACGTTCAGACCCAGGTTCTGCATGCGCAGCTTGTAGCTGGCGCCGAGCGTGATGCCCAGCAGGCGGTCCCGGAAGTACTTGGCCGGCGCGGTCGTGGGCGGTATCTGATCGGCGCTTCGAACGAACACGACGATGTTGAGCGGCAGGGCGCGCGCGATGTCGAGCTGGTGGTTTTTATCGAGCGGGAAGGCGATGCCGGCTGTGTTGCTGGCGTTGGCGTCCATGGGCGCGAAGTCCAGTTCGCCGGCCGCCAGGGCCGGCCGGATGCGCATGACCGGCATGCGTTTCAGGTTGGCCTCGCAGCCGGCGCTGGCGGCGAAGCGTTGCACCAGCTCGGCCGAGGCGCCCGGCTTGGCCGGCACGTCCACGCCGGCGCCCAGCCAGTAGGGCGGCCTCTCCTGGTCCAGGTAGCCTATCCGTATCGGCTCGCAGGCTGCCGCGCCATTGCCCCAAGCCGCGGCAATGGCGCATGTCACCGTAAAAATGCCGAATCTCATGAATCGTCCACAGGTTGATTGGTCGGCGCATTATGCCAGTTGCTTCCTGCGGTCGCTCGGCGGCGGCCGCTGGCGTGCGCAGGCGGCCGTCCCTGGCCGGCGCGGACGGACTATGCGATAGTGGCATCTACCCCCAAGCATGGAGATGCGCGCCCGACATGACATCCGTTCACTACTTCCCCCGCTACTCGCAGCCGGAAAATTTCGTCACCAACAATTCGCTGCTGCTC
Source organism: Duganella sp. BJB1802 (assembly GCF_013369445.1). NCBI lineage: Bacteria > Pseudomonadati > Pseudomonadota > Betaproteobacteria > Burkholderiales > Oxalobacteraceae > Duganella > Duganella sp. BJB1802. The sequence continues at coordinate 64,245 of NZ_JABWEF010000003.1, read as the reverse complement.
CTCAGTCGATTATACGAGTTCAGCCGCTTCAAGTTCGAACGGTTGCTGGGCCTGCTTTGCGCGGCCAACGACGTGGATCCGCCCGACGTCAGCCTGCAATTCAGCCAGCAGGTCGGAACGTCGGCCAGCGTGGTGGATGGCTACGTCACGCAGCGCGGCCTGTACCTGGCCGTCGAAACCAAGCTCCACGAACACTTCAGCATGGGCCAGCTCAAGCGGCATGCGACCATTTTCCGGGAGGGGCGGGAACAGCAGTTCCTGCTCTTGCTGGGGACGACGGAGAACCCTCTGTCCGACAAGCAGCGCGCGGATCTGGTGAAGGCCATTCCCAGGGACGTGACCTTGCTGTGCACGTCCTTTGAAGCCCTGATCCGCTTCGGCAAGCAATGCCTGTCGGACTATGACGAGGAGATGCTGGCCCTGGTCGCCGACTTCGAGGCGTTTTGCAGCGGCGAGAAATTGCTCTCGACCGACCAGTTCACCTTGTTCGCGCCGCCGTGCAGCCGTTCGTACGAGGAGAACATCTCGTGCCAGCTTTACTATTGCCCGGCCACCTGGGGGCGGCGCAAGGCCCGCTATCTGGGCATCTACGCCAACAAGGCGGTGCGTGCGATCGGCACCGTCGGCAAGATCGTCGAATGCAATGTGGATCTGGAACACGATGCGGTCGAGATTCTCAACCTGGACGGCGCTCCGCTCACCGGCGATGAAAAGGCCAGGATAGTGAGGGCGGCACGGGCGGCGTCCCAGCGGAATGGCTGGGATCTTTCAACCGGCAACAAGTTCTATTTGTTCGAGCAGATGGCAACGACCCATTTCGAGAAGACGTCGAGCGGCGGGATCATGGGGCATCGCTACTTCGACCTGAAAAAGGTGCTGGGCGGTCCGGTGCCGCCGGATCTGGCGGCGCTGGCCCTGGCGCTGCGCGAGAAGCGCTGGGAATAGGCGCGCAACGGAAGCGGCGCCGGCGCCTTGACGCTATGGCGGTCCTGCGACAGTATGGTGTCCTGCCCAGGAGCCCCGATGCCTATCCACCCCGACCCAAGCCGCCAGCCGTCCGCGCGCCATCCGATGGTGCAATCGCTGATTTCCTTCCTGGAGCACGAGCCGCAGCCGATGATCGTGCTCGATCCGGCGTACAACATCGTCGCCGCCAATCTCGCCTACCAGCGCCAGTTCGGCAGCGCCGAGCGCTCCTTCATCGGCGAAAAATGCTATCGGATTTCACATCACTACGATGTGCCCTGCGACCAGGCGGGCGAGCACTGCCCGATGAAGCGGGCGCGGGAACTGCGCGGGCCGGACCGCGTGCTGCACATCCACCACACGCCGCGCGGTCCCGAACACGTGGCCGTGGAGTTGCGCCCCATCTTCGACGAGGACGGCGTCATCACCGCCTACGTCGAGCGGCTGGAGGTGGTGCGCAGCGCCGCGGCCCGGCCCAGCGACGAGGGCCTGGTCGGCTGCTCGCCCGCGTTCTCGCAGGCGCTGGAGGCGCTGCGGCGGGTGGCGCCGTCCATGCTGCCGGTGCTGCTGCTGGGCGAGTCCGGCACCGGCAAGGAACTGTTCGCGCGCGCCGTGCACGAGGCCAGCGGCCGCGCGGCCGGTCCGTTTGTCGTGGTCGACTGCTCGGGATTGACGGAGACGCTGTTCGAAAGCGAACTGTTCGGTCATGAAAAAGGAGCGTTCACCGGCGCCACGTCGCGCAAGCCGGGGCTGGTGGAGACGGCGCAGGGCGGCACCTTGTTCCTCGACGAGATAGGCGACGTGCCGCTGGCCATGCAGGTCAAATTGTTGCGGCTGATCGAATCCGGCACCTACCGGCGGGTCGGCAGCGTCGACACCCACCATGCGGCGTTCCGGCTGGTGGCCGCCACCCACAAGCCGCTGGAGCAGATGATGGCGCGCGGCGAATTCCGTCAGGACCTGTATTACCGCATCAGTGCGTTCCCCATCGTCCTGCCGCCGCTGCGCGGACGGCCGGAGGACATCGCGCTGCTGGTGCATTCCTTCTTGCGGCGCGCCGGCGCGGGCAGGCGCCGGCTGACGGTGGACGACGACGCCCTGGCCCAGCTGCAGCGGCGCCCCTGGCCCGGCAACGTCCGCGAATTGCGCAATGTGCTGGAGCGGGCATCCCTGTTCGCCGACGACGGCGTGATACGCGCCGAGCATCTGCCCGCCGCGCCGCCGGCTGTGGATGCCATGTGCGACCGGCACGCCAGCGGCGCGACATTGTCCGAGGTGATGCCCGGCTTCAGCGGCACGCGCAGGGAACTGGCCGCGCGCCTGGGCGTCAGCGAACGTACGCTGTACCGGCGGCTCAAGGAGGAAGGGCAGTCCTAGCCAGCGCGCGTCGCCACTTCGACTGCCAAACTGGCAGTCTGGCACTGTCAAACGCCTGACTGACAGGCCGCCGCCTCCGCATAAGTCCTTGTTTTGAATCAATTCCCGTTGTCACTTTCATTTGGCACAGAACGTGCGTAAGGAGGAGTGACGGGTTAATCGAACGAGGAGTGACAACATGAGTGCCAACGTAGGAAACATCGACCGCGCCATCCGCATCGTCTGCGGCCTGGGCTTGGTGGGAGCAACACTGTCGGGCATCATCGGCGCCTGGGGCTGGCTGGGCCTGGTCCCGCTGGCGACCGGCCTGTTCGGGTTTTGCCCGGCGTATCTGCCGTTCGGCTTCAACACCTGTTCGCTGAAGAAATAGAGGGGAACTTCGCATGACCATCGATACCAACGGCTATCGCGCGCTGACCAATTCCATCTCGCAGCAGCTGGCGACCTTGCGCGCGGACATACCGGACGTGATGAAAGGCTTCGGCGACCTGGCCCGCGCGGCGACCCGCGACGGCGCGCTGGACAAGAAAACCAAGGAGCTCATCGCGCTGGCGCTGGGGATCGCCGCCCGCTGCGACGCCTGCATCGGCTTTCATGTGCTGGCCCTGGTCAAGCTGGGCGTCACCAAGGCCGAGCTGGAGGAAACACTGGGCATGGCGATCTACATGGGCGGCGGCCCGTCCGCCATGTACGCGGCCAATGCGCTGGCCGCCTACGAGGAGTTTTCCGCCGCGCCCTGAATCGCGGCGCGGCGCGCGGAGCGGGCTGGTCAGTCCAGCGTCCAGACATAGGTCAGGCTGGTCCAAGTGGCTTCGGTGATGGCTTCGCCGTTGGTCGTCTTGAACTTGCACTGCGACAGAGACTTGCGCGCAGCCTTGTCCAGCTCGCTCGAGCCGCTCGACTTCTGCAACTTCGATTCGATCACCCGGCCATCGGTTCCTACCAACAGCGCCAGCTGCACGGAGCCGTTTTCGCCGCGTCGATAGGCGTTGGGCGGGTATTCCGGTGTGGCGCAGGCGCGCGTATCCATCACCACGGCGGGACGCGCCGCCTGGCTGGCGCTGGCCGCGCTGGCGGCGACCGGCGCGCTCGCCCGGCTCGCTTCGGCCACGGCCCTGGTCTCGCTGCGCGCGGGCTCGGGGGCGGCCGTGCGCTCGGCCTCGTCTTTTGGACGAATGTTTTCGGCCGCCGGGGCGGGTTTGGCGGCCTGTGCGACCGGCGCGGGCGCGGCGCCCGCCTTTGCCGTCTCGGCCGGCTTGGCCGGTGGCGGCGCCTGCTTGGCGCTGGAGGGCGCGGCCGGCAGATCCAGCTTGTGCAGGCCCAAGCCCATGTTTTTCAACATGGCCGTCAGGCGCTCGAACTCCGACGCCTTGATGGGGGCGCTGGGCGCGGCCGGCGCTTTCTGGACGGCGGCGGGCTTGGACACCTCCGCAGCCACGCCATCCTTGCCTGCCGGCTTCTGGGCCAGGTTGTCATCGGCAGGCTTGGCTTTGGTGGTTTCTTCCGGCACGCCGGCGGCCGTCCCGGGGGCGTACATCGCCGCCTGCTCAATGCGCAACATCGACTGATTGTCTTTCCACAGCAGCCACAGGAGCGGCAACATCACGACCATCGCCAGTGCGAACACCAGGGCGGCCACCCGCGCCGCCCGGCCCCTGACGAAGTGGCCAAGTTGCTGGCGCAGCGTGCCTGTTTCCTCCCGGGCTTTACCGGCCGGCGTTTCCGGTGCCGTGCGCGTGCCCCGTCCCGATTGTTCCGGAGCAGAGGACTCATAGGGGACGGGGGCGCTGTCATCGTCGACGGACGCCTGAAAAGCGAATTCCGGCGACCGGAAGCGCTGTTCGCTCAGCATTTGCAGATCGTACAGTTCGCGCTGGTCCGCATCGGACAACACGCTGTAGGCGGCATTCAGCCGCGCCATCATCCGCGCGGCCTCAGCGTTGCCGCTGTTCTTGTCCGGATGGTGCTTCTGCGACAGCGAACGATAGGCCGCGCGGATCACCTCGGGGGGAGCGTCGCGCGTGACGTTGAGACTTTCGTAATGGCTGTGGAATTTTGTCATGGTTTCTGGCGCCCCCAAACGGCTGGAACTTGTAATTTTGTTCAGCAACGCAAGATACTATATTGAAATCAAGATTTGGTCTGGGGTTCCGTACCGTGGCGATGGAAAAATGACTTAAATACAACAGTTGTGGAATATACACACCGGGCGGCGTGCCGCCGGCCCGCCTCACCAGCGTTTCGTAAACAACGCTAAACATCATGCCAACTTTGAAAGTTTGTAGAGCCGCCGTGGCTTCTTCTGTATAAATCTTTCTGGTTGGAATGCGGTACCCATCGATATACAACCAGTAATTCAGCCGTTTAGGAAATTCCAGTTCCACCGGCGATGGCGCCCTGCGACCAACACATAATAAAGCCCAACATCGGGCACGACCTGGAGATAGCACATGACACGACAAAACCCCCACGCATCACGACAGCGCCGCTGGCGCAAGACGCCCATCGCCACCGCGCTGAGCCTAGGACTGCTGGCGCTGGCCAGCGCCCATGCGCAAACCGCATCCACCGATAAACCGGCCGAGAAGGCGGCCGACAAGAACGCCGACGCCAAGCCGGTCGAATCGGTGGTCGTCACCGGCTACCGCTATGCGATCGAGAAAAGCCTCGACCAGAAGCGCAACGCCAACGCCATCGTCGACGTGGTCACCGCCGAGGACATCGGCAAGTTCCCCGACAAGAACGTGGCCGACGCGCTGCAGCGCGTGCCGGGCGTGATCATCGACCGCAGCGGCGGCGAGGGCAAGAACGTCAGCGTCCGCGGCCTGTCGTCGGAACTGACCCTGACCCAGCTGAACGGCAACTACATCGCCACGGCCGAGTCCAACGGCGACCCGACCCGCTCGTTCAACTACATGCTGATGCCGGCGAACATGCTGTCCAGCGCCGAGCTGTTCAAGACGCCGGAGGCGCGCATCGACGAGGGCGGCATCGGCGGCACCGTGATCCTGCACACGCGCCGTCCGCTGGAGGTCAAGTCCGGCTCCGGCTTCGTTTCCGCCGAGGGCACCTGGGCCGACACGACCAAGAAGACCGACGGCCAGTTCTCCGGCCAGTACGCCTGGCATGACGAGGCCAACCGTTTCGGCGTGCTGGTCGGCTACACCCAGCAGAAGCGCACCACGCGCACCATGGGCGCCAGCACCGAGAACTGGCAGTGGTACGGCGACAACTACAAGACCCATCCGGCGACCGACGTCAACGGCAAGCCGTCGGACATGAACAGCTACTGGTGGGGCCAGTCCGGCTTCAACGACCAGAACGGCAAGCACTACACCAACTTCATGATGCCGACCTCGGTCGACTTCGACGTCAAGAGCGAGGACCGCGAGCGCAAGGGTGGCCAGCTGACCCTGCAAGCGAAGCCGATGCGCAACCTGACGCTGACCGGCAACTACTTCCGCTTCGACCTGTCGCAGAACTCGCAGACCAACACGCTGAAGATCCCGGAATGGAACCTGGCGCGCTACGACGGCGACGGCAACTGGCCGGGCGGCCGCCTGCTCGACGGCCTGACCTTCGACCGCAGCGGCACCATCGTCACCGGCGCGCAGTACAGCGCGCACGCCGGCAAGGCCTACTATTGCAGCGGCGACCAGGCCAAGGCCGGCGGCCTGAGCAACACCGGCGGCTTCGGCCCGGACGACTGCACCATCCCGACGCCGCAGATCACCGGCAGCTACAACCGCGAGAAGGCGCTGTCGCAGACCGCCGACATCGAAGCCGAATGGCACGGCGAGTCGCTGGACGCGACCTTCAAGGCCGGCCGCACCTGGGCCGGCGGCGGCCCCGAGCTGCAGTTCGGCATGCCGATCAAGCCGCGCCTGCAGAACGCCGACGGCAGCTGGACCCTGGGCAACTACGCCAGCGCCTGGAGCACGGCCGGCAAGCCCACCATGACGTTCTCGCCGCAACTGATGGACAACCTGCAGAAGGGCATCGGCGAGATCGACCTCGGCTCGACCTCGTCCTCGTGGACCCGCAACAGCACCCAGCAGAAATACGCCCAGGCCGACTTCACCTGGCACAGCGACAGCAAGTGGCTGGACTCGCTGCAGTTCGGCGGCAAGTACCGCGACGGCGGCACCAGCCGCAGCACCGGCAACAACTACTGGGTGTGCAAGGGCGCCAATCCGGCCGACTACGACAAGCGCTACCAGGCCGGCTGCGACGCCACCGCCAACAAGTTCCAGCCGCAGTTCCTGTACAGCGAATCGCTGGGCAACCTGGCGGGGGGCATCAACGCCAGCGCCTTCCCGGCGATTAACTACCCGGCCTACATCGCCTACCTGAATCAGACCTACGGCGCGATGCAGACCCGCAACGAGGACAACTTCGTCTACAACGTCAACGAGAAGATCGCGTCGAGCTACCTGCAGGCCAACATCAAGACCGACCGCCTGCGCGGCAACGTCGGCCTGCGCGTGGTGCGCACCCGCCAGCACGCCGACTCGACCGACCGCGTCGACAACTACAACGACTACTTCTTCAACGGCCCCAACGGCGCTCCGGCGCCTTGCCAGGCGGGCGGCCTGCCGGCGGTCGGCGCGCCTGCCGGCTCCGGCTGCACCAGCGGCTTCACCCGGCTGCCGGACAGCACCGCGCGCACCTCGTCGTTCGTGGTCAGCTCGCTCGACCGCAGCTACACCGACGTGCTGCCGAGCCTGAACCTGGCCTACGATCTGCGTCCCGACCTGCTGCTGCGCGTGGCGGCATCGAAGGTGGTGTCGCGGCCGAGCTACAGCGACATCGCGTCGCCGGGCGGCCTGCAGTACTACAGCCAGGAATACGTCAACGACCGCCGGCTGATCGGCGGCGGCGACAAGCAGGGCTGGTTCGGCGAGGGCAGCAACAAGCAACTGGAACCGTACAAGGCCAACCAGTTCGACGTCGGCCTGGAGTGGTACTTCCAGCGCGGCTCGGTGCTCGGCGCCGACCTGTTCCGCAAGAACGTCAGCAACTTCGCGGTGCCGGTGGTGCGCGACGTGACCATGGACATCGGCGGCAAGAGCGTGACCGTGCAGAACTACTCGACCTCCGCCGGCGGCCGCAACGGCGTGTCGCAGGGCATCGAGATGTACGCCCAGCACACGCTCGCTTCCGGCCTCGGCTTCCAGGTCAACTACACGTACAACAAGACCAACCAGGCGGCCATCACGCTCGGCGACGGCACAGAGATCGGCAAGTCGCAGCTGGTGGGCAGCGCGAAGAACCAGGCCAACGTCACCGTGTTCTACGAGACCGACCAGTACCTGCTGCGCGCCTCGTACAACCGTCGCGGCGAAGTGGTGGGCGGGCTGGTCAACGGCTTGAACGTCTACCAGGATCCGTACAGCCAGGTCGACGTCAACGTGGCGTACAACGTGACCAAGCAGCTGAGCCTGACCGCTTCGGTGTTGAACCTGACCAGGCAGGAGGCCAGCTCGCACCTGGGCAGCGACACCAAGGACCGCTTCTACTCCAACGGTTACACCGGTCGCATCGCGTACTTCGGCGCGAACTACAAGTTCTGATGTTCTCCCCGCTCCCTCGCGCCCGCCGGTGCGAGGGAGAGCCTCATGTCGGCCGTTGCCAGTCCTGGCGACTGCCGACTTTTTTTGCTTGAGGAAGCGATCTATGAATTCCAACCCAAACAACCGTATCAAGCGCGTGGTCGTGGTCGGCGGCGGCAGCGCCGGCTGGATGGCGGCCGCGGCGCTGGCCACCTATCTCGGCAAGCAGGCCTCGGTGCGCCTGATCGAGTCGGAGGAAATCGGCATCGTCGGCGTGGGCGAGGCCAGCGTGCCGCACATCCGCATGTTCAACGCGCAGATGCTGGGCATCGACGAGGCCGAGTTCGTCAAGCGCACGCAAGGCACGGTCAAGCTCGGCATCCAGTTCCAGGATTGGTCGCGCATCGGCGACAGCTACATCCACGGCTTCGGCGTCATCGGCCGTTCGCTGGGCCCGCTGCCGTTCCATCAGTTCTGGTTGAAGCTGTTCCAGTCCGGACGGGCCGCGCCGATCGGCGAGTACTCGCCGCAGACCGTGATGGCGCCGCAAGGCAGGTTCGCGCGCGGCGACGGCAATGCGCCGGCCGGCTCGCCGCTGGCCGACATCGCCTACGCCTATCACTTCGACGCCAGCCTGTACGCGCGCTTCCTGCGCGAGCTGTCGGAGCAGCGCGGCGTGCGGCGCACCGAGGGCAAGATCGCCGGCGTCAACCTGCGCGCCGGCGACGGCCATGTCGAATCGGTGACGATGGAAAGCGGCGAAGTGATCGAAGGCGAGTTGTTCATCGATTGCTCGGGTTTCCGGGGGCTGCTGATCGAGCAGGCGCTCAAGACCGGCTACGAGGACTGGACCCATTGGCTGCCGTGCGACCGCGCGCTGGCCGTGCCGTGCGAGCGCGTCGATCCGCTCACGCCGTACACGCGCGCCACCGCGCGCGCGGCGGGCTGGCAGTGGCGCATTCCGCTGCAGCACCGCACCGGCAACGGCTACGTGTATTCGAGCCGTTACATCGGCGACGACGAGGCCGCCGCCACGCTGCTGGCCAACCTCGACGGCAAGCCGCTGGCCGATCCGCGCCAGTTGCGCTTCACGCCCGGCATGCGCAAGAAATTCTGGAACAAGAACGTGGTGGCGCTGGGATTGGCCAGCGGCTTTTTGGAACCGCTGGAATCGACCAGCATCTACCTGGTCCAGTCCGGCATCAGCCGCTTGCTGGCGCTGTTCCCCGGCGCGGATTTCAATCCCCTGTTGGCGGAGCGGTTCAACCGCGAGTCCGCGTTCGAATACGAGCGGGTGCGGGATTTCCTGATCCTGCACTACCACGCGACCGAGCGCAACGACACGCCGTTCTGGGACTACTGCCGCACCATGTCCATCCCGGATAGTTTGCGGGAGGCGATGGAACTGTTCCGCAGCGACGGGCGTTACTTCCGCAACGGTGAGGACTTCTTCGCGCTGCCGAGCTGGGTGCAGGTGATGCTGGGCCAGCGCATCATGCCGCGAGGCTACCACCCGATCGTCGACGATATGCCGGAGGATAAGCTGGCCGGCTACGTCGAGGACATGCGCCAGACGCTGGCGCATGCGGTCGCGTCGATGCCGACGCACGGGGAGTGGATCGACCGGTATTGGAAGGCGCCCGCGCCATAACGGGGAGGGCGCTCCATTTCATTTCAGTGGCGGTTGGACCTTATTTTCTGGCGTAGTCCGTCAGTTCCCAAAGGTGCCGGTTGTGGGGATGGCCTTGCAAGTTCGTGTCGTTGTACTCCAGCTTGACGTAGTTGTTGACGGCCGGCGCATACCACACGGTTTCGTTCAACTGCCCGCTACCGCCACGACGGCTTACTTGCTCTCCCTGGAAATAGCCCACCACAGCGATTTTTAACGCATCGAATTCGCCGGCGGGTACTTTGACCTTTTCCCAGCCCACGACCTTGCCCTCGAACTGGTAACGCCAGCGCTTGCCGGCCGCTGCGTTGTCCCCGCTGGCGGTGCTTTTCCATTCCTTCCCCACTTCGAGTGGAAAAGCGTAGCGGACGAAGGCTTGATCGAGGTGCGTCTTGCCGAGGTCGAACGGATTCATTTCCCGGGTGAAGCGCGTTTGAGCAACCAGCGCTCCGGTGGCCGCGTGCTTGATGTCGGCCAGGATATCGCTGTCGTTGACAGCGGTGACCTCCGTCCGGTTCAGATCGCCAGGCTCATTCTTCCAGAGATCGGTGAGCTGGTAGGTCCAGCTATCGCCCACCGAGATCTTCGGGGCCGCGACCGGGGCGTGCTCGTCCGCCGCGGCCAGACCGGAACAGAGCAGGCCCAGGGCCAGCACGGCGCTGTTGATGTGGCGTTGCATAGGGATTTTCCTTTCCTGTGGACTGCGCATTAACGAACGCCGACAAACGCCGAGGTGCCTGTGCGCGTCTGATCGATCAGCGCGATGGCCAACTCCTGCTGGCCGTTCGGCAAGGCGTAGCTGATGGCGATGCCGTTCAATGACGCGCCCGCCAATATGCACGGCGAGGCCCCGTAGGTAAGGCTCACATCCAGGATGTTCTTGCCGGAGCTGCGCGGCTTGATGGTTCCGCTGAACAGGCAGCCGCTCGATATCCCGCTGAATGTGCCGGCGGCCGCGATGTTGAGCGTGGTGGGGAATCCGCGCAACGAACTCAGGCTCCAGTTGCCGGTGACTCCCGCCAGGTTGGCCGCTGTGTTGTAGTTGTAGATGGCGCCACCAATCGGCGCGCCGGTAAAGGAGACCACGCTGGTGCCTTCAGTCAGCGAACCGTTGAAGCTGCTGCCGGCCACATAGCTGGCGCTGAGCGCCCCTGCGGTCACCGAGCCGCTGGCCGATGCGTCTTTCACATCCGTTGCCGAGAAGCTGCCGTTGTTTGAGCTGCCATTACCCTGCAAAAAGCCGCTGACCGCAAAAACATTGTTGCTACCGGTGTTCCCGTACAGCGTGTAAATTTGGCCGTTTTCCAACACCAGGCTATAGTGCTGCCGGCCATCCGACATGGTGCCGAAGTATGCGCCTTCCGCGCTGGCCGGCGGTGGCGCGGAAGCGCTGCTGCCGCCCCCGCCACCACCGCCGCATCCTTCAAGAGCCAACAATAAAATGGCCAGTGTTGAAAATGCTGCTTTCTTTCCGTACATTCCGCTCCCTTTCTTAAAGAATTCCATATGGAAACTTAGTGTAACTAGTTTTATGTGAATTGGATACTTCCCACAATTGCGGAGTTGGCACGACTTTGTTCTTGCGGCGCGGAGGAGGGGCAAGGTGCGGGAGCTGGCGGTATTGGAAGGTCGCAGCGCGTTAGCGCAAGTTGACCAGCCTGGGGCGGGTGCCGGGCTTGTGCGGGCTGGCCGGCGTTGCCTGCGTCAGCCTGAGCATCTTGCGGATCAGGGCTATCCATTTCACGGCGCGTTCTCCTGTGACGGTCCCTCGAATACCGGCCTGAAAGAACTGCGCTCGTAGCTGACGATGCAGCGTGTGTCGTCGGCGTAGCGGAAGGCCGCCTGGCATTCGGCATCGGTCTGGCTGGTGCTGCGGTACTGTTCATACGCGGCCAGCGTCGGGAAGCTGAACAGGGCCAACGCGATATTGTTCGCGCCTTCGGAGGGCATGAAGTAGCCGTGGTGCCGGCCGCCCAGGCGATTGACCAGGGGAATCCACAATTTGCCGTAGTGCTCGAACTCGGCCAGCTTGTAGGGATCGATGACGTAGCGGAGGTAGATCGTGACCATGTTGTGATCCTTGTGAGATGTCAGTAAGTTAATGTTAGAATCATTCGCGCCGGGTAACAATCGGCGTCCATGGACATGCACTACTTCCTAATATTCATCAATCGACCGTGAAACTGCTTCCTGAAATGGTGGTGTTTGCCAAAGTCGTCGACCACAGCGGCTTCGCGGCGGCCGGGCGGCAGCTGGGCATGACCGCGTCGGCGGTCAGCCGTTGCGTCGGCCGGCTGGAGGCGCATCTGGGCGTGCGTCTGCTCAACCGCACCACGCGCTCGCTGTCGCTGACCGAGCCGGGCGCCGAGGTGTATGCCGATTGCGCCCGCATCGTCAACGCGGCGCGCGACATCGAAGCCCAGGCCGGGCGCTACGCCAGCCATCCCACCGGCACCCTGCGCATCACCGCGCCGATGGTGTACGGCGACATCTGGCTGGCGCGCCAATTGTCGTCGTTCTTGATCCAGTGGCCTGACGTGAAGATCGAAATCGAATTGAGCGACCGGCTGGTGGATCTGGTGGAGGAGGGGATGGACCTGGCGATCCGCGTGGCCGTGCCGGGGACGCTGGCGCCGGGCATGGTGGCGCGGCCGTTGTGCGCCATGGCGTACGTGATCGTCGCCACGCCGGCCTATCTGCGCCAGCACGGCACGCCGGACCGGCCGCAGCAGCTGGCGGCCCACCGCTGCATCCACCTGGGATTCGGCGCGCTGCGCAGTCAGCTGGGCATGCGACGCGGTGGCGAGGAGCTGGTGGTGGAGATCGACGGTCCGCTCAAGGTCAACAGCAGCATGGCGCGGCTCGCCGTGGTGGAGGGCGGGGTGGGCATCGGCATCGTGCCGGACTTTATCGCCGCGCCGGGCGTGGCGTCGGGCGCGCTGGTGCGCCTGTTCGCCGACTGGACGCTGACCGGCGCCTACGCCGAGCGGATGGTCTATGCGGTCTATCCGCCGACGCGCCACCTGCCGAAGAAGGTGCGCGCGTTGATCGACCATTTGGTGAGCTGAGCGCCTGGAGCGCGGGCGCGCGATGACCGGGTTATTTGGTCGCCGCGGCCAGGTAGCCCACCAGCGCCTTTAGTGCCGCCTCGTCGCTCATGCCGGAAAACGGCATGCGGGTGTTGGGCACCACGGCCTGCGGATTGCGCAGGAACTCGGCCAGGTTCTTCTCGTCCCAGACGATGCCGCTGCGCTTCATCGGCCCGGAGAAGCGGAAGCCCTCGACCATGCCGGCCGTGCTGCCCAGCAGGCCGTGCAGGGTCGGGCCGACGCCGTTCTCGCCGGCCTTCAGCGAATGACAAGCGATGCATTGTTCGAAGGCTTTCTTGCCCAGGTCATCGGCATGGACGCTGCCGAGGGCGGTCAGGCACAGCAGTCCGGCGGCCAGTGATTTATGCATGGATCAGTTTCCCAGGGCTCTTGACATAGACGTTCTTGATGATGTCGGCCGCCATGTAGGCGATGGCCGCCACCGGACCGGTCGGGTTGTAGGCCGAGTTGTGCGGGAACAGCGACGCGCCCATGATGAACAGGTTGTCGACCTCCCACACCTGCCCGTATTTATTGGTCACCGAATTGCCCGGATGGGTGCCCATGATGGTCCCGCCGGTGTTGTGCGTGCTCTGGTAGGGCACGCTGCTCCACGACTTGCGTTCGGTGGCCTTGGTCAGGTGCGTCGGATTGAGCGAGGCGGCGATGCGGTTGATGATGTCGGCCGAGTGCGCCGATATCCTGCGCTCGTTGTCCTGGTAATCGAAGGTCATGCGCATCAGCGGCGCGCCGAAGCGGTTGCGGTAGGTCGGATCGAGGTCGAGGAAATTGCCGCGGTTCGGCATCACGGTGCCGGTGGCGGTGATGTTCATGCTGCGGTCGTACCACTTGGCCGTTTCCTGCTTCCATGCGCTGCCCCAGGCCGGCACGCCGCCCGGCGTCGGATGCCACTGGATGGGACGGCCGCCATACATGGCCGTGCCTACGGTCGAGCCGCCGACAAAACCGAACGGCGTACGGTCGAAGTCCCAGTTGCCGTGGAAGTCGTCCATGATGGCGCCGATGCCGGCGGTCGCCATGTACGGATGAAAATAGCGGTCCTCGAAGAACAGCATCGCGGCGCTGCCGGTCTGGTAGCAGTAGTTCTTGCCCAGCAGGCCCTTGCCGGACACGGGATCGTAGATCTTGCCTATGCCCGACAACATCATCAGGTGGACGTTGTTCAAGCCGAACGCGCAGAGCACCACCAGCTTGGCCGGCTGGAAGCATTCCTCGCCGGTGACGGTGTTGGTGTAGGTGACACCGGTGGCCTTCTTGCCCGATGCGTCGCGCTCGACTTTGGTCACCCACGAATAGGTGCGCAGCTCGAAGGTGTTTTGCCGCAGCGCCGCCGGGATCACCGTCATTTGCGCGCCGCCCTTGGCGTTGGCCTCGCAGCCGAAGCGTTCGCAGTGACCGCAGTATTGGCATTCGCCGAACTTGACACCGTCCGGATTGGTGTACGGCACCGACGCGTTGGCGGTGGGGCGCGGAAACGGATGGTAGCCCATCCTGGTGGCCGATTCCGCGAACAGCTCGCCCGCGTGGCCGTAGATCAGCGGCGGCATCGGATACTCGTTGCCGCGCGGCGCTTCGAACACATTGCCGCCGGCGATCTTGCGGCCCTTGATGTTGCCGGCCTTGGCCGAGATCCCGGCCACCTTCTCGAACTTGTCGTAGTACTTTTCCAGCTCCTGGTAGGTCACGCCCCAGTCCTGGATCGTCATGTCTTCCGGGATGTACTTCTTGCCGTACCTGGTTTCGTAGTTGCTGCGGATCTTGAAATCGTTGTCGTTCCAGCGCCAGGTATGGCCGTTCCAGTGTGTGCTGGCGCCGCCGACGCCGGTGCCCATCAAGTAGGAGCCGAGACGGCGATAGGGGAGCGCGGTTTCCGAGCGCTTGTTGCGCACGGTCTCCGTATTGTCGGTCGTGTTGACCATCATCGACATGCGCTGGCCGACGGCCAGTTCGTCGCGCATGCGCGGCACGCTGAAATCGTCCGGCGTGTGCGGGCCGCCGCGTTCCAGGCAGACCACGGTCATGCCGGCTTCGGAAAATTCCTTGCCCAGGATGCCGCCCGTCCAGCCGCCGCCGACCAGCACCACATCCACTTCCTTGTATCTCTTCATCGGTGTTCCTATCAGCTCAAGTCGGCGATGCCGGCCGGCTCGGGCCGGTACGGTTTGTTGGAGAACTTGACGATGTTGACCTTGTTCGCCGTGTTGACGCCCGGATAGCCGACCATCTTCCAGCCCAGCTTGTTCTTGTTGCCGCCGTAAATAGGATCGGCAAACATCGCTTCGTAAAACATTTGCAGCAGTTGCGCGAAATAGGTGGCCGCCGGCACGCCGTTGGGCAGCTCGATCTTGCCGCCTTGCAGACCCTTGAGCACGGCCTCCTTGGTATCGGCAGGCAGCCGGTCGAACGGTTTGCCATAGGTCGCGGCGCAGTAGCCGGCCAGGCCCTCGGAGCCGGCGCGGAACAGCTGCGCAGGCGTCATGCCCAGCTGATAGCCCTGGTTGGCGGTGCCGTTCTTGAACGGTCCCTGCAGGTAGAGGCGGTCGCCCTGGCCCCAGTTGCCGCCCAGCGCGCGGTCGTAAAAGATGTTCAGGCCCATGTCTACGCCGTTCGGCGTCAGGGGATCGGCCGGGCACATGTGATTGACCAGCGCTTCGACAAAGGCTTGCTCGTCCGGACGCAGCCACAGGTAGCCGGGAGGCGTCTCGATCGCCGCCCCGGCCGACGCCGGATCGGCCGCAGCGGCGGGCAGAGGCAGGGCGGCGGCGCCGACTGCGCCGGCCAGGGATCGTAACAAAAAGTCACGACGAGGTTGCTGGTCGCTGGTGTCGCTCATGTATGGCGTCCATTCGTGAAATTCGGAAAGACTCATATCCTACGGGATAAGTTTCTGCGAGGACACCATATTTTTCACCTAAATTGTTTCAGCATTGAAACAATATATCTACCAAAAGTGTATTGCCATAAGGAAATATTGAGCGTATTCTCCCGCTTTGCCGCTATGCACGGCTGGCCATTGCCCACCTTCTTCTTCAGGACGTACCCACATGGTTTTCATGAAAAACGCCAATATCGGTAAGAAAATTACCATCGTCTTCGGCATCGTGCTGGTCGTTTCCAGTCTGACGACGGGCGTCGGCCTGTGGCAGTTGAGCAAGATGCGCGCGTCGACCAAGGAACTGCTGGAGATGTCGCTGGCCAAGGAGCGCCTTGTCAGCGACTGGTACCGCATCATCTTTGCCGGCGCGCGCCGTACGCTGGCCATCGCCAAGAGCAGCGACAACGCGCTGGTGGACTTCTTCGCCGCCGATTCGGCCCAAGGCACCAAGGACGCGGGTGAAACGCTGAAGAAGGTCGGCGTGTTGCTGACCTCGGAGAAGGAGACAGCACTGCTCAAGGGCATCAGCGACGCGCGCGATACCTACAATGTGTACAAGGCCAGCGTCACCAAGGCCAAGGCCGCCAACGACAATGACACGGCCAGCGGCGTGCTGACATCCAAGTTCATGCCCGCCGCGGATGTCTACCAGCGGCGCCTGCGCGACCTGGTGGCCTTCGAACGCGAACAGATCGATGAGAGCGCGAAAGAAATCGACGCCGCCGCCACCATGAGCTTCAGCCTGCAACTGGCGCTGACCGTGTTCCTGGCGCTGCTGGTGGTGATATGCGGCGCTGCGCTCAAGAGCAGCATCGTCGGTCCGTTGCACTATGCGATCAGCGTGGCGCGCCGCGTGGCCAAGGGGGACCTGACGGCCGACGTCACCGTCGATTCACGCGACGAGGCCGGCCAGTTGCTGCAGGCCTTGAGCGAAATGAACGCCTCGCTGCGCGGCCTCATCACCGAAGTCATACAAAGCGCCGACACGATCAACAGCGCCTCCGGCGAGATCGCCCAGGGCAACGCCGACCTGTCCACCCGCACCGAATCGCAGGCCGCCAGCATCGAGGAAACGGCCAGTTCGATGGAAGAGCTGACCGCCACCGTGGCCCACAACGCCGACAACGCCGGCCAGGCCAACAAGCTGGCGCTGGGCGCCACCTCGTTGGCGACCAAGGGCGGCGTCGTCGTCAATCAAGCGGTCGCGACGATGGCCGAGATCAAGCAGGGTTCGCAACGCATTTCGGAAATCACGGCCATCATCGACGGCATCGCGTTCCAGACCAACATCCTGGCGCTGAACGCGGCGGTGGAGGCGGCGCGCGCCGGCGAGCAGGGCCGGGGCTTCGCCGTCGTCGCTTCCGAGGTACGCAACCTGGCCCAGCGCTCGGCGGCGGCGGCCAAGGAAATCAGCGTGCTGATCAGTGATTCGGTCGAGAAGGTCAACACCGGCAGCAAGCTGGTCGACGACGCCGGCGCAACCATGACCGACATCGTCAAGTCGATCAAGGAAGTGGCGCAGATCATGACCGAAATCACGGCCGCCACGCGCGAGCAGAATACCGGTCTTAGCAGCATCAACCAGGTCATTGCCGAGATGGACAACTCGACCCGCATGAACGCGGCCATGGTCGAGGAGGCGTCCGCCGCCGCGATGAGCATGCAGGACGAGGCCACTCGCCTGAGCAAGGCCGTCAGCGCCTTCCGCACCTCAGGCCGCCCTGGCCATGGTGGAAGTCTCCAGCTGGCTTTGCGCTGAACAATCGTAAGGGCCTGGTCGGGGTGAGAGGATTCGAACCTCCGGCCTCTGCGTCCCGAACGCAGCGCTCTACCAGGCTGAGCCACACCCCGACTACGTCTTAATTACATCAGAATTTTGCGGTTTTTTCAACTGCCGCTCCCCCGCCTGAACTCCCAATGTGTGACTAAATGCCAACGCCTGCCCCGGGAATGGCAGGTTTCTTGCTTTGCAAAAAGATCAAGATGATTAATATGGTTAAATATACCAATACGCATTAATTTGGGGCGGCGCCCTCACTGACAAGGGAAGGTCTGGCAATGAAAACACGGCAAAAACTGATGTGCGGCGCGGTGGCGGCGGCGATGGCGGGTTCCGCCTGGGCGCAAACCAAGCAGTCCGACGAGATCGAAGTGGTCAAGGTGACGGCGCAGAAGCGCAAGGAAGATCCGGCCAAGGTGGCGATGAGCATCACCGCCGTCACCGGCACCCAGCTCCAGGCCGAGCACGTCAACGACTTCACCGACCTGACCCGCGTGGTGCCCAACATCTCCTTCACCGCCGCCAGCGGCAACGGCGGCGCCGGGCCCGGCACCGAGAACATCGAGATCCGCGGCATCAGCTCGACGGCCGGCGCGGCCACCGTCGGCATCTATCTGGGCGATGTCTCCATCACCGTCGGCAACGTCTACACCATGGGCACGGTGGAGCCCAAGTTCTTCGACATCGACCGCGTCGAGGTGCTGCGCGGCCCGCAGGCCACGCTGTACGGCGCCAGCTCCATGGGCGGCACCATCAAGTTCGTGCCGAACGAGCCGGACTTGAAGGAGCGCGAATTCACCACCTACGGCGAGCTGTCCAACACCAAGGGCGGCAGCGGCAACTACGCGGCCAACATGGTGGCCAACTTCCCGCTGATCCAGGACGAGCTGGCGCTGCGCATCGGCGTGCAGGCCCAGCACACGGGCGGCTACATCAACCAAGTCGACGGCGACGGCAATGTGCTGGCCCACGACATCAACAAGCTCAGCGACCAGGAGCTGCGCGTGGCGCTGAAGTGGAAGCCGATCCGCTCGGTGACCGTCACGCCGTCGGTCTACTACCAGAAGGTGGACGCCAAGGACATCGCGGCCTTCAACCTGGACCGCCCTTACTACCAGGCGCAGAAGCAGGTGCGCGAGCCGTCCAAGGACACGCTGCTCACGCCCAGCGTGACCGTCAACTGGGACATGGGCACGATGGACCTGACCTCGGCCACCAGCTACTTCGAGCGCAAGTTCGACCGCACGCAGAACGGCTCGGCCTACAACAGCTATTCGCTGTCGACCTTCCTGACCTCGACCGACGACGGCGGCAAGGCGCCGCCGGAGCTGATCGCGGCCATCGCCGGCCTGCCGTCGGCGGTCTACCTGAACAACCAGGTGCGCCAGGTGTCGCAGGAGTTCCGGCTCGCCTCGCGGCCATACGACGCGGCGGTGTCGCCGTGGACCTGGCTGGCCGGCACCTATTTCTCGAACCAGCACACCAACATCATCGAGAACGATCCGATCTTCGGCGTGACCGACACCTTCAAGAGCTTCGGCTTCGACATCGCCGACCCGGACCTGCTGCCCGGCGCGCGCCCCGGCCAGTTCCCGAACGATAACTCGTTCGCCGGCGCCTTCCACTTCCGCGAGAAGCAGAGCTCGGTCTTCGGCGAGGTCAACTACTACTTCACGCCGACCGTGCACGCGACCGTGGGCGCGCGCTACCTGAAGGCCGATTCGACGCTCGACCAGCGCAACGGCAACTACCTGGCCGGCGCCGGCAACAACAGCAGCGCGGCCTCGTCGTCGAAGGCGTTCACGCCGAAGTACGCGCTGACGTGGGAAGTCAATCCGACCAACACCGTCTACACCAGCGTGGCCAAGGGCTTCCGCCTCGGCGGCAACAACATCTACGTGCCGCCGACCACCTGCGCCCAGGATCTGGAGGCGAACGGCCTGAGCAAGGGGCCGGATTCGTATTCGGCCGACAGCCTGTGGAGCTACGAGGTGGGCAGCAAGTCGCGCTTCCTCAACAACCGCGTGTCGGTCAACGCCGACGTGTTCTACGTGAAGTGGAAGAACATCCAGCAGGGCGTGTACCTGCCGACCTGCGCCTACACCTACAACGCCAACGCCGGCGACGCCACCAGCAAGGGCTTCGAGTTCGACATCAAGGCCAAGCCGATTTCCGGCCTGACCCTGACCGCCTCGGCCGGCTACGTGAAGGCCGAGCTGTCGAACGACGAGGGCTCGCGCAACGGCGTGGTGGGGGCGGTGGCCGGCGCGCAGGTGCAGGGCGTGCCGAAATATAACGCGGCCATCAACGCGACCTACAACTTCGCGGCCTTTGGCGACAAGAGCGCCTACGTGATGGGCGGCATGCAGTGGGTGGGCGCCAGCAAGGGCTCGCTCAATCCCGACCAGACCGACTACAACCGGCCGTCCTACCACAGCACCGACTTCAGCGCCGGCATGTCCATCGACCGCTACAACGTGAGCGTGTTCATCAAGAACGCCTTCGATACCGACACGGTGATCCAGCATCCGCAGGTGGCGTCCATCGTGCAGGGATACCGGCTGGCGCCGCGCAGCATAGGCGTGAGCGTGGCGGCGAAGTTTTAAGCGATAATGCTGCCTTTGAATTGACACGCAAAGGCAGCATCATGAGCATCACGATTTATCACAACAACGCCTGCGGCACCTCGCGCAAGACGCTGGAGGCGATACGCGCCACCGGCGTCGAGCCGGAGATCGTCGACTACGTCAAGAACCCGCCGTCGCGCGAGGCGCTGAAGGCGATGATCGCCAAGGCCGGCCTGAGCGCGCGCGCCGCGATGCGCGGCAAGGGCGACTTGTATGAAGAACTCGGCCTGGCCGACGCCTCGCTGTCGGACGACGCGCTGCTCGACGCCATGATGGCCCATCCCATCCTGATCAACCGCCCGTTCGTGGTGAGCGACAAGGGCGTGCGCCTGTGCCGTCCGTCCGAGCTGGTGCTGGAACTGCTGTAGTGAAGCGCCCGCCGCGCTGGCTGCCATGGCTGGTGTTGGCCGTCACGTTGGCCGCGGCGCGGTTCGCGCACGCGTGGCCGGTGCCGGCCGGCTGGGACCTGACGTTCCAGGCGCAGCGGGCGGAGGAGCCGGCGATACACGAGGGCTGGAAGCTCTACCGGGAGATCGACAAGCGCGCCTGGCAGATGCGCCTGATGCTGCAGCAGGTGCCGCTCGATCACCCGGATGCGGTCGTGTTCGTGCAGGCCGACAGGCACCGGCACGGCCTGTTCGTGCAGGCGGAGCGCGCCTATCTGATGCAGGACCGGAATATGGCGTCGTTCGACGTGCGCCCGGTCGACGCCGACGAGGCGCGCCGCCTGATCGGCCGCTACGCCGCCCATGACGGCCCGACGCTGGGCGAGCCGTCGCGCGAAGCTCTCGCGTGCAGCTCCAACGTCGCCAGGTCGGTGGTGAACCTGCTCGTCGACGGCAAGACCCGGCAATACTGGCTGTCCGGCGCGGACTACTGTTATTTCAAGACCGACCTGCTGGCGCCGCTCAAGGAGATGATGTGCGCCGGCCACTGCTACGCCAGCAAGGTGATCGACCGTTGGGCGACGACGCTGGAACGCGATATCAAGAATTTGCCGGCCACCGGCCCTGTGACCGGCGTGTCGCCGGGCGACCCGCTTACCGGCCTGACGTCGCGGGCGCCGGTGCTGCGGGACGCGGCGGCCGTGCTGCGCGACGGCGGCACGCCGGAAGCCATGTGCTACCAGCTCAACCAGTTGCTGGACCTGCCGTCGCCTACGCACAAGGGGCAGGGACGCGACTACAGGGATGGCGACGATGCCGAGATCACCGCCGCCACGCTGGCGCTGCTGGGACGGCTCGACCCCGGCTGCACCTACAAGACCGGCCATCCGATGCTGCACATACTGGTCCGGCGCAGCTCGCCGGCGGTGATCGAGCTGGCGCTGCGGCGCGGTTTTCCGGTGAACCAGGAGCAGGAGATCGATTTCCGTACGCCGCTCGACGAGGCGATTTCCGAGAAGCGCGAGGACGTCCAGCAAATCCTCCGGCAGGCCGGCGGCGTGAGCCACATCGCGGCCGGCAAGTAGGCGCGGCCACAAACAAAAACGGCGCCTAAGGCGCCGTTGTCGTTCAGTGCGTGCGGTTGACCGAGAAGTGGGCCAGCTGCAGCAGCGATTCCTTGTAGACGCTGTCGGGCAGGTCGGCGATCGCGGCGGCGGCGCGTTCGGCCGCCGTCACGGCCTGCTGGCGCGTGTAGTCCAGCGCGCCGCTGGTGGTGATCGCGGCCAGGATGGTGTCGAAGTGCTGCTCGTCGCCCTGCTCGATGCAGCTGCGCACCAGCTCGCGCTGTTCCGGCGTGCCGTTCTCCATCAGGTAGATCAGCGGCAAGGTCGGCTTGCCTTCGCGCAGGTCGTCGCCGACGTTCTTGCCGATCTCGTTGGCGTCGCCGGCGTAGTCGAGCACGTCGTCGATCAGCTGGAAGGCCGTGCCCAGCGAGCGGCCGTATTCGCCGGCCGCTTCGATCTGCGTATCGTTGCAGCCGGAGATCAGCGCGCCCAGCTCGGCCGCCGCCTCGAACAACTTGGCGGTCTTGGAGCGGATCACCTGCAGATAGCGTTCCTGGTTCACGTCCGGGTCGTGCATGTTCAGCAGTTGCAGCACCTCGCCCTCGGCGATGACGTTGGTGGCGTCCGACAGGATCTGCATCACGCGCATATTGTTCAGGCCAACCATCATCTGGAAGGCGCGCGAGTACAGGAAGTCGCCCACCAGCACCGAGGCGGCGTTGCCGAACAGGGCGTTGGCGGTGGCGCGGCCGCGGCGCAGCGACGATTCGTCGACCACGTCGTCGTGCAGCAGGGTGGCGGTGTGGATGAACTCCACCACTGCGGCCAGCTCGTGGTGCGCCGTGCCCTTGTATGCGTAGGCGTTGGCCACCAGCAGGACCAGCACCGGCCGGATGCGTTTGCCGCCGGCGCTGATGATATATTCAGCAATCTGATTGACGAGACTGACCTCGGAATGCAGTTTCTGGCGGATCACCGTGTTGACCGCGTCCATGTCGGCGGCGATCGTGTGGGCGATATTGTTTTGGGTGGCGTTTTGGGTAGCGGCAGACAAGGCGAACCTGTGCGGTAGACTATTGGTGCCGAGATTATACGTCATGCCCCCGCCAAGAGGGGCATAGACCCCCTTTCGAGGCAACATGTTTGCCAATTATGTAACGCGGGGATGGCGGCAAAATTGTCGACATACCACGCCCGCCGGCATTTGTGAATAGTTTTTGACGCGAAATCCCATCCCATGTATAATCAGCGGTTCCCCGGTTTCCATGCATGCGGTTGTGCCGGCGCCGGACGGAATTTTCTTAACATTTGATGAGGTTTCAAATCATGTACGCGGTCATAAAAACCGGTGGCAAACAATACAAAGTTGTCGCTGGCGAAAAACTTAAAGTAGAACAGATACCGGCAGACATTGGTTCCGAACTCACCATCGATCAGGTCCTCGCCGTTGGCGAAGGCGAGAGCATCAAATTTGGTGCTCCTCTGGTTGAGGGTGCAAAGGTACTGGTTACTGTTGTGGCACACGGTCGTCACGATAAAGTGAAGATTTTCAAGATGCGTCGTCGTAAGCACTACCAGAAGCATCAAGGCCATCGCCAAAATTACACCGAAATCCAAATCGTATCGATCAACGGCTAATCGCCGTTTGCCCGAGAATTAGTATCCAAGGAGTCTTAAATGGCACACAAAAAAGGCGGCGGCACAACGCGAAACGGTCGTGACTCAGAATCAAAACGCCTGGGCGTTAAGGTTTATGGCGGTCAATCGATCAATGCTGGTGGCATCATCATTCGTCAACGCGGCACGCCAGTGCGCGCCGGCGAAGGTGTTGGCATGGGCAAAGACCACACCCTGTTCGCTCTGGTGGACGGCAAGGTCAAGTTCGTAGTCAAGGGCGAAGGTTCGAAGCAATTCGTTACCGTCGTTCCAGCGTAAATAACGCTACCGGCCTGGTGCGCTAGCCGCACAGGCTGTTTTGTAAGGCGCAAGCCTTCAATCGAAAGGCTCTGCCCACGGTAGAGCCTTTTTAGTTTTATGGCGGTACATCATGAAGTTTATCGACGAAGCAAAAATTGAAGTAATCGGTGGTGACGGCGGCAATGGTTGCGCCTCCTTTTGCCGTGAAAAATTCCGCCCGTTCGGCGGCCCTGACGGCGGCGACGGCGGCAAGGGTGGCTCGATCTGGGCCGTAGCGGACCGTAACATCAACACCTTGGTCGATTTCCGCTTCTCCAAGATGCACCGCGGTAAAGACGGCGAGCCTGGCCGTGGCGCCGATTGCTACGGCAAGGGCGCGGACGACATCCACCTGCGCATGCCGGTCGGCACGCTGATCATCGACGACGCCTCCGGCGAAATCCTGGCCGATCTGACCGAGCACGGCCAGATGGAACTGCTGGCCAAGGGCGGCGAGGGCGGCTGGGGCAACATCCACTTCAAGACCTCGACCAACCGCGCCCCGCGTCAAAAGACCGAAGGCAAGGAAGGCGAACGCCGCGAAATCCGCCTGGAACTGAAGGTGCTGGCCGACGTCGGCCTGCTGGGCATGCCGAACGCCGGCAAGTCGACCTTTATTTCGGCCGTGTCGAACGCGCGTCCAAAAATTGCCGATTACCCGTTCACCACCTTGCACCCGAACCTGGGCGTGGTCCGCGTGTCGCACGAGAAGAGCTTTGTGATCGCCGACATTCCCGGCTTGATCGAAGGCGCTTCCGAAGGCGCCGGCCTGGGCCACCAGTTCCTGCGCCACCTGCAGCGCACCGGCCTGCTGCTGCACATCGTCGACCTGGCGCCGTTCGAGACCAACGTCGATCCGGTCAAGGAAGCCAAGGCCCTGGTCAACGAGCTGAAGAAGTACGACGAGGCGCTGGTCGACAAGCCGCGCTGGCTGGTGCTCAACAAGCTGGACATGGTGCCGGAAGAGGAGCGCGCCAAGCGCGTCAAGGACTTCGTCAAGAAGTTCGGCTTCAAGGGCCCGGTGTTCGAGATCTCCGCGCTGAGCCACGACGGCACGCAGGAGCTGGTCAACGCCATCCAGAAACACCTGGAAGCCAAGCGCCACAGCGAGCAGCGCGCGGAAGAAACCCAGATGACGGAAGAGGCGCGCGGCATCTCGTCCATCGATCCGGACGATCCGCGCTTCAAGATCCTCGACTAATCCTCGACGTTTCCTATGTATTAACGGCATAATCACTGATCAGCTGATTATGCCTTTCCATCTCGGCGCCCGTCCCGCCATCGCGGGGCGCGACCGTTATCGGCAGAGCCGGGCGAACCGCCCGCCAAATCACAGCATTGAACCCTCTTTCATCCGCTTGTTTTGAGAATTGTCGCGCCATGAATTCTGTCATCCAAAAAGCTACCCGCATCATCATCAAGGTCGGCTCGTCGCTGGTCACCAACGACGGACGCGGGCTGGACCACGCCGCCATCGCGCGCTGGGCCGCGCAGATCGCCGCTTTGCGCACCCTGGGCAAGGAAGTGGTGCTGGTGTCGTCCGGCGCCATCGCCGAGGGCATGCTGCGGCTGGGCTTTGAGCAGCGCCCCACCGACATCCACGAATTGCAGGCCTGCGCGGCCGTCGGCCAGATGGGCCTGGCGCAGATCTACGAGACCAGCTTCCGCGCCCACCAGCTGGGCACGGCGCAAGTGCTGTTGACCCACGCCGACCTGGCCGACCGCGAACGCTACCTCAACGCGCGCTCGACGCTGACCACCCTGCTGCGGCTGGGCGTGGTGCCGATCATCAACGAGAACGACACCGTCGTCACCGACGAGATCAAGTTCGGCGACAACGACACGCTGGGCGCGCTGGTGGCCAACCTGATCGAGGCCGACGCGCTGATCATCCTGACCGACCAGCAGGGCCTGTACAGCGCCGATCCGCGCAAGGATCCGTCGGCCGTGCTGATCCAGCAGGGACGCGCCGGCGACCTGGCGCTGGAGGCGATGGCCGGCGGCGCCGGCAGCAGCCTGGGGCGCGGCGGCATGCTGACCAAGATCCTGGCGGCCAAGCGCGCCGCCAAGTCGGGCGCGCACACGGTGATCGCCTACGGCCGCGAGCACGACGTGCTGGAGCGGCTGGCGGGCGGCGAGGCCATCGGCACCGAGCTGGCGGCGCAGACCGGCCACCTGACGGCGCGCAAGCAGTGGATGGCCGATCACCTGCACACTGCGGGCCAGGTGGTGCTGGACGCGGGCGCGGTGCAGAAGCTGAGCAAGGAAGGCAAGTCGCTGCTGCCGATCGGCGTGGTGGAGGTGAAGGGCGAGTTCGGGCGCGGCGCGGTGATCACCTGCGTCGGCGCGGACGGCGCACCGGTGGCGCGCGGCCTGTCGAACTACACCAGCGCCGAAACGCGCCGCATCATGCGCAAGCCATCGAGCGAGATCGAGGCCGTGCTCGGCTTCGTCGAGGGACAGGAGCTGATCCACCGCGACAACCTGGTGCTGGTATAAAAAAGTTTCAGGTCTCATGATTTCATCGTCTATCCCGCCGGCTGCCGCCGCATCCGCGACGGCCGCGTGGCCGGCACGGACGCGGCGTCCGCTGCGTACCGCTTTCGTGTTGTTGATCTTCGCCATCAGCCTGGTGCCCGCCATCGCCACCATCTGGACCGGCGCGTCGAGCGCCAGCGACCTGCTGGAGATGCGCCCGCTGGCGCCGCTGCCGACCCACTGGGAAGGCCGCTGGTTCGACTTCGACAAGAACTACCGCAATTTCGAAAAAGGTTATTCCGACCACCTGGGCCTGCGCAGCCTGATGGTACGCACCAAGAACGAGCTCGATTTCAGGCTGTTCAACTCCTCGCGCCGCGTGTACTTCGGCAAACAGGACGAGATCTATGGACACAAGATCTCCGACATCGAGCTGCCGGCCACCGAGCACGCGCTGGACGCGCCGGCCAAGGCCGAAGCGGTCTACCGCGCGATGCGGCAATTGGCGGCGCGGCTGGAGGCGCAGGGAACCACGCTGGTGCTGCTCACGCCGATCAGCAAGCAGTACTTCACGCAGGACCGCATTCCGCGCTTCATGCCGCGCCTCCCGCAGCAGTCGCATTTCATGCAGCTATACCGGCGCTTCCAGCAGACCCCCGAGTTCCATTTCGTCGATGTCGAGGGCATCATGGCGGCCTCGCAGGGGAAGTTTCCGCTCTTCTTCCGCCAGGACTTCCACTGGACCGATCTGTCGGCGCTGAAGGTGGCCGAGGCGGCGACCAACACCATCGCCGGCCTGGAAGGCTTGCCGCCCGCATGGCGCCACGAGCTGGCCTACCACGATGAGGCCTTCGAGGGTTCGGAATCCCGCTTTGCCGGACTGCTCAGCAGCAAGCCGCTGCAGGAGCCGATGCTGACCAAGACCTGGCAGGATGTCCACCAGACCACGCCGATGGACGCCCACCAGACCGGGTTCGAATTCATCACCGACAGCGTGAAGGGGCGCGGCCTGCTGCCGCCCACCTGCTTGTACGGCAACAGCTTCGGCGACGGCATGACGCGCGCCGGTTTGCAGGATCATTTTGAGCAGTTCTTGCGGCTTGACCGCGAAATGTTCATCCTCGACACGCCGCAGGCGACACGTGGCCGCTGCAAATACCTGATTGTGCAGATGCTCGACAGCTCGGCCGGCATCTGGATCG
Organism: Duganella sp. BJB1802; assembly: GCF_013369445.1. NCBI lineage: Bacteria > Pseudomonadati > Pseudomonadota > Betaproteobacteria > Burkholderiales > Oxalobacteraceae > Duganella > Duganella sp. BJB1802. The sequence continues at coordinate 37,203 of NZ_JABWEF010000003.1, read as the reverse complement.
AGCTGGCCAAATAATCGCTTAACTCTGGATTCTTCATGGTATTTTCCTCGCCGGGATTTTTGTTTCTGTTCTTCCCCTGTTTCTTCGCCTTGTACTGCATGCTGCCCAGGATCTGGCGCAACGGCTTCATCCTGTTGGCCAGCGTGGTGTTCTATCTGCTGGGTGCGGGGGCGCTGACGGTTGTCGCGCTGGTGCTGCTGGCGGCCAACTGGCGCCTGGCCATCCTGACCGGCGCGCTGCGCCGCGACGACCGGCGCGGGCCGCAGGCCAAGCTGGCGTTGGGCTTGGCGCTGGTGCTCAACCTGGCGCCGCTGATCGCCTACAAATACCTGGGCTTCCTGGCGCAGCTGCTGGCCGATGTGAGCGGCGTGCAGCTGCTGGAGAACGTCGCCAGGCTGGGGCTGGTGCTGCCGCTGGGGATTTCGTTCTACGTGTTCCACTTCCTGTCTTACCAGGCCGACGTCTACGCGCGCCGCGTCCAGCCGGAACGCAGCCTGCATAAGTTTGCCATCTACATCTTCCTGTTCCCGCACCTGATCGCCGGACCGGTGGTGCGCTTTGCCGAAGTCCGGGAACAGCTCGACATCAAGCGCCGCGCGCTGGTCGGCAGCGACGTGTTCTGGGGCCTGAACCTGTTCATCATCGGCCTGTCGAAAAAGCTGCTGATCGCCGATCCTCTGGGCTCCGTGGTGGATCTCATGCACCGGTCCGATTTCGTCCTGAGCACTTATGCCGCCTGGCTGGGCGCCGTGTGCTATTCGTTCCAGATCTACTTCGATTTTTCCGGCTACACCGACATGGCGATCGGCATGGCGCGCATGATGGGCTTCCGTTTCCCGCGCAACTTCAACCGGCCGTACGCGGCCACCAGCGTCACCGAATTCTGGCAGCGCTGGCACATGACGCTGTCGCGCTTCTTCCGCGACTACGTCTACATTCCGCTGGGCGGCAACCGCAGCTCCACCTTCAAGACCTACCGCAACCTGTTCGTGGTGTTCGGCTTGTGCGCGTTGTGGCACGGGGCGGCCTACACCTTCCTGGTGTGGGGGCTGGGCCACGGCGTGTTGATCGCGCTGGAGCGCGCGGGCGTGCTGAACACGGCCAGGTGGCGTCTCGGCGGCTTGCCGGTGTTCCTGCTGGCGACCGTGCTGTGGGTGCCGTTCCGCGCCGACAGCATGGAGCAGAGCGGCACGCTGTTGCGGGTGATGTTCGGCGGCGAACCGTCGGCGCCGCTGTGGAACCCGGCCCACATCATGCTGGCCGATCCCAAGGTGATTTTCCTGCTGCTGTTGTCGACGGTGATCTGCCTGGTGGGGGACCGCTGGTTCCTGCGGCTGCGCAACATGAGCTTCCGCCGCCCCAAGCTGGTCGGCGCCTACAGCCTGGTGTTGTACGTGCTGTCCTGCCTGTCGGTGGTGGAGGGCGGTTTCAATCCCTTCATCTACTTCCAGTTCTAAGCGCCGACGTTGTCCGGCATCGGGGTCTTGCTGCGGTAGTCGCACAGGTCCAGCTGCATGCAGTTCCAGCATTCGGGCTTGCGCGCCTTGCAGGTGTAGCGGCCGTGCAGGATCAGCCAGTGGTGGGCGTCCTGCAGGAATTCCTTCGGCACGAACTTCAGCAGCTTTTGTTCGACGATGTCGACGTTCTTGCCCGGCGCCAGGCCGGTGCGGTTGGAGACGCGGAAGATGTGCGTGTCCACCGCCATCGTCGGTTCGCCGAACGCCGTGTTCATCACCACGTTGGCGGTCTTGCGGCCCACGCCCGGCAGGGCTTCCAGCGATTCGCGGTCGCGCGGCACTTCGCCGTCGTGCAGCTCCACCAGCATCTTGCACGTCGCGATGACGTTCTTGGCCTTGGTCTTGTACAGGCCGATGGTCTGGATGTAGGTCTTCAGTTCCTCTTCGCCCAGGTCCAGGATGGCCTGCGGCGTATTGGCCACCGGGTACAACTTGCGCGTGGCCTTGTTGACGCCGACGTCGGTGGCCTGCGCCGACAGCAGCACGGCGATCAGCAGTTCGAACGGGGTTGTGTATTCCAGTTCGGTTTCCGGCTTGGGATTGGCTGCGCGGAAGCGCACGAACATTTCGTAGCGTTTGGCTTGATTCATTGTTGTTGGTCTTGTTCCTTTTTCAGGCGCGCCCGTTCCATCGCGGCGGCGATGATGGCGCGCTTGCGTTCCTTTTCCACTTCGCCGGCGGCGTCGGCCGGATCGAGCGCGTGCACCGCCGCCATTTTGGCGACGGCCTTGGCGGCCAGGCGGGCGTCGTTCTCGTCGCGCTCGCGCCGCAGCCGCATGGCGCGGAAGTCGTGGCGTTCGCGCGCGGCGTCGGCGTCGGCCTGGCGCCAGGCGTCCCAGCCGGTGGTCTCGGTGACCGGGTACATGACGATGCAGTCGACCGGGCAGGGATTGACGCACAGGTCGCAGCCGGTGCACAGGTCCGGCACTACCGTGTGCATCAGCTTGGCCGCGCCGACGATGGCGTCCACCGGACACGCCTGGATGCACAGCGTGCAGCCGATGCACAGCGACTCGTCGATGTAGGCCACCGCGCGCGGCCGCTCCAGGCCGTTGACGGGATTGAGCGGGATGACCGGGTAGCCGGTGACCGCCGACAGCCTGGCGATGCCTTCCGCGCCGCCGGGCGGGCACTGGTTGATGGCGGCCGCGCCGGCGGCGATCGCCTCGGCGTAGGGGCGGCAGCCGTCGTAGCCGCACTTGGTGCACTGCGTCTGCGGCAGTACGTCTTCGATGCGGTCGGCGAGGGTGAGGGGGGCGGTGGGCTGCACGGCGAAACTCGTTGCGTTAAAACGCCATTATCCGATATCTGCGCCGCCCGGCGCCAAAAAACCTTCTATTCGGCGCGTGTTTTCGCCGGCCACACGCGGCGCACGGTCATCCGTTCCAGTTCCTCCGCGTGCAGGCTCAGCGCCGGCTTGATCAAGTCGCTGCGGCTGACGATGCCGATCAGCCGGCGCGTGTGGGCGTCGCCGACCACCGGCAGCCGCTCCAGCTGGTGCACCGCCAGCCGCGTGGCCAGCGCGCGGCAGGTTTCGTTGGCCAGCGCGAAGATCGGCACGTTCACGCCGAACAGCTCGCCCACGGTGACGGCGCCGGCGGCGCGCTCGCCGTCGAGCGCGGCCCGGTCCAGCATGCCCAGCAGCGCACCGTCGCGCGTGACCGGGAAGGCACGGTGGCGCTGCGCCGTGCCGAAGTGGCTGGCCAGCACCTCGGCGATGGGCCGCTGCGCGTCGATGCTGTCGGGCGTGGCGGTCATCACCTCGGCCACGCTGTGGCGCTCCATCGGATCGATGCCGTATTCGCGGTAGATGTGGTGGCCGCGGCGGGCGATCTTCTCGGTCAGGATGGAGCGGTGCATGGTAATCACGGTGAAGGCGTAGGCCACGGTGGACGCGGCCAGCACCGGCAGCACGGCGTTGACGTCGTGCGTGAGCTCGAACGCGAACACCACCGCCATCACCGGCGCGCGCATCATGCCGCCCAGGGTGGCGGCCATGAACACCAGCGGCCACACGGCCGTGGCGTGGCCGGGCAGCCAGGGGCCGAGCAGCGCGCCCAGGCCGGCGCCCAGCATCAGCAGCGGCGCCAGCACGCCGCCGGAGGTGCCCGAGCCCAGCGCCAGCAGCCAGATCACGGCCTTGACCAGCAACAGCGCGGCGATGGCGCCGGCGGCCAGGTGGTTGTTGAGCAGGTCGCCGATGACGTCGTAGCCCACGCCCAGCGCGCGCGGCTGCAAATAGCCGCCGATGCCGACCGCCAGCCCGCCCAGCGCGGGCCACCACATCCAGTGCAGCGGCAGCTTGTGGAAGCCGTCCTCGACGCGGTACAGCGCGGTCGACAGCAGCCAGGCCAGCGCGCCGCACAGCACGCCGGCGACCAGGCAGGACAGCAGGGCCGACGGCGGCAGCGCCTCGGTCCGCAGCGGGAACAGCGGGCCGCTGTCGAGCAGCAGCGGGCGCAGGAAGCCGGCCACGGCGCAGGCCACGGCCACCGGCGCCAGGCTGCGCGGGCGCAGTTCGAACAGCAGCAGTTCCAGCGCCAGCAGCAGCGCGGCGATGGGCGTGCCGAAGATGGCGGTCATGCCGGCCACGGCGCCGGCCACCAGCAGCGCCTTGCGCTCGGCGCCGCTGAGGTGGAAGTGCTGGGCGATCAGCGAGCCGACCGCGCCGCCGGTCATGATGATCGGGCCCTCGGCGCCGAACGGGCCGCCGCTGCCGATGGCGATGCCGGAGGCGAGCGGCTTGAGCACCGCCACCTTGGGCGACATGCTGCTCTTCTTGAACAGGATCGCCTCGATCGCTTCCGGGATGCCGTGGCCGCGGATCTGCTCGGAGCCGTAGCGCGCGATCAGGCCGATCACCAGGCCGCCGAGCACCGGCACGGCGATGACCCAGGCGCCCAGCGTGTGCGCGGCCGGCGAGGCCGCCTCGGTCGAGAGCCGCTGGAAGAAGAACAGGTTGGTGAAGAAGCTGATGGCGTGCAGCAGCAGGTCGGCGGTCAGCGTGCTGAGCGCGCCGACCACGGCGGCGATGGCGGCGATCAGCACCAGCCGGGCGTTGCCGTCGAAGTCGCGGCGGTTGTCGTAGTTATTCGGCATGGTCGTCCCGGTCGAGTTTGGGGATGGTGAAGACGCCGTCGAGCGACAGCAGTTCGGCGCGGTGCAGCTCGGCCAGCTGGCCGAGCATGGCCTCGCCGTCCTTGAGCAGGTGGACTTCGACCCGGCGGCGGTCGCTGTCGCTGACGCGCCGTTCGACCAGCCCGCCGGCCTCGCAGCGCGACACCAGCGCCACCACGCCGTGCGGCTTGGCCTGCAGCCGCTCGGCCAGCTCGCCGACGGTGGCCCAGTCGCGGCCGGGATAGCCCTTCAGGTGCAGCAGCAGCAGGTACTGCAGCGGCGTGATGCCCTTGGCCTGCACCACGTCTTCGGAAAAGCGCTCGAAGCGGCGCATCTGGTAGCGGAATTCGGACAGGGCGGCGAAGTCGGCCTTGTCGAGCGGGGGCGGGCGTGAGGGCATGACGGTGGCACGGAATTGGAAAACGCCAAATATATCACGCCATGATATAAATTGTCTGGACAAAAAAAATCCCCGCGCGGGCGGGGACTTGGCCGCGAGCCGGACTTAGCCGTGTTTTTTGATGAACTCGGTGATCTTCGGGCACACCACTTCGCGCCAGCGGCGGCCGGAGAAGATGCCGTAGTGGCCGGCCTGCGGCGCCACGAAGTCCTGCTGCATGTCGGCCGGGATGCCGCTGCACAGGTCGTGCGCGGCCTGGGTCTGGCCGGCGCCGGAGATGTCGTCCAGCTCGCCCTCGACGGTGAACAGCGCCACCGTGGTGATGTCCTGCGGACGCACCGGCTTGCCGCCCACCATCCACGTGCCCTTGGGCAGCGCGAAGTCCTGGAACACGGTCTTGATGGTGTCCAGGTAGTATTCGGCCGGCATGTCCAGCACGGCGTTGTACTCGTCGTAGAACTTGCGGTGGCTGTCGGCCGGCTCGTCGTCGCCCTCGACCAGGTGCATGTAGAACTCGCGGTGGCTCTGCGCGTGGCGGCCCGGGTTCATGGCGATGAAGCCGGCGTGCTGCAGGAAGCCAGGGTACACCTTGCGGCCGAAGCCCGGATAGTTGGGCGGCACCGAGTAGATCACGGTGTTTTCAAACCACGAGAATTTCTTTTCGGTGGCCAGGTTGTTGACCTGCGTCGGCGAGCGGCGCGGGTCGATCGGGCCGCCCATCATGGTCATGGTCTTCGGCAGCTTCGGATCCTTGGCGGTGGCCATCAGCGAAATCGCGGCCAGCACCGGCACGGTCGGCTGGCAGACGGAGATCACGTGCACGTCCGGGCCCAGCATGCGGATGAAGTCCTGCACGTAGTAGATGTAGTCGTCCAGGTGGAACGCGCCTTCAGATAGCGGTACCATCCGGGCGTCAGTCCAATCGGTGATGTAGACGTCGTGATCGTGCAACAGGCCGCGCACGGTGTCGCGCAGCAGCGTCGAATGGTGGCCCGACAGCGGCGCCACCAGCAGCACGGTCGGCTGTTTCAGGGCCTTGGTTTTCTTGTCGTCCAGGTCCTTCTTGAAGTGGATCAGGCGGCAGAAAGCCTTGTGCAGCACCACCTGCTCGATGATGCCGATGGTTTCGCCCTTGACTTCGGTGTTGTCGATTTCAAACGCCGGCTTCTCGTAATCCTTGCCCAGCCGGTACATCAACTCGTAACCGGCGGCGATGCGTTGCGAAAACGGCGTGTGCGCCAGCGGCGAGACGGGATTGGTGAACATCTTGGAGGACGCGTCGGCCCATTGCATCAGAGGCGTCAGGAACGAGCGTTGCATTTCGTGCAGGTGGTAGAGCATATGTATTCCTGGGATCAAGAGCTTGGTGCGATGCACCAATACCATACATCATAAGCCAAATTATAGAATTTTTGTTCGTGACGTAAAGCATTCCAAAATACTGCCGGGCAAGCCTACGTAGTATCCACAATGATGGCGTGGTCAAATAATAATAGAGCAGGATCAAAAAAAAAGCAGCGTTTCCGCTGCTTTCGTGTAGGACAACCGCTAGTAGTGCTTAGTCGAAGACCGGCGTTTCCACGCCCAGCACCTTGTGCAGCTTCGGCGAAGTGGTGGTGTATTGCATGTGGATCTTCTTGTCCGGGAAGATGTACGGCGCGGCGCCGAAGGCGGCCAGCGCGGCTTCGTGGAAGCCCGACAGGATCAGCTTTTTCTTGCCCGGATAGGTGTTGATGTCGCCCACGGCGAAGATGCCCGGCACGTTGGTCTCGAATTTCTCGGTGTTTTGCACCTTCAGCTGGCGGCGCTCGATGTCCAGGCCCCATTCGGCGATCGGGCCCAGCTTCGGCGACAGGCCGAAGAACACCAGCAGCATGTCCAACGGCACGCGGCGGGTGACGCCGTCGGCGCCGGTCACTTTCAGCTGCGACAGCTTGCCGTCGTCGCCGGCTTCGTAGCCGGTGGCTTGGCCGATGATCAGCTGCATCTCGTATTCATCGCACAAGGCTTTCATCTTGGCGACCGAGGCCGGCGCGGCGCGGAAGTCTTCGCGGCGGTGCAGCAAGACGACCGATTCGGCCTTGCCGACGAAGTTCAGCGCCCAGTCCAGCGCGGAGTCGCCGCCGCCGCAGATGACCAGGTTCTTGCCTTCGAAGATGGCCGGGTCCTTGACCTTGTAGTGCAGCTGCGTGCCTTCGAACACCTCGATGCCGTCCACCTTCAGCGTGCGCGCCTGGAACGAGCCGACGCCGGCCGCGATGAAGATGGTTTTGGTGATGAACTGGGTGCCGGTGCTGGTCTCGACGTCGAAACGGCCGTCGTCGCGGCGCGCGACCTTGGTCACTTCCTGGCCCAGGTGGAAGGTCGGCTCGAACGGCTCGATCTGCTTGAGCAGGTTGTCGGTCAGTTCCTGGCCGGTGCACGAGGGCACGGCGGGGATGTCGTAGATCGGCTTGTCGGGATACAGTTCCACGCACTGTCCGCCCACCGCGCCCAGCGAATCGATCACGTGGGCTTTGATTTCCAGCAGGCCGAGTTCGAAGACCTGGAACAGGCCGACCGGGCCGGCGCCGATGATGACGGCATCGGCTTCGATGACGCCAGGAGGAGTGACAGTGCTATTCATACGTGGTTTCCTGTTATTTCAATAATGGTTAGGCAACACTGGGCTGCGCGGCGGCTGTCGCCAGCGTCCGCGGAAGGCGCTGCCCTGGGCTGCCTGGCCAGACGCGGGGTCTTAGCGTACCAGCAGGTGCAGCTTTTCCTTGACGTCCTTGAACTGCTCCGCTTCCGGCAGGGGCGGGATGGTCTTGGTGATCGACGGCCAGTTGCGGGCCAGGTCGACGTTGATCTTGATGAATTGCTGCTGGTCGCCCGGCACGTCTTCCTCGGCGAAAATCGCGTTGACCGGGCATTCGGCCACGCACACGGCGCAGTCGATGCACTCGTCGGGATCGATGGCGAGGAAGTTCGGGCCTTGGCGGAAACAATCTACCGGGCAAACATCGACGCAGTCCGTGTAACGGCAGCTGATGCAAGATTCGGTGACAACGTGGGTCATAACAGTCCTATCAATGTTGGTGTGCAGCGGCGTCGGCGGCGGTGGGATGGCCCGGCTAACCTCGGCAAAGCACTGTATTTTAAGGTAATTCGCTATTTCTCACAAACTGCGCTTATATACAATACCTATAAGCAAATGCGTTCGGGGAGCATGGGCGGGCGGAGATGGATGGCAATTTGATGTCGAACAAGTTTCGGCCGGTGCTGGCGCGGCTGCGGCGCAACTGGCATCATGTCGCCTTCTTAATTGACCGAGGATGCCGGATGGCTGACATCAACATCGTCCAGGCGCACCACCTGGCGCCTGAGCAGGCCCGCGCGGCCGCCCAACAAGTGGCCGACAAGCTGGCCGAACAATTCGAACTGGAATGCGCCTGGGACGGCGATGTGTTGCGCTTCGAGCGCAGCGGCGTCAGCGGTTCGCTGAGCCTGCTGCCGGACCAGGCCAGGCTGCATATCGCGCTGGGCTTCCTGTTCAGCGCGTTCTCGTCGCAGATCGAGGCCAAGGTGGCCGACAAGATGCGCCGGGTGTTTTCCGCCGCATGAAAAAACCCGGCTCCGGCCGGGTTTTGCTTATTTCAGACCTTCGATCAGGTCGATGTACTGCTGCTTGGCCTCGTCCAGCGAGGTGCCTTTCAGGGCGGCCCAGGCGTCGAACTTGGCGCGGCCGACGAAGTCGGTCATGCCGGGACGCTCGCCGGTGGCGTCGCCCGCCGAACCCTGCTTGAACAGCGCGTAGATCTTCAGCAGCGTCATGTTGTCCGGGCGCTCGGGCAGGTTCTTGGAATCCAGCTGGGCTTGCGCGAATTGCTCTTCTAAACTCATCACTTCTCCTCGGTAGGGTGGGGTACGCGCCATCATACCCGCAGCCGCCGCGAAAACCGCTAGAGGGTCTCCTCAAAAACAGAACGGCGGACAAGCCGGTCCGAAGACCTGGCTTGTACCGCCGTTTCCGATGCCCTCGCGGGCACTGGCACCGCGGCGCGAACGCCGCGTGCCGGCCTGCGCTTACTTCTTCTTCGTCGGGTTGACTGCCGACTTCAGGGTCGCGCCAGCCGAGAATTTTGGGGTTTTCGACGCGGCGATCTTGATCGCTTCGCCGGTTGCAGGATTGCGGCCTTTGCGGGCTGCGCGCTTCGCTACGGAGAAGGTGCCGAAGCCGGTGATGCCTACCGTGTCGCCTTTTTTCAGACGCTCGGTGATGATGGCGATCAGAGTATTCACTGCACCGTTGGCGGCAGCAGCGGACACTTCAGTGCGTTTCGCAAATTCTGCAATCAATTCGCCTTTTTTCATTACTACCTCCTTGGTTATTAGAGCGCGCAGATTAGCATAAATATTGTCAAATGTAATGGTTTCTGTACGAAGTAACCCTTGCAGTAGCTGCCGTGCCACGCTGCAGTGCAATAAAACCCCCGTGTTTACTGGCTCTACGCGATGCGCGCGGCGCCGCATCGCGCTGCAAAAAGGTTTATGATGGGGCGATCCAGGACGGGAATCATGACCTTTTCAGACGAGACACTGATTGCTTATGCCGACGGCGATCTGGACGACGCCACCCGCCGCGCCGTCGAATCCGCCATGCGCCGCGACGGCAGCATCGGCCGCCGCGTGGCGCGCCGGCGCGCCGCGCGCGACGAGCGCTACGCGGACCAGGCGCCGCATCCGCGCCACGCCAATGTGGTGCAGCTGGCCGCCGTGCGCGCGCAACGCGCGGCGCAGCAGCTGGCCGCGCGCAAGGCCGCCAAGCGCCAGTGGGGCTGGCTGGAGTGGGGCGCGCTGGGGCTGGTCATGGTGCTGGGGTTGGCTGCAGGCCGGTTCGGATTGGCGCGCTGGCAGCCGGGCTGGTTCGGCGAACCGGCCGCCGCGCCCACCACCGTGTTCAGCCGCAACGGCATGCTGATCGCGCAGGGCCGGCTGGACCGCGCCTTGACCCAGCAGATGGGCGGCGCCGCGCCGTCCGAGGGCGATGTGCGGGTCGGGCTGAGTTTTCTGTCGAACGAGGGCGGCTACTGCCGCAGCTTCACGCTGGTGGGACTGAATCAGGATCTGGTGGGGATCGCCTGCCGTGGCAGCGATGAGTGGCGGATACCGGTGCTGGTGCAGAACGCGCGGCCGCTGCCGGCGCCAGCCAGCTACCGGATGGCCGGTAGCGAGATGCCGACGGCGCTGCTGGAGGCGATCGACCAGCGCATCGTCGGCGGCATGCTCGACACGCGAGCGGAGTTGGAGGCTTTACGCCGCAACTGGCAGCGTTAGCGGAGCGTCATTAAACGCCGAGCAGTTCCACATCAAAAATCAAGGTGGCGTTCGGCGGGATCACGCCGCCGGCGCCGCGCGAGCCGTAGCCCAGGTCGGCCGGGATGATCAGCTGGCGCACGCCGCCGATCTTCATGCCTTGCACGCCTTCGTCCCAGCCGCGGATGACCATGCCCGCGCCCAGCGCGAATTCGAATGGATCGTTGCGGTCCTTGCTGGAGTCGAATTTCGGGCCCTTGGTGCCGTCGTCGTTGCGCAGCCAGCCGGTGTAGTGCACGGTGACGTTCTGGCCGGCTTTGGCGACGTCGCCTTCGCCCACGGTCAGTTCGATGTATTGCAGGCCGGAGTCGGTGGTGATGGTGGACATGATTTTCCTTCTATGTGGACGTTAATGACAATCGCGAATTGTAGCAGGGCGTCCGCAGCAAGGAATAATTGCGGCATTTGTCTCGTCCCGGCGCAGTTTGCACGTAAAATAAACGTTTTGGTCTTTCAAGCGATTTTTACATGTTCCGTAGTTTCCGCCGTATCGTGCTTTCCTGTGTCTGCGCCGCCTCTGCCATCGGCAGCGCGCAGGCGAACGTGGTGGTTGTGCTCAACTCGCGCGACGCCACCGTGCAGCTGCTGGACCAGGAAACCTACAAAGACCTGTCCACCTTCCCGGTCGGCAAGGAACCCCACCACCTGATGGCGACCCCGGACAACAAGTCCCTGATCGTCGCCAGCTCGGTGGGCAATGAACTGATCTTCCTCGATCCGAAGAGCGGGCAGATCCAGCGCACCATCAAGGACATCCTCGACCCGTACCAGATCGGCTTCTCGCCGGACCAGAAGTGGTTCGTGTCGAACTCGCTGCGCCTGGACCGCGTCGACCTGTACAAGTACGACGGCGCCAACCTTACGCTGGCCAAGCGCATCCCGCTGGCCAAGCTGCCCAGCCACATGGCCTTCAACGCCGCCAGCAACATGGTGTTCATCACCCAGCAGGGCAGCGACCAGGTCAGCGCCATCGACCTGACCACGCAGACGCTGAAGTGGACCATGTCGGTCGGTAAGCTGCCGGCCGGTATCGCCATGACGCCGGACGACAAGTATCTGCTGGTCGGCATCATGGGCAGCGACTACGTCGAGGTGATCGACTGGAAAACCCAGAAGACCGTCAAGCGCATCAAGACCGGGCAGGGCGCGCACAACTTCCGCTCGGCCGGCGATGGCCGCAATGTGTACGTGTCGAACCGGGTGTCGAACTCGATCAACATCATCGACCAGAAGACGCTGGAAAACGTCGGCCAGATCAATGTGCCCGGCGGCCCGGACTGCATGGAAGTGACCGCCGACGGCAAGACCATGTGGGTCACGCTGCGCTGGATCAAGAAAGTGGCCGTGATCGACCTGGCTACCCGCAAGGTCACCAAGCTGATACCGGTGGGACGCTCGCCGCACGGCGTGTTCTTCTTCAACTCCGCCCAGCGCATGTAATGAAGGCCGCCGCCGCCCTGACCATGCTGGCGCTGGCGGCCGCGCCGGCGTCGCAGGCCGCAGATAACGCCAAAACGGCCAGCGCGGCCAACAGCGACGCGCGCGACCTCAACGACGCCGCCCGCGCGGCCAACGCCCATGCGCGCAGCCTCAACGGCCCGGCGCGGCGCGCGGCCGAGGCCAAGGCCGCCGGCATTGCCGCCGCGATGGGCGCGGCAGCAACAGAGCCTGCAACAGCGGCCACCCGGGCAGCATCCGCGATGCACGCGGCGCAGGCCACCGCGGCGGCGCCCGCGGCTGTGACGGCCGCACCGGCCGCCGGCGCCAAGCCGCAGGCGGCGCTGCTGCGTCACAGCGCCTGCAAAGGCACCATCTACCTGACCTTCGACACCGGCAGCCAGTCGCAGGCCGAACTGATCGCCGACACGCTCAAGCGCCACCAGATCAAGGCCACCTTCTTCCTGGCCAACGAAAAAACCATCAACGGCGATTACTCGCTGGACCCGGCCTGGTCGGCCTACTGGAAGGCCCGCGTGGCCGAGGGCCATGCGATCGGCTCCCACACCTTCGACCACGACGTGCTGGTCAAGGACGGCGCCGATGGCACCCTGCAGGTCAAGCCCGGCTTCGGCGCGCACGCCGGCAAGGTGCAGACGTTGACGCCGGCGCAGTATTGCGAGGAAATCAAACGCGTCGACCAGCGCTTCGTCGAACTGACCGGCAAGCACCTCGACCCGATCTGGCGCGCGCCGGCCGGCCGCACCTCGCCGCGCTCGCTGGCGGCGGCGCAGGCCTGCGGCTACGCCCACGTGGGCTGGGCGCCGGCCGGCTTCTCCGGCGACGAGCTCTCCAGCACGGCCTACCCGAATGCGGTATTGTTGCAGAAGTCCCTGCGCGATCTGCGGGATGGCGACATCTTCGTCGCCCACATGGGCATCTGGTCGCGCAAGGATGCGTGGGCGCCGGCCAACCTGGAGCCGCTGATCAGCGGCCTGGAGCAAAAAGGTTATTGCTTCGCCACGCTGCGCGAGCATCCCGACTATCTTTCACAGTTCAAGCCGAGTTCGAAACACCCATGATGCAATTATTTTCCGACTGGCTGGGCGCCGCCCAAGGCTGGTTGTTCGAGACGGTGATCCAGCCGCTGGTGTTCCAGCTCGGCTTCGGCGAGTTCGTCGAGGAGGCGTTCGAAGGCACCGAATGGCTGCTGATCGGCGTGCTGGAGCTGATCCTGCTGTTCCTGGTGCTGCGCCCGCTGGAGGCGATGATCCCGGTCCACAAGATCACCGATCCGCGCGCGCGCTGGAACGACTTCATCTACACCGTGCTGCACCGCGTCGGCCTGTTCTCGGTGCTGATCTTCTTCACGCTCGATCCGCTGATGGACAGCCTGGCCGCCATGCTGCGCTTCGAGAGCTTCCATCCGTTCAACCTGGAATCGCTGTGGCCGGGCATCGGTCCGCTGGGCGCCTTCCTGGTGTACTTCGTCGTGCTGGATTTCTTCGACTACTGGTACCACCGCGCCTCGCACCAGTTCAACTGGTGGTGGGGCTTGCACGGCCTGCACCACAGCCAGCAGAACATGAACCTGTGGAGCGACAACCGCAACCACCTGCTCGACGACCTGCTGCGCGACGTCTACATGGGCGTGATCGCGCTGTGCATCGGCGTCGAGCCATCGCAGTACGTGATGCTGGTGTCGGTCTCGCGCATCCTGCAGAGCCTGCAGCATGCCAACGTGCGTATCCACTTCGGCCGTGTCGGCGAATGGCTGCTGGTGTCGCCGCGCTACCACCGCATGCACCACGCCATCGGCGTCGGCCACGAATCGCACGGCAAGGGCACGCTGGGCGGCTGCAATTTCGCCGTGCTGCTGCCGATCTGGGACATCATCTTCCGCACCGCCAATTTCACGCCGGCCTTTGTCGCCACCGGCATCCGCGACCAGCTGCCGCAGACCGACGCCCAGGGCGTGGTCACGCCGGGACGCGAGTACGGCAAGGGCTTCTGGTCGCAGCAATGGCTGGGCCTGAAGCGCATGGTTGAATACGCACGCAAGGATGTCGTCTGATGACCAATGTGATCCGTTCCTGGGGCCGCGCCTTCCTGTCGCAATGGCACGGCAAGATGCTGGCGATGAGCCTGGCGCCCTTCCTGCTGGCGGTCGGCGTGTGGGCCGTGGCCTTGTACTTCTGGCTGCAGCCGCTGATCGATTATGTGCACGCGCAGTTCGCCGAGCACAACCTGTTCGCGCCGGCCGGCAACCTGCTCACCTCGCTGGGCCTGGCCTTCCTGAAGACCGTGATGCCGCCGCTGATCGCCATGCTGCTGTTCCTGCCGCTGATGATCCTGACCGCGCTGATCTTCATCGGCGTGATCGCCATGCCGCTGATCGGCCGCCACGTCGGCCTGCGCCACTATCCGCAGCTGGAGCAGCGCAAGGGCGGCAGTCTGGTCGGCAGCGCCGTCACCGCGCTGGGCGGCATGGCGATCTTCATCGGCCTGTGGATCGTCACGCTGCCGCTGTACTTCTTCCCGCCGCTGGCGATGGTGGTGCAGGCGCTGCTGTGGGGCTGGCTGACCTGCCGCGTGATGGTCTACGATGCGCTGGCCGACTACGCCTCGGCCGACGAACGCCGCCATATCCTGGCCGCGCACCGCTGGCGCCTGCTGGCGATCGGCGTGATCTCCGGCCTGGCCGGCGCCTTGCCCGGCGCGATCTGGCTGGGCGGCACGGTGCTGTCGGTGGCGTTCTTCCCCTTCCTGGCGGCGGCGTCGATCTGGCTGTATGTGCTGGTGTTTATTTTCACCGGCTTGTGGTTTGCGTATTATTGTCTCGATGCGCTGGCGCGCTTGCGCGCCGAGGCGCTGGTGTCCACCCCTTAAAGAAAGCAGGCAAGCATGGCGATCGGTCTCATCATCATCGGCGACGAAATCCTGTCCGGCAGGCGCGTCGACCAGCATTTCCCCAAGGTCGTGCAGATGCTGGCGGCGCGCGGCCTGCAGCTGAACTGGGCCGAGATCCTGGCCGACGATCCCGAGCGCATCACGGCCACGCTCAAGCGCACCTTCGCCAGCGACGACATCGTGTTCTGCTGCGGCGGCATCGGCGCCACGCCGGACGACCACACGCGCCTGGCCGCGGCCAACGCGCTGGGCCTGCCGCTGGTGATGCACGAGCAGGGCAAGATCAACATCCAGCAGCGCATCCTGCAAATGGGCAAGGACGCCGGCCAGCAGGTCGACCTGAACTCGGAAGAAAACCTGCACCGCCTGAAGATGGCCGAGTTCGCGCAGGGCGCGGCGCTGATCCCTAATCCATACAACAACATTGCCGGCTTCGCGCTGCACAAGCATTACTTCGTGCCGGGCTTCCCGGTGATGGCCTGGCCGATGATCGAGTGGGTGCTGGACAACCACTACGCCGACCTGTTCAACCGCGAGCCGCGCCTGGAGCAGTCGGTGCTGGTGTACGAGGCGGCCGAATCGGCGCTGACGCCGCTGATGGTGGCGATCGAGGCGCAGTTCCCGCGCGTGAAGGTGTTCAGCCTGCCGAGCGTGGGCGACGCCAACACGCGCCGGCATATCGAGCTGGGTGTCAAAGGCGAAGCGGCCCAGACGGCCACAGCGTTTCTGCATTTGTGCGCGGAGCTGAAGAAGCTTAATGTAGAGTTCAGCAACACTTAGTATCACACTGCTATCGGATGGGTCCGGACGGCGCTCTTTCCTCGGAGAGAGCGCCGTTGTTTTTTTGCGAAAAACAAACGGCGCAGTGAAATTATTCTGCCTCCGCGCCGGTGGATGCGCCGCCGATGTGGTGCAATGGAAGCTAGCAAGTCCGAGTAAGTTTTACTGAAACAGCTGACCGGTTTGAATCATATGTTAAGCAATCGTCGTTTCCGCCGGCCCCGTCTTGTTGTCCGCGCAGTGCGCAAATTGCGCGCAGGCGCCGCAGCGTTTGGCTATCGCCGTCCACGGCACTTGCGTGTCGTGCCAGCCCCCACTCCCGAGCAGACCGAAGCGCATCTGGCCCAGGCCCAGATGGACGCGCCGCCGCCCACCGCACCGCCGAAGAGCAAGCGCTCGCGCAACGCCTTCCTGCTGGTGCTGCTGGTCGGCTTGTCGTTCGCGGTGTACTGGGGCATCCAGGAAACCCGCACCTCCAGCATGCAGGCGCGCATCTTCACCGACCTGGTCGGCAAGATGACGTACAAGATGGAACCGGGCGCGAGCAAATCGATCCGCTTCCCGAAAGACAGCCCGTACGACGAGCGGCTCGGCTACGCCGGCCTGCCGGACTACCTGGGCAAGCTGCGCGCGCGCGACTACCAGGTCAGCGCGCAGGCGCGCATCTCGCCCAAGATGGCCGAGCTGGCCGACATGGGCGTGTTCGCCACCTACCGCGAGAAGACCAAGACCGGCCTGACGATCTACGACTGCCGCGCGCAGCAGCTGTTCGCGGCCAGCTATCCCGAGCGGGTCTACAACAAGTTCGAGCAGGCGCCGTCGGCGCTGGTCAACAGCCTGCTGTTCATCGAAAACCGCGAGCTGCTCGACACCAAATATCCGACCCGTAATCCTGCCGTCGAATGGGACCGGCTGGGCAAGGCCGTGATCGAGAAGAGCGTCAGCTCGGTCGCCGGCGGCCATCGCGCGGCGGGCGGCAGCACGCTGGCCACGCAGATCGAAAAGTACCGCCACTCGCCGGAGGGCCGCACCGGTTCGATGAAGGACAAGCTGCAGCAGATGGTCTCGGCCAGCCTGCGCTCCTACCAAGACGGGCCGGACACCACCAAGGCGCGGCGCCGCATCGTGATCGACTACCTGAACACGGTGCCGCTGTCGGCCAAGCCCGGCTACGGCGAGGTGAACGGCATCGGCGACGGCATGTGGGTATGGTACGGCCGCAGCTTCGCCGACTTCAACCGTCTGCTCGGCGGCAAGCTCGACAATCCCGACGCGGAAACCGCGCTGACCTACAAGGAAGCGTTGAGCCTGATGATCGCGCAGCGCCGCCCCAGCTACTACCTGGGCAACGGCGCTGCCGACCTGGAGGTGCTGGCCAACAGCCACCTGCGCATCCTGGCGCAGGACGGCATCATCACGCCGGCCATGCGCGACCTGGCCTTGCAGCAGAAGCTGCATCCGGCCACCGGCAGTGGCGTGGAGTCGGCGCCGGCCATGACCTTCGTGTCGCGCAAGGCGTCGAACGCGATCCGCAACCACCTGGCCAACCTGCTGGGCGACAACCGCATGTACAACCTGGACCGCCTCGACCTGAGCGTGGTCAGCACGCTGGACGCGCAGGCGCAGACCGCCGTCACGCAGGTGCTGCGCGACCTGCGCGATCCCGAGAAGGCCAAGGCCGCCGGCCTGACCGGCAAGGGCATGCTGGGCAACGGCGATCCGGCCAACGTGGTGTACAGCTTCACCTTGCTGGAGAAGGGCGAGCAGAACAACCTGCTGCGCCTGCAGACCGACAACTTCGACCAGCCGCTGGACATCAACGAAGGCGCCAAGCTGGACCTGGGCTCGACCGCCAAGCTGCGCACGCTGGTGACCTACCTCGACATCGTCGACCAGCTGCACAAGAAGTTCGGCGGCATGGACGCGGCCGCGCTGGGCAAGGTGACGGTCGATCCGCAGGATAAATTGTCGCAATGGGCGCTGGAGTATTTCAAGGCACTGCCGCTGGATAAAGGCGGGCGCGAGTTGACGCCGATGCTGAACGCGGCCATGGAGCGCAAGTATTCCGGCAATCCGGGCGAGGGCTTCTTCACCGGCGGCGGCCTGCACCACTTCGGCAACTTCTCGAAGGAAGACAACGGCAAGATCCTGACGGTGACCGAGGCGCTGCGCCACTCCACCAACCTGGTGTTCGTGCGCCTGATGCGCGACGTGGCCAAGTACTACATGTTCCAGACGCCGGGTTCGTCGGCGTCGCTGCTGGCCGATTCGGACGACCCGCGCCGCGCGCAATACCTGGCGCGTTTCGCCGACAAGGAAGGCAAGGAATTCCTGGCGCGCTTCTACCTGAAGTACAAGGGCAAGCCGGAGTCCGAGCTGGACAAGATCCTGCTGGCGAACATCCGCAGCACGCCGGTGCGGCTGGCGGTGATCCACCGCACCGTGTATCCGCTGGCCAGCCAGCAGCAGTTCGCCGCCTTCCTGAAGGACAACCTGCCGTCGCAGAACGAAGTGCCGGAAGACCGCGTGGCCAAGCTGTACGACCAGTACGCGATCGACAAATGGTCGCTGGCCGACCGTGGCTACCTGGCCAGCGTGCACCCGCTGGAGCTGTGGATGGCGGCGTACATGCGCCTGCATCCTGGCGCGACGCTGTCGCAGATGACGGCCGCCAGCGAGAAGGAGCGGCAGGAGGTCTACCAGTGGCTGTTCAAGACCCATCACAAGCACGCGCAGGACAAGCGCATCGCCGGGCTGATCGAGGTGGAAGGCTTCATGGAGATCCACAAGCAGTGGAAGAAGATGGGCTATCCGTTCGAATCGCTGGTGCCGTCGTATGCGACCACGCTGGGCGCGTCGGCCGACCGTCCGGCCGCGCTGGCGGAGCTGATGGGGATCATCGTCAACGGCGGCGTGCGCAAGAGCAGCCAACGCATCAGCTCGCTGCATTTCGCCGCAGGCACGCCATACGAGACCATCGTGAGCAAGGCCACTGCCACCACCAACGAACAGGTCATCTCGCCGGAAGTGGCGCGCGTGGTGGCCGATGCGATACGCGGCGTGGTGTCGGACGGCACCGCCAAGCGGGCGCGCATGGCCTTCGTCGGCTCGGACGGCAAGGTGATACCGGTCGGCGGCAAGACCGGCACCGGCGACCAGCGCTTCGACGTGTACGGCGGCGGCGGACGGTTGATCGAATCGCGCTACGTGAACCGCTCGGCGACGTTCGTGTTCAACATCGGCGAGCGCTTCTTCGGCTCGATGACGGCCTACGTGCACGGGCCGGACTCGAAGCACTACGACTTCACCAGCGCGCTGCCGGTGCAGCTGCTGGTGGTGCTGGCGCCCAGCCTGATGCCGCTGATCGAACCGCATCCAATCGCCAAGCCGGGGGCTGTGCCGCCGGCGATCGTTAAAACCGGCGGCAACGCCACCGCCTCCACAACGCCGCCCCTGCAAGCCTGCGGCGGCTAAATATTGGTGGCAAAACATTGGGGTCAAGTCTGACATTCGGACACGAGCTCAGCCCTAACGGACGTTACGGCTGAGCTCGTGTCCGAATGTCAGACTTGACCCCACGTTGATTTGTGGGCAATGTATCAGCCCATGAAGCCGATACGCCACCACATGTCCAAAATCCTCAAGTTCACGCAGTTTTCGTTGCGGGACTTGTTCGTCGCCGCCGCTCCTTCCATCGCCCTGATCGCCGCCGTCTGTGCGCTGGCCTACTGGCTGGTAGATCCGCAGCCGCCGCGCACGGTGCGCCTGGCCACCGGCCAGGAAAACAGCGCCTACTCGGAATTCGGCAAGAAGTACGCGGCCGCGCTGGCCAAGCATGGCGTCAAGGTGACGCTGGTGCCGTCCGCCGGCTCGGGCGAAAACCTCAAGCGCCTCAAGGCCGGCGAGGTCGATATCGCCTTCGTGCAGAGCGGCTCCACCAACGAGGAGGCGGCCGAGCGCGAGGGACTGACTTCGCTGGGCAGCCTGTTTGTCGAGCCGCTGTGGCTGTTCCTGCGCGAGACCAAGGGCAAGCCGCCCATCACCCAGCTGACCCAGCTGCGGGGCATGAAGATCAACTACGGTCCCAAGGGCGCCGGCGCGCCGCGCCTGTTCCGTCAGGTGCTGGAACTGAACGGTGTCGAGAAGGGCGAGGTGGAGCGCTTCTCGCTGGCCAACACGCCGGCCACCGTGGAGCTGCTGGAGGGCCGCATCGACGGCCTGGTGTTCACCTCGGCGCCGGAAGCGCCGCTGATCCAGATGCTGCTGCAAACCCCCGGCATCAAGCTGTTCAATTTCAACCAGGCGGAAGCTTACGCGCGCAAGCTGCCGTTCCTGACGCATGTGGTGCTGCCGCAGGGGATCGTCGACCTGGGCCGCGACATCCCGGCCGAGGACTACAACCTGATCGCCCCGACCGCCACGCTGGTGGCGCGCGACGACCTGCATCCGGCGCTGGTGGACCTGTTCGTGCAGGCGGCCGCCAGCATCCACGGCGGCGCGGGATGGTTCTCGCAGCAGGGCCAGTTCCCGTCGGCCAAGTACACCGAGATCCCGGTCGACGCCGAGGCGGCCAAGTACTACAAGAGCGGCCCGCCGCTGCTGCAGCGCTACATGACGTTCTGGCTGGCCAATTTCCTCGACCGCATGTGGGTGGTGGTGGTGGCGCTGGGCGCGCTGATACTGCCGCTGTCCAAGGTGGTGCCGCCGCTGTATGTGTGGCGCATCCGTTCGCGCGTGTACCGCTGGTACGGCCAGCTGCGCGCGGTGGAGCAGGCGGTGGAGGAGGCGCCGGAGGATATCCGCATGCAGGTCTATGAGCGCCAGCTGGTGCGCCTGAACGAGATCGAGGACCTGGTCAACCAGGTGTCGATCCCGCTATCGTTCGCGGACGGCTTGTACGGCTTGCGCAGCCACATCCAGTTCGTGCGCAAGCGCATCCAGTTCCTGATGGGCGAGTCGGCGCCCGCACCGGACGAGGCCGCGGCGGTGTAGAACCTAGGCGCCGATCCAGGGCAGGTCGGCCTTGCACCAGCCGTTGATGTTCTTGCGGTGGCCGCGCTCGTCCTTCTCGCCCTCGAAGCCTTCGAGGATGTCGTAGCAGTGCTGGTAGCCGTGCTCGGTTGCCAGCTTGGCGGCGCTGCGCGAGCGCACGCCTGAACGGCACAGGAACAGGATCACCTGGTCCTTGCGCGCCACCGAATTCAACTGCTCGATGAATTCATGGTTGGCGATCCCGCCCGGATACAGGTTCCACTGCACCGCACCATGTTGGGCCTCCGGTATCGCCACCCGGCCGACCCAGTCGCGCTCCGCATGGGTGCGTACATCGACCAGCTTGACCGCGTTGTCCGCGCTGACCAGCTCATACGCTTCCTGCGGCGTCACGGCGCCGGCATAGGGCCAGTCTTTGCTGCGGCTGCGCGCCAGCGCAAGAATCTCGTCTATTTTGCTCATGTCATGTTCCAGGAATAAGTTTGAGTTTATTATAGGCCTCCTGCGCACGCACCACACGCAGGCGCACCAAAGCCGTGCAATTTTTGGAAAATTCCTCGAAATGCACAAATGCGGTGCAAAATCTCGAATATGCACCGGGTTGGTGCGGTATTGAGCTGCCTCAAATAGCATCACTTGGGCTCCCCCGTGAATTTTAGATTCATTTGGCGGCGAGTTCAAAGACGCTATCGACACAAGCCCCGGAACTTTGGGCTGGCACGGATACTGCTTACCAATGGCGCACGAGCCCCACATTCCTTTAGGAGATACGCATGGCAATGACAGCCGCAGAAGTTCTGAAAATGGTCCAGGAAAACGAAGTCAAATTCGTTGATTTCCGTTTCGCCGACACCCGTGGTAAAGAACAGCACGTCACCGTGCCTGTGTCGCACTTCGACATCGACAAGTTCGAATCGGGCCACGCCTTCGACGGTTCCTCGATCGCCGGCTGGAAAGGCATCGAAGCTTCGGACATGATTCTGCTGCCAGATCCAAACACCGCGAACATCGACCCGTTCATGGAAGAGACCACCCTGTTCATGCAGTGCGACGTGATCGAACCGTCGGACGGCAAGGGTTACGACCGCGATCCACGCTCCATCGCCAAGCGCGCTGAAGCCTACCTGAAATCGTCCGGCATGGGCGACACCGCCTACTTCGGCCCAGAACCAGAGTTCTTCATCTTCGACAGCGTGCGCTGGAAGATCGACATGTCCGGCTGCTTCGTCAAGATCGATTCCGACGAAGCCTCGTGGTCGACCGACAAGGAAATCGAAGGCGGCAACAGCGGCCATCGTCCGACCGTCAAGGGCGGCTACTTCCCAGTGCCACCGGTCGACAGCTTCCAGGACATGCGTTCGGAAATGTGCCTGATCCTCGAATCGCTGGGCATCCCGGTCGAAGTGCACCACCACGAAGTGGCCGGCGCCGGCCAGAACGAAATCGGCACCAAGTTCTCGACCCTGGTCGAGCGCGCCGACTGGACCCAGAACCTGAAATACGTGGTCTGGAACGTGGCCCACAGCTACGGCAAGACCGCCACCTTCATGCCTAAGCCTATCGTTGGCGACAACGGTTCCGGCATGCACGTGCACCAGTCGATCTGGAAAGACGGCGTCAACCTGTTCGCCGGCGACGGCTATGCAGGCCTGTCGGAAACCGCGCTGTTCTACATCGGCGGCATCATCAAGCACGCCAAGGCGCTGAACGCGATCACCAACCCAGGCACCAACTCGTACAAGCGTCTGGTTCCAGGCTTCGAAGCACCGGTCAAGCTGGCGTACTCGGCCCGTAACCGTTCGGCCTCGATCCGTATTCCACACGTGGCCAATCCAAAAGGCCGCCGTATCGAAACCCGCTTCCCGGATCCACTGGCCAACGTGTACCTGTGCTTCGCCGCGCTGCTGATGGCCGGCCTGGACGGTATCGCCAACAAGATCCATCCGGGCGAGGCAGCATCGAAAGATCTGTACCACCTGCCGCCGGAAGAAGACGCGCTGATCCCAACCGTGTGCTCGTCGCTGGAAGAGGCACTGGACGCACTGAACAAAGACCGCGAGTTCCTGACCCGTGGCGGCGTGTTCAGCGATTCCATGATCGACGCCTACATCGAACTGAAAATGCAGGACGTCCAGCGCATGCGCATGACGACCCACCCTGCCGAGTTCGACATGTACTACTCGCTGTAATAGCAACGCATCGGCCACGCCGGTGCCTGTAGCGCAGCAAAAAACGCGGGGCGAGCCGAGCTTTCCCCGCGTTTTTCTTTGGATGTTGTATATTCGGGATGGATAGTTTCACCCACGGATTTCGAATGACAACTAGCTTCAAACGATGTGTGTCGATGGCGTCGCTGGCGCTGCTGGGCTGCGGCGCGGCCCAGGCGCAGATCTACAAATGCGTCTCGCCCAGCGGCAGCATCGAGTACACCGACGTCAACCGCGGCAGCCATTGCAAGTCCATGGATTTGCCGGGCGCCGTGATCCCGGCGCCGCCGCGCCGCCAGGCCGCGCCCGCGCGCGGCAACGTGCCGGCGCCGGTCGGCACGCCGGGCGATTTTCCCCGCGTCGACAGCGCCGAGCAGCGCGCGCGCGACGCCGACCGCCGCGGCATCCTGGAGGACGAGCTGAAGAGCGAGACGCAAAAGCTGGCCGAGCTGCGCAAGGAGTTCAACAACGGCGAGCCGGAACGGCGCGGCGATGAGCGCAACTACGCCAAATACCTGGACCGGGTGGCCGGCATGCGCGACAGCATCAGCCGCTCGGAAAAAAATATCGAAGCATTGAAACGTGAGATCGCGAACATCCGATGACGAGTCTACATAACGCCGGCAAGTACCGGCCGGCGGCCCTGGCGGGCCTGGAGCTGCTGGCTTCGGCCGTGGTGCTGCTGGATCCCGAGGGCCGCTTCGTCTACGCCAACGCGGCCGCCGAGAATCTGCTGGAGAGCTCGCTCAAGGCCCTGTCGCGCCAGACGCTGAGCGCGCAGTTCCTCAATCCCACCGAGCTCGACAACATCTGCACGCAGGCGCGCGAGCACAAGTTCTCCGACCTGCGCCAGGACCTGACCCTGGAGCGCGCCGGCCGCGATCCGCTGCATGTGCACAGCATCGTCTCGGCGCTGGACGACCCGGCCGGCCACGTGCTGATCGAACTGCGCGAGCACCTGCAGCACCTCAAGCTGGACCGCGAGGAGCGCATCCTCGACCAGAGCCAGGTCAACAAGGAGCTGATCCGCAACCTGGCGCACGAGATCAAGAACCCGCTGGGCGGCATCCGCGGCGCGGCGCAGCTGCTGGAGATGGAGCTGCCGGCGCTGCACGCGGGCCAGCTGCGCGAGTACACCCAGGTCATCATCAAGGAGGCGGACCGGCTGCAGACCTTGGTCGACCGCCTGCTGGCGCCGCACCGCCGGCCGCACATCGTCGGCGACGTCAACATCCACGAAGTGCTCGAGCGCGTGCGCAGCCTGATGCTGGCCGAGTTCCCGTCCGGCCTGACCATCCTGCGCGACTACGACGCCTCCATCCCCGAGTTCCGGGGCGACAAGGAACAGCTGATCCAGACCGTGCTCAACATCGCGCACAACGCCGCCCAGGCGCTGGCGGCGCGCATCGAGGCGGGCGATGCGGAGATCGTTTTCAAGACGCGCGTGGCCCGCCAGGTCACGCTGGCCAAGGTCCGCTACGGGCTGGCATTAGACTTGCATATCATCGACAATGGACCGGGTATCGCACCCCAGATCCGCGACCGGATTTTCTACCCGTTGGTATCGGGCAGGGAAGGGGGCAGCGGCTTGGGCTTGACCCTCGCGCAAACCTTCGTGCAGCAGCACATGGGCGTGATCGAGTGCGAGAGCCGGCCTGGATACACGGACTTCCGTATCCTGCTGCCGTTGCCATAAGCCAGGGCAAGCAGGGGCGGATGCCGAGTCCCTTGATTGACGATCCATATTGCGGGATACATACAACACATGAAGCCAATCTGGATAGTAGACGACGACGAATCGATCCGCTGGGTACTGGAAAAAGCGCTGGCGCGGGAAAACCTCGCCACCAAGAGTTTTGCCAACGCGCGCGACGCCATCGCCGCGCTGGAGTTCGAGACGCCGCAGGTGCTGGTGTCCGACATCCGCATGCCGGGCGACTCCGGCCTCGACCTGCTGCAACTGGTGAAGTCGCGCTTCCCCGGCCTGCCGGTCATCATCATCACCGCCTTCTCCGACCTGGACTCGGCCGTCGCGGCCTTCCAGGGCGGCGCCTTCGAATACCTGGCCAAGCCGTTCGACATCGACAAGGCCGTCGAGCTGATCCGCCGCGCGCTGGACGAGAGCCTGCGCGAGACCAGCGTCGAATCCGGTCCGTCGGAAACGCCCGAGATCCTCGGCCAGGCGCCGGCCATGCAGGAAGTGTTCCGCGCCATCGGCCGCCTGTCGCAGTCGAACGTGACGGTGCTGATCACCGGCGAATCGGGCTCGGGCAAGGAGCTGGTGGCGCGCGCGCTGCACAAGCACAGCCCGCGCGCATCGCAGCCCTTCATCGCGTTGAACACGGCGGCGATCCCGAAGGACTTGCTGGAATCCGAACTGTTCGGCCACGAGCGCGGCGCCTTCACCGGCGCGCAGACCACGCGGCGCGGCCGCTTCGAGCAGGCCGAGAACGGCACGCTGTTCCTCGACGAGATCGGCGACATGCCCTTCGATTTGCAGACGCGCCTGCTGCGCGTGCTGTCGGACGGCCACTTCTACCGCGTCGGCGGCCACCAGCCGCTGAAGGCCAACGTGCGCGTGATCACCGCCACGCACCAGAACCTTGAACAGCGCGTGCGCGAAGGCTTGTTCCGCGAGGACTTGTACCACCGCCTGAACGTGATCCGCCTGCGCCTGCCCAGTTTGAGGGAGCGGCGCGAGGACATCCCTATTTTGGTGCGCCACTTCCTGGTGCAGAGCGCCAAGCAGCTGGGCGTGGAAGCCAAGCGCATGAGCGACGCCACGCTGCAGTTCCTCAGCGGCCTGGACTTGCCGGGCAATGTGCGCCAGCTGGAAAACCTGTGCAACTGGATCACGGTGATGGCGCCGGGCCAGACGGTGGAGGTGAAGGACCTGCCGCTGGAGCTGACCCAGGAGCAGGGCCAGGGTCATGCGGCGGCGCCGTCCGAAAGCTACGCGCCGATCCAGCACCACGGCACGGTGATGTCGGTTCCGGTGGCCGAGTCCGCCAGCACGCAGCCGGCGGCCGGCGCGCCGGACGCCTGGCTGGGATTGCTGGAGGCGCAGGCCGCCAGCATGCTCAGCGGTGGGCAGCAGGAAGTGATGGCGGTGCTGGGCCGGCAGTTCGAGTCGGCGCTGATCCGCACCGCGCTCAAGCACACGCACGGCCGCAAGAACGACGCGGCGGTGCGGCTGGGCATAGGCCGCAACACCATCACCCGCAAGATCGCCGAACTCGGCATCGACGGCGCCAAGGACGATTGATCCAGGCTGCCGCGCCGGTTTGAGGTAAGCTCTTGGCTGACGAAGCCAGGAGCTTTTTTTTAATGGAAACAGTATGCTGATTAATTGCGTGGCCTATCAGGACGGCCAGAAGCTGGCGGACATTCCCGTCGAGGAGATCAGCGAGTACATCGAGAAACCGGAGACCTTTGTCTGGGTGGCGTTGCGCGACGCCCAGCCGGACGAGCTGGCGATCATGCAGCAGGAGTTCGGCCTGCACGAGCTGGCCGTGGAGGATGCGCGGCGCGGCCACCAGCGGCCCAAGATCGAGGAGTACGGCGATTCGCTGTTCGTGGTGGTCAAGACCATCGAGTGCCGCGACGGCGACGTCGCCATCGGCGAGGTGGACATGTTCGTCGGCGACAGCTACGTGCTGTCCTCGCGCGACGGCCACAGCCAGCAGGGCTTCCTCGGCGTGCGCGCGCGCGCGGAAAAGGAGCCGCACATGCTGCGCCTCGGCCCGGCCTTCGTGCTGTATGCGCTGATGGACGCGGTGGTGGACCGCTACTTCCCGGTGCTGGACATGCTGGAGACGGAGCTGGAAAAAATCGAGGAGCTGATCTTCAGCCAGGGCAAGCAGCGCGACAACATCCAGCGCCTGTATGAGCTCAAGCGCAAGGTGACCATTGTGCGCCATGTGGTGTCGCCGCTGATGGAGGCGGTCGGGCGGCTGCACGGCGGCCGCGTGCCGGCCATGTGCCAGGACACGCAGGAATATTTCCGCGACGTGCACGACCATTTGCACCGCATCAGCTCATCTCTCGACACGATACGCGACACCATCGCCACGGCGATCCAGGTCAACCTGTCGATGGTGGCGATCGAGGAGAGCGAAGTGAACAAGCGGCTGGCGGCGTGGGCGGCGATCTTCGCGATCTGCACCGCGTTTGCCGGCGTGTGGGGGATGAACTTCAAGGTCATGCCGGAGCTGGAATGGAAGTACGGCTATCCGTTCGCGCTGTCGGTGATGGTGGGCGTGTGCCTGTACCTGCACCGGCGCTTCAAGAAGGCCGGCTGGTTGTAGATGGAAAACAGACGAAAAAAAGCCCGCGCGAACTGGATCGCGCGGGCTTTTTGTTTTACGTGCTGACGATTACTTGAACTTGTAGCCGGCGGTCACGTAGACGAAGCGGCCGCGTGGATCGTACTGGTTGATGTCGTAGCCGGACTGGAACTGATTGGTCACCGCGGTGCCGATCGTGTCAGGCTGCTTGTCGAACAGGTTCTTCACGCCCACCGCCAGGGTCAGGTTCTTGATGCCGCGGTAGGTCACGTTGGCATCGTAGATGGCTTCCGACGAGATGAACACTTTGTTGTTGTTCAGGTCGTGGCCAACCTGGTAGCCGCTGCGATAGTTCTGCACCAGGGTGGTCGACCATGGGCCCTTGGTCCAGGTGCCGGCCAGCTGGTGCTTCCAACGCAGGATCACGCCGCCGTTTTGCGCGCCGATCACCGGCGTGCCGTTCTCGTCGTTGTCAACGATGGTGCCGACCTTGTGCGACACTACGCCGCCCGGGCTGGTCTGGTCGAAGATATCCATGTAGGTACCGTTCAGGTTGGCTTCCAGCTTACCGAAGCTGAAGTTGTCCTTCCAGTTGGCCGACAGGTCCAGGCCCTGCACGTTGGCGTTGCCGGTGTTGGCCAGGATCTGGTGGATGCTCTCGACCTCGTTGTCCTTCAGCGTCACCAGGTTGGCGTAGGCCGGGTCGCCTGCGCGGAAGCGCGATACCACTTCCTGCGCCGATGGCGTGGCCAGGATGTCGCGGATGTTGATGTTGAAGAAGTCGACACCGATGCTGGTGGTCGACACCGGCTGCCAGACGACGCCGAACGAATATTGCTTCGACTTCTCAGGCTTCAGCTTCGGATCGCCACCCGTCCACGAATTCACTTGCTGGCCGGTTTGCTTGGTCGCCGGGTCGGTGAACTGTTCGGAGGTGCCCAGCGTCTGCGGCTGCCACAGGTCGATCAGCGACGGTGCGCGGAAGCCGGTGCCGTAGGAGCCGCGCAGCACCACGGTCTTCACTGGCTGCCAGCGCACGCTGCCTTTCCAGTTGGCCGAATTGCCGACGTCGTCGTAGTGGTCGTCGCGCGCGCCGAGGTTGATTTCCAGCGCCTTCGTCAGAGGAATGTTCAATTCGCCGAACGCCGAGTTCACGGTGCGGTCGCGGTCGACCGGACGGACGGAACCGCCCAGGCCGGAGATGTCGCCCGACTGGTAGGCATCGCTCGGATTGGTGGTGTAGTTCTCCTTGCGCGACTGGACACCGACCGCGTATTGCGGGGTGATGCCGGCGATGGTCCAGAAGTCGCCGCTGATCTTGGCGTCGAACGAGTTGCTGCTCGATTTGGCGGCCAGGAAGTCGCCGCTGAACGCCGCGCCTTTCAGCTGGTCGGCCAGGGCGCCGGTCTGCACGCCGCCCGCGGCCCATGGGTTCCAGTTGCTGCTGTTGATGATCTTGGCGTAGCCCACTTGCGAGAAGTAGCCGGTGGTCACAGCGCTGTTGAGCTTGGACTCGTTGTGGGTCAGCGCCACTTCGTAGTCGACCGATCCGATGGTGCCCTTGGCGCCGACGACCACGCGCGCCTGCTTGGCGGTGTCGACGTTCTGGCGCGGACCGAAGTCGAACACGCGCGAGGTGATCGCCAGCGGCTTGCCGATCAGCGAGGTGTAGCCCTGGCTTTGCAGGTAGGGCGCGGCGATCGACTGGTAGGCCGGGTTGCTTGGGAAGAGCAGCAGTGCCGCGTCCACTTTCTGCTTGGCGAACTCGCCGTCGGTTTCAAAGAAGCTGGCGCGCGCCGGCGAAGCCTGGTAGGTCTGGGTGACCTTGCTTTGCGAGTACAGCATGTCGGCGAACAGCTGGTGCTTGTCGTTCAGCTGATAGGTCAGGTTGCCGGTGAGGTTGAACAGTTCGCGATCAGGCGTCAGGCCGACGTCCGGGCCGCTGTCGTAGTAGCAGTAAGGCGAACCCTTGGCGCCGTTCTGCAGCGTGCCCATCTTGATGGTGCCGCACTGGTCGCCGATGGCCAGCGGGTTGCCGTAGCCGGAGCCGCCCGCGCTGAAGCCGGCGTCCTTGCCTTTGCCCTGCGTGAACGAGCCCTGGATGTTGCCCAGGCCGGTCGCGGTGCCGTTGTAGTAAGGCAGCTTGGTCGACGTGGCCGCGTAGTCGCGGTCGCGGCCGAACAGGGCCTTCTCTTTTTCGTAGGAGCCCGAAACAACCAGGTTCAGCTTGTCGGTGTTGTAGCCGCCGGTGATCGAGGCCTTGGAGTTCTGGCCGCCGCCGCTTTGCGATGGGGAGCCGTAGCCGCCGGTGATTTCCACGCCGTCGGTCTGCTTGGACAGGATGAAGTTGACCACGCCGGCCACCGCATCGCTGCCGTACACGCCGGACGCGCCATCCTTCAGCACTTCGACGCGCTCGATGGCGGCCAGCGGGATGACGTTGACGTTGACGGAGGCGCCGTCGCTGCCGGCGAACGCGGCCAGGCGGCGGCCGTTGACCAGCACCAGGGTGCGGGTCGAGCCCAGGCCGCGCAGCGAGATCGACGACAGGCCGCCGGTCGAGGTGCCGGCGCCGGTGGCGTTGCTGGTGCCGCCGGCCGACGAGAACGCCGAGATCGACTGCAGCAGTTCTTCGGTGCTGGTCGCGCCGGTGCGGGCGATGTCCGCCTTGGTCACGATTTGAACCGGCAGCGACGTTTCAGCGTCTACACGCTTAATCGACGAGCCGGTGATTTCCACGCGTTGCATGCCAGGGGTCTCCTGGGCAAATACTGGCTGGGCCAGCAGGCCTGCACCGATCAGTGCAGCGCTGCCCGAAAACATCAGGCGCAGTGAACGCGAAATTACAGTTTCCATCATCATTGCTTTTGAACTCCTAGCGAGGTTGCGGCTTAATACTTTGTCATTAAAGATTCCACAATGGATAATCCATCTATAAATTATCCAAGGCGTGCATGAGACCACCGGAGCCCACCACGGTCAATTCACCTTCTGTAACAACAGTGAAATAAACAACACATTTCACAGGAATATCAAAAAAAAGCGATTTTTTTACACAAAAATACAAAGTATTTGGTCGTTTATGGCCGATTGGTGCTAGGAGATCGTCAAACATGCAACCATGTTCATGGGGCCAAAGTTGCGGTATGTGATGACTGATTGTCGGCCTGATAATGGGCCTGGGGAGGGGCCGGCCGCCGCGATGCCTTGCCGCGGCCGGTCAGGGGGGGGGGATCAGGGCTGCTGGTCGGCGGCCATGGACAAGGCGACCGCCTCGGCCACCTTGATGCCGTCGACGCCGGCCGACAGGATGCCGCCCGCGTAGCCGGCGCCTTCGCCGGCCGGGAACAGGCCGCGCGTGTTCAGGCTTTGCAGCGTGTCGTCGCGGCGCTTGATGCGGATCGGCGACGAGGTGCGCGTCTCCAGCCCGGTCAGGACGGCGTCGTGCTTGAAGTAGCCCTTGACCTGCTTGTCGAACGCCGGGAAGGCTTCGCGCAGCGCCGTCACGGCGAACTCCGGCAGGATGGTGGCCAGGTCGGTCAGGTGCACGCCCGGCTTGTACGACGGCACCACGCTGCCGAACGCGGTCGAGGCGCGGCCGGCGACGAAATCGCCCATCAGCTGGCCCGGCGCGTTGTAGGTGCCGCCGCCCAGCTCGAAGGCCTTTTCCTCCAGGCGGCGCTGGAACTCGATGCCGGCCAGCGGGTGGCCGGGGTAGTCGACTTCCGGCGAAATGCTGACCACGATGGCGCTGTTGGCGTTGCGCTCGTTGCGCGAGTACTGGCTCATGCCGTTGGTCACCACGCGGCCCGGCTCGGACGCGGCCGCCACCACGGTGCCGCCGGGGCACATGCAGAAGCTGTACACGGCGCGGCCGTTGGAGGCGTGGTGCACCAGCTTGTAGTCGGCCGCGCCGAGGATGGGGTGGCCGGCGTTGGGGCCGAAGCGGCAGGCGTCGATCAGCGACTGCGGGTGCTCGACGCGGAAGCCGATCGAGAACGGCTTGGCCTCGATGTAGACGCCGCGCCGGTGCAGCATCTCGAAGGTGTCGCGCGCGCTGTGGCCGATCGCCAGCACCACGTGGTTGGTGACGAGTTTCTCGCCGCTCTCCAGCGTCAGGCCGCGCACCTGGCCGCCGTCCGGGCCCTGCTCGATGTCGATGTCGACCACCTTGCTCTCGAAGCGGTATTCGCCGCCCATCTGC
This sequence comes from Duganella sp. BJB1802, assembly GCF_013369445.1. Classification (NCBI taxonomy): domain Bacteria; kingdom Pseudomonadati; phylum Pseudomonadota; class Betaproteobacteria; order Burkholderiales; family Oxalobacteraceae; genus Duganella; species Duganella sp. BJB1802. Next base: position 5,995 of record NZ_JABWEF010000003.1, on the reverse strand, counting down.
TCGATGTTGGCGCGCATCTGCTCGACCATCTTCACCAGGCGGAAGGTGCCGATGTGCGGCTTGCTGACGTAGATGATTTCCTCCGGCGCGCCGGCCTTGACGAACTCGGTGAGCACCTTGCGGCCGTAGTGCTTGGGGTCCTTGATCTGACTGTACAGCTTGCCGTCCGAGAAGGTGCCGGCGCCGCCTTCGCCGAACTGCACGTTCGACTCGGGATTGAGTTCGCGCTTGCGCCAGAAGCCGAAGGTGTCGACGGTGCGTTCGCGCACCTGCTTGCCGCGTTCGAGGATGATGGGGCGCAGGCCCATCTGGGCCAGGATCAGCGCCGCGAACAGGCCGCACGGGCCGGTGCCGATCACCACCGGGCGCGGATTCTGGTCGTGGCCGGCGAGCTGCTCGCCGTGGGCGACGAACTTGTACGAGGTGTCCGGCGACGGCATCAGGTGGGTGTCGTGGTGCAGGCGCTTGAGCACTTCGGCCTCGTCCTTGACGTCGACGTCGAGCGAGTAGATCAGCACGATCGCGGTTTTCTTGCGGGCGTCGTAGCTGCGCTTGAAGACGGTGAAGCCGAGCAGGGCGTCGGCGGCGATGCCCAGGCGGGCCAGGATGGCGGCCGGCAGTTCGGCCTCGGCGTGGTTGAGGGGAAGTTTTACTTCATTGAGTCGCAACATGGCAGATCGTTCCGAAAAATAACGGGCCCCGTAGTTAGCGGGGAGGAAGGCGGGCGAGGCCCGCGAGCCGCTATTTTACCGTATGCGTCCAGGCATAAAAAAGCCGCCGGTGTCGGCTTGCGGCCGCGCCTAATCCATGCCGCCCCAGCTTGCGCTCAGTATCGCGAGCGCGGCCAGGCCGGCGGTTTCGGTGCGCAGGATGCGCGGCCCCATCGCCAACGGCAGCGCGCCGCGGGCGATCGCCAGCTGTTCCTCCGCCTCGCTCAAGCCGCCCTCGGGGCCGACCACCAGCGTCACCGGCTGCGCCGGCTGGTGGCGCGCCCAGTGGGCCAGCGACTGCTCGGCGCGCGGCGTCAGGATGATGCGCTTGTGCAGGTCCTGCTGGCCGATCCATTGTTTGTAGTCCTGCAGCGGCGCCAGCCGGCCCAGCCGGTTGCGTCCGCTCTGCTCGGACGCCGACACCACGATGCTTTGCCAGTGCCCCATTTTTTTCTCCGCGCGTTCGGCCGACAGGCGCACCACGCAGCGCTGCGTCGCCAGCGGCTGGATGCCCGACACGCCGAGCTCGATGGCTTTTTCGATGATCCAGTCCATTTTGCTGGCCTCGGGCAGCGCCTGCGCCAGGGTGACGGCAAACGGCAGCTCGACCTCGCGCGCGTGGTGGGCCTTGACCTCGGCCGTGACACTGCGCCGCTCGATCTGGCTCAGGGTGGCGCTGTATTCGCCGCCGGCGCCGTCAAACAGCGTGATGAGTTCGCCCTGGGCCAGGCGCAGCACCTGGATATGGTGGGCCACGGCGTCGGGCAGGGTGAGGATTTGGCCGACGGCCAGCGGGAGGGGGGCGTAGAAACGGGGCATGCGGGGATCCGGTCAGATTGTCGTCGGCAATTTTAATCGCTGCCCGGGCTGGACGGGGAATTACCGCTGTGTTGGCGACTGAAAGTCTTCTGGATGGGGTTTGCGGCGCGGGAAGGATCGATCGCGGCGCCGTGCTGTCGCTACCGCGCCACACTGGCACCGCGGGAAAACCGCCGGTTTGCCCGGTTGACGAAAATTTCGTCATTCGCGGATTTTGATAATTTTGTATCGAAAAAAGGCCAACTATCAATATAAAATTTTCAAGAGCTGCAATCCGAAAAGGGAATGTGCGTCGTCATCATAAAGTATTGTTGGAACAATGGATATTGATTTATACCGTTTGATACAGATTTTTTGCGATCACGTTGTTTTCTTGTGTAAGGGAAAGTTGCGTTGTTGACAGCTTTGCCATATGCATGTTTTTATAAGAAGAAGGCTGAGTTATACAGCCTTGATTTTGGTAAATAAGTCTCCACGAGAGACGGGCTTCATTGCCTACAAAGGCAAATCTTTTTATTTAAATTGGGAAAAACCATGCTCAGGAAAACAGTTTTAGTCAACGCCCTGTCGATCGCGTTCGGAACAGCGGCCATGACCGTTGCCGTGATGCAGCCGGCAATGGCGCAGTCGAACGCCAGCGGTACCGTCTACGGCCGCGTTGCTCCAGGCACCGCGACCACTGTCGTGCTGAAAAATCTGGACACCAACCAGACGCGTACCACCGCGGTCGACGCCAGCGGCGGGTTCAGCGTCTCCTCCATGCCGATCGGCCGCTACAGCGTTACGCTGATGAGCGGCGGTGCGGCGGGTTCGACCACCAGCCTCGAAGTGCTGGCGGGCCAGGGTGTCGAGGCCGTGTTCAGCACCGGCGTGCAGTCGGTGCAAGTGACCGGCCGCCGCAGCCGCATCGACATCTCCAGCGCCAACAACGGCGCCACCTTCACCGCGCGCGAACTGGACAAGCTGCCGATCGCCCGCAACGTCGACGCCATCGTGCAACTGGCGCCCAACACCACCCACGGTGACCCGACCTATGCCGCAGGCTCCAGCCTGGGCGGCGGCGGCGCGTCGGAAAACGCGTACTACATCAACGGTTTCCCTGTCACCAATCCGCTGACCCAGCTGGGCGGCTTTGAACTGCCGTTCGGCGCGATCGCCCAGGCGCAGGTGCTGACCGGCGGCTACGGCGCCGAATTCGGCCGTTCGGTCGGCGGTGTGGTCAACATCACCACCAAATCCGGCACCAACACCTGGGAAGTCGGCGGCATGGTCTCGACCTCGCCGAAAGACACCCGCGCCCGCTACAAGGACATGTACTACGCCAATACCGGCAAGTTCCCGTACACGCCGGCCACCGCGACCACCCCTGCCAAGGGCACCGACGGTTCGCTGCGCATCCGCCGCGAAGACAACGACCGCGAACAGAACCAGTATTCCGCCTATGTCGGCGGCCCGCTGATCAAGGACACGTTGTTCGCCTTCGTCGCCCTGGAGCAGACCGAAGACAAGGTGTCGGGCGTCTACAACGGCCGCACGGCGCTGACCAACGCCTCCAACGGCTGGCGCGACTACCAGACCAACACCAAGCGCTACTACATGAAGTTGGACTGGAACATCAACGAGAATCACCGTCTCGAGTACACCGGCCTCGGCGATCTGCCGCAGACCAACACCCAGTACCGTTCGTACGACTACGCGACCCGTGCCATCGGCAGCACCGTCAATACCTCGACCCACGAAGAATACGGTCCGTTCAACGCGAACGGCGGCCAGGCCAACATCCTGCGCTACATCGGCAACATCACCGACGACCTGACCATCAACGCGCTGTACGGCAAATCGCGCGCCAGCCACGTCTATACGCCGACCGGCTACGATCCAACGCTGGCGCAGGTCACCGCCTCGCCTGAGAACCAGGCCCCGGGCCTGAACTACAGCGGCGGCCAGCCGTTCAGCACCAACCAGCCATTCAACGGCTCCAAGGACAACGTCATCTCGAAACGCCTGGACCTCGAATACAAGCTGGGCGACCACAAGCTGCGCGCCGGTCTGGACAACAACTCGATGTCCTCGCTCAACGCCGGTGACGCGCTGGCGGGCGGCGCGCTGTGGACCTACCTGAAGACCGATCCGAACAAGCCGACCACCGTCGCCGGCGGTACGGTTCCTGTGCTGGCTGGCCGCGGCCCGCTGGCGTCGCAGGGCTTCTATGTGTCGAAGACCTTGTCGTCGACCATCTCCAACGCCTACGCCGGCCAGGACGCGCAGTACGTGGAAGACCAGTGGCAAGTGACCAAGAAGCTCCTGATCACCGGCGGCATCCGTCGCGAGGGCTTCTACAACGCCAACCAGGACGGCACCAAGTACATCGAAATGAAGAACCAGATCGCGCCGCGTCTGTCGGCCGTCTGGGACGCCAACGGCGACTCTTCGTTCAAGGTCTTCGGTAGCGCCGGCCGCTACACGCTGCAGATGCCGACCCTGATCGCGCTGCGTGGCGCCAACGGTTCGCTCAACACCAGCGAGTACTACACCTACACCGGCACCGACGCGCACGGCGCGCCGACCGGTCTGACCGCCGTGACCGGCGTGCTGTCGGCTAACAATGAATTCGGCCAGGCCAAGGATCCGAAGACCGTTGCAGCGCTGGACATGAAACCGTCGTTCCAGGACGAGATCACGCTGGGCTTCGAAAAAGCTTACAGCCCTGACCTGAACTTCGGTGTCAAAGGTACCTACCGCACCCTGAAATCGACCATCGACGACTTCTGCGATGGCCGCGTGTTCACCAAGTACGCCAAGGACCACAACATCGACACGTCGAACTATGAAGGTTTCAGCTGCGCCTCGTTCAATCCGGGCGAAGCCAACGACTTCCTGGTCGACTATGCCGGCACCAAGAGCAACTACACCCGCGTTCACCTGACCCAGTCCGACCTGGGCTTCGACAAGGCCAAGCGTAAGTACGCCGCGCTGGACTTCTTTGCCGAGCACCCATACCGCAACGGCTGGTACGGCAAGCTGAACTACACCCTGAGCCGCAGCACCGGCAACACGGAAGGCCAGACCTTGTCGGACACCACGACCGGCCAGGGCGACGTCGCGGCGACCCAGACCTGGGATTACGCCCAGCTGATGAAGTACGCGGACGGCCTGCTGCCTAACGATCGCAAACACCAGATCAAGGGCTACGGCTTCTACGAGGTGACGCCACAGCTGACCGTCGGCGGTTTCGTGACCATCGCCTCGGGTCGTCCACGCTCGTGCTCGGGTACCAACCCGACCACGCTGAACGACGTCGGCTACAACTACCAGTCGGCTTCGCACTACTGCTTCGGCGCCACCGGCGACCTGAATACGCCATCGCCACGCGGCACCCTGGGTCGTCTGCCATGGGAAAAAACCCTGGACCTGAACGCGTCGTACAAGCCGACCGCGCTGCCTGGCCTGACGCTGAAAGTTGACGTCTTCAACGTCTTCAACGATCAGTCGGTCCAGAAAGTTGTCGAGCGTTACAACACCAACCTGGCCCGCTACGCTCTGTACGAATCGGTACTGAACATGAGCGCGCCACGTTCGATGAAGTTCAGCGCGGAGTTCAACAAGAAGTTCTAAGCGCGTCACACGCCGGCCCCGGCCGGCTGCTGACCAAGGGGTGGCGTTCCGTCAAGGGGCGCCACCCTTTTTGGTTTGCCGGGCGCTGCTCTGGTAAAATACGCAGCTCAGAAAGTAGCGCGCCTACTGCAAACGAATTCAAACTCCGTGATTGACACACCACCATGACTTCTACGCTCCCGCATACCCCAATGGCTAACGCGATCCGCGCGCTGGCAATGGACGCCGTCCAGAAGGCCAATTCCGGCCACCCAGGCATGCCGATGGGCATGGCCGAGATCGCCGTGGCGCTGTGGAGTGGCCATTACAGCCACAACCCGGCCAACCCGAAATGGGTGAACCGCGACCGCTTCCTGCTGTCCAACGGCCACGGCTCGATGCTGCACTACGCGCTGCTGCACCTGTCGGGCTACGCGGTGACCATGGACGACATCAAGTCCTTCCGCCAGATGCACTCGAAAACCCCGGGCCATCCGGAAGTCGATGTCACGCCGGGCGTGGAAACGACCACCGGCCCGCTGGGCCAGGGCATCGCCAACGCGGTCGGCATGGCGCTGTCCGAGTACCTGCTGGCGGCCGAGTTCAACAAGCCGGGCCTGGACATCGTCGACCACTACACCTACGCCTTCGTCGGCGACGGCTGCCTGATGGAAGGCATCTCGCACGAGGTGTGCGCGCTGGCCGGCACGCTGGGCCTGAACAAGCTGATCGCGCTGTATGACGACAACGGCATCTCGATCGACGGCAAGGTCGAAGGCTGGTTCACCGACGACACCCCGGCCCGTTTCGAAGCCTACGGCTGGAACGTGATCCGCGCGGTCGACGGCCACCACCTGGCCGCCCTCTCCGCC